>NZ_CP108002.1:6657140-6959738 GCF_041435055.1 Streptomyces sp. NBC_00341 | reverse complement strand
TTCTCCCGCTCCCTTTCGCCGCCGCTCCGCCGTCGCGGTGTCCCGATCGCCCCGGGCGCAGGGGACGGCTCAGGGCCGTCCGGCAGCCGGGCCCGCCGGTCCGTGCAGCACTCCGTGGGGGCCATCCCGCTCCCTGCTGCGCTCCAGATCCTCCCGGCGCTCACGGTCGCGTTCGTCGAGGAGCCGGAGCATTCCGTGGACCCGGTCCGTCGACTCGTCGGCGGCGTCGATCGCCTCCATGCACTGCCAGTACAGGCCCTGTTCATCCGTCTCGCACGCCACCCCGACCAGGGCGATCCCCACCTCCCCCAGGAGCGCGCCGAGGCCCGTCAGCGCGGCGCGCGGGTCAGCCACCTCGGAGAGCTGCGCCGCCCTGGCCACCCCGGCCCGCGCCGCCGGGTGGTCCAGTGCCCCGTTGCTTCTTCCGCCGATCTCGCTGAGGCCTCCCGCCTCGCCCCGTAACTCCTTGGGGCCGCTCGCCGCCAGCCTGCTTCCGACCGCCTGCGCCAGGGCCTGGGCCTGCCAGGCCTCGGCGATGATGTCCGGCGTGCCCCTGCTCCGGGCCAGCGCCTGCCTGATGACCGCTACCAACCGCTCCGCTTCCATGTGTTGCCCCCGTTCGGTACGAAAACCCGCTCACCTCTTCCATTACCCACAGTGAGGGCGGTGGTACCGAAAAGCCAGAGGATTTCGGAAATCTGTGGACACCTTGTCGACTGTGAATAAGTTGATCACTCCGAAGAGTGACGAACGGCCGTATCCGAACCCTTCGTGGCCGGGAAGCGCGCCTCATTCCGCTCGATCTTGGCCGCCAGCGCCGCGAGCGGATCGATGTCCAGCACCGCGCAGAACTGCAGCAGATAGGCGAGGACATCAGCGACCTCGTCCGACACCCGGTGCGCGGAACCGGGCTCCTCCATCACGCGGGCCGACTGCTCCGGCGTCAGCCACTGGAAGATCTCCATGAGTTCGGATGCCTCGACGCTCAGCGCCGAAGCCAGGTTCTTCGGGGTGTGGTACTGCTCCCAGTCGCGTGCGGCCGCGAAGGCGGCGAGCCGTCGTTGCAGGGCGGGTACGTCGAGTTCTGTCACGGTTCCAGGTCTACCACCGTCGCTCCGGCCGTCCCGCGGGCCCGTGCGGCACCCGCCTCCGTCACCGTGCCGAGCAGCCGGACCCGGCCACCGGCCACCGCCGAGGCCGCCTCGGTCAGCAGCTCCCGGCTCTGCCGCCCGTCCAGATCGCGGTCGAACCCGTCGGTCAGCACCGTTCGGGTCTGCAGGGCCGCCGGCACCTCGGAGCCGGCATCCGCCGGGTCCGTCCCAGGGCCCATGAGCAGGGCCACGCCCAGTGCCAGGTAACGCAGTTCGCCGTCACCGAGCCGTTCCAGCGGGGTGCCGGGTCCGTCGCCCCTGGCCAGGACCGTGCGGACCCGCCCGTCCGCGAGCCGCTCGACGCGGAGCCCGGTCACCGGGCGCGCGCATCCGGCGTCCGCCAGCGCGACCAGCCGGGCATGACGGCGCCCGGACGCGTACCCGTCCCCGTAACCGGTCCCGTAACTGCCCCCGTGTCCGGCCCCATCGCCGCGCCCACGTCCACGCGCGCGCCCCTGCCCGTTGTACGCGGCGTGCAGAACCGCCGCGAGGTTCCCGCAGTCGCGGCGGAGCCGGCCCTCGCCCGGCGGCACCGGTGTCCGCATCCGATGAGGCCGCGGTTCGCAGACGAAGGCCGGGCGCAGAGCGACGACCAGCTGTTCGGCGGCGGCCAGCACCTGTAGCTGGCCCGGCGTCCGGCCCGCGACCCGCAACGGCAGCAGCGCCGTGCCGAGCCGGTCGTCCGGCAGCCGTTCCCGTGTCACCGGAAGCTCGTCGGCGGTGTGCCAGGCCGCCTGGAGCGTCGACTGCCCCGGATCGCGCAGCACGGTGCTGAGCAGGGTCACCCCGGCCAGGGTCAGCCGCTCCCCGACGATCCGCAGGGAGGGCTCGGCCTGGATGGCGAGTTCGAGCCGGACCGGGCCGGCCGGGCCGTCCGCCGTGCACCCGATCCGGAAGCAGCGCCGCCCCTGCCGGTCGGCCCCGGCCCCTTCGGGCACGCACCCCGCCGGGTCGGGGAAGACCTCGTCGAGCGGCGCCCCGGCGGCCAGCCGGGACAGCGCCTCGTAGGCCCGCAGCACACTCGACGTACCACTGAGGAGGGTGAGCGGGGCCAGCGGCAGGACCGTGCCCACGTGCGCCGCGAAGGCGGAGAGCCGCAACTCGGTCACGACGGGTCCGGCACAACGCTTGGACCAACGGGCGGAGTCGGCGCCGGGTGACTGTGAAGGACCCGCGCAGGGCGGAACGGCACGGAGGCTGGGTGCGGTCATGCCAAGGACCGTATGCACCCGCCTGCCCGCCGAACCGTTCCGCCGGAGCGCTCGTCCTTCCATCGAAGGAACCGCCTCCCCCGCCCGCATGGCACACCGCCCAACGGGGTAGACCTCACCACGTTTCAGGCTCCCGGCACACCCGCCGCCGTCACGCCCTCGACCTCCATGCCGATGGGCGACAGCAGGAAGACGTTCCGGTCCACCCGGTGCATCCCACTCCCGAGACCGAAGACGACACCGCTGGTGAAGTCCAGGATCCGCTTGGCCACATCGGGTTCCGCGCCGGTCAGGTCGAGCAGCACCGGAACCTGCCCGACCAGGTACTCGGCCACCTCGCGCGCGTCCGCGAAGACCTGGACCCGCAGCACCACCATGCGCCGCTGCTCGGCGCTCTCCCGCTCCTCCGGGACCGTCCGGTGGTCCACCCGGGAGGGCCACTCGTTGCGGCTGCGCAGTGGTACGACCTGGGCCAGTCCCTCCCACTGCTCGTCGGTGACGTCATACCTGTCGTACCTGCTCACCGGACCACTCCGTCTGTGCATCGGTCGGCGTTGCGCCGGCTGCGCTCACTGTTCATCGGGCAATTCTCTCGCCCCTCACCCGTTCGGCCTACCAGCGACACGGTTCAGGACCCGATCGACACCTTCGGAGTGCTGCCGGAGACGGTCGCGGAGCCCGCGTCCGGGCCGGCGGCGGGTGTCGTGTCCAGCGGTGTGAAGCGAACCGGAAGGTGTGCCAGGGCCCGGTGGAACGGGCCGGGCCGCCACAGCAGTTCGCTCACCGGAACGGTGAGTTCCGCGTCGCACAGCTGGCTGGTGAACTGTTCGATCGCGGTCATCGCGATGAGCAGCGCGGGCTGCTTCGCGGGGCACCGGTGCGGCCCCGCCGACCAGGCGAGGTGGGCGCTGGCCCCGGAACGGACCCCTTCTTCCGGTGTGACCACGGCGGACTGGGTGTTGGCGGCGCCGAAGGAGACCAGGACCAGCTGTCCGGCGTGCAGCCGCACCCCGTGGAACTCGGTGTCGTGGCGCGGGTAGTGCGCGGCCAGGTTGGCGATCGGCGGTTCCTGCCACAGGACCTCGTTGATCGCCTCGTGCGCGGTCATCGCTCCCCCGTGCAGCGAGCCCGCGTACCGCTCGTCGGTGAGCATGTGCAGGATGGAGTTGCCGATGAGGTTGGTCGTGGGGTCGTGGCCCGCGCTCATCACCAGGGTTATCTGCCGGACCGTCTCGTCGTTGTCGAGACGGGCCGGATGTGCGAGCAGGTACGAGGTCAGATCGCGGCGCGGACGGGCGCGCCGGTCGGCGACGAGCCGGGTGACGACGTCGATGAGGTCGGCGTACGCCTCGGCGGCGCCCTGGGCCGAGTTCATCATGCCGCCGATGCCGTCGATGATCCGTTCACCGTCGTCGGGTGCGACGCCGAACCAGGTGATGAAGACGTGCAGCGGGAGCCGTCGGGCGTACTGGGCGATGAGGTCGCCGGTGCCGGTGGCCGCGAACTCCCCGATGAGCTGCTGGGCGGCCCCGGCCACCTCCGCCCGCAGGATGTGCGGTTCGATCAGCGCGAGGCTGTCGTTGATGGCTTCGCGGTAGCGGGCGTGCTCCTCGCCGTCGCTGAACAGCGCGGTGGGACGGTGGCTGAGCACGGGCAGCACCGGCGAGTCGGGCGGGACCGTCGCCTGCCAGTCGCGGGGGTCCTTGCTGAAGGTGTGGGTGTCGCGCAGCAGGTCGACGGCCGCCTGATAGTCCGTGACCAGCATCGCCTCCACGCCGGGCGCGATCCGGACCTGTGCCAGGGGGCCGTCCTCGCGCAGCCTGCGGTAGTGGCCGTGCGGGTCGGCCGCGAAGTCGGGGCCGTACAGCGCAACGGGCTGCGGCGGCTGTGCGAACAGGGTCATGACGGGTCCTCGGGTCGCGGCAGTCGGGTCAGCACGTGTTCGGCCAGCGCGATCAGGGCGTCGATGCTGCCGCGCCGTTCCCGGGCGTCGCACTGGATCAGCGGGGTCCCGGGGGCGAGGTCGAGGTGTTTGCGCAGCACCTCGTCGCTGTGGGCGGGCGCGTCGGGGAAGCGGTTGACCGCGACGGCGTACGGCAGCCCCTGCTCCTCCACCATGTCCATGACCGCGAAGGAGTCGCCGAGCCGCCGGGTGTCGACCAGGACGAGCGCGCCGAGCGCGCCCCGCGCGATGTCCTCCCACAGCGGCAGGAACCGCTGCTGGCCGGGTGTGCCGAACAGGTAGAGCACCAGGTCGTCCAGGACGGTGAGACGTCCGAAGTCGATGGCGACCGTGGTGGTGGTCTTGTCGGGGAGCCCGGCGGTGTCGTCGAGCAGGGTGCTGGACTGGGTCATCGCCTCCTCCGTATGGAGGGTGGCTATTTCGGAGAGCGTACGGATCAGGGTCGTCTTGCCCACGCCGAAGGGACCCGTGACGACGATCTTCATCAGGGTCCGGGCGGCTGTCGGCAGATAGCCGACGCCGGTCCGGTCAGTGGAGGGAGCGGAGTCCAACGAGCAGCCTCTCGACGAGCGACCGGTCGATCTCCCCGGCACTGGGTATCGGCGGTCGCGTGAGCAGAAGTCCGGCGGCCGCGAGGTCCGTGGCCAGGAATACGGTGGCGCTGACCGGCAGGTCCAGATGGGCCGCGCACTCGACGACGGTGAGGGCGCCCGGTGCCAGCAGTTCGCACAGCCTGCGCTGTTCAGAGCCGGTGTCCGGGGGCAGGGCCGTATCGGTGCGGACGAGCACGGCGAGCCGGTCGAGCGCGGGGCCGGCGGGCCGGGACCGGCCGCCGGTGACCAGATAGGCGGGGATCAGGCGGCGTCCCGGTCCGGAGCTCATGGCCGGGCGGCGGTGTCCGGTTGGCGGGCGGGCGCGTGCATCGCCCGGGTCAGCGCGGTGACCTGCACCTGCATCTGGTAGGCGATGTCACCGAGTTTGGCGCCGGGTTCGGCGAAGAGGGCGAGCGTGGTGTTGTTCCCCGCCGGTACGACGACGGCGAAGCCCAGATCGGATTCGACGACCGTCTGGGCCAGTTTCGGTCCCTCGACGTCGGTGAACGCCGTGGTGAAGGCGCGCGCCGCGGCGTGCAGCGTGGCCGTCATCGCGGCGACCCGTTCGCCGGACGCCCGGTCGAGGCCGGGTGAGGCGCCCTCGATGAGGCCGTCACCGGTGGCGACCACGGCGTGCTGGACTCCGGGCAGCTCCAGCAGCGGGGTCAGCACCCATGCGAGGTCGCCGGTGGTGTGGCTGGGGGCGCTCACGTCTCGTCGTCTCCTTGGTCGTCCTGGTCGCCCAGGTGGTCGTGGCCGTCCGATTCCGGTGCGGGGGCCCGCCCGGCGACGCTCCTGCCGTTGAGGGTGCCTTGCTGGAGGGCCGCCCAGGAAGACTCCGCCTGCTCCGGTGTACGGGGCACCTGTCCGGCGGCCGGGACGGCGGCGGGGGCCGGGGCCGCGGCCGGCCGGGGTGCGCGCCGGCGCCTGCTGGGCAGTCCGGCCGGTTCCGCGACGGGATCCGCCCTCGGCGGTTCCTGCGCGGGCGCGGCGGCGGCCTCCTCGGCCTGCGCGGCCTGCGCGGATACGGGGGCCGGTGCCAGGGCGGAGAGGGTCCGGTCCTCCTTCAGCACGGTCAGCAGATGTGCGGGGACGCGCAGGATGGTCCGCATGCCGCCGAACGGCGAGGCCTCGATGTGGCAGTGGAAGCCGTACTGCGTCACGAGCCGGCCGACGACCGCGAAGCCGGTCTGCGGCGGGTCGCCCAGCTCGGTCAGGAGCACCTCGGAGGGGCCGGCCAGCAGGGCGCGGGCCCGGTCGAGCGCGTCCTCGTCCATGCCGATGCCCGCGTCGTCGACGACCAGGAACGCGCCCCGGCCACCGCTCTGCTGGAGTGTCACCGTCACATCGGTGTCGGGGTGGGAGTACGCGGTGGCGTTGGCGAGCAGTTCGGCGAGGGCGATCGCGAGGGGTTCCGCGGCCCTGGCCGCGAGCGCGATCCGTTCCTCGCGCAGGTGGTTGGCCACCTTGATGCGCTCGTAGCCGGCGACGCGGGACTGGGCCCCGAGCACGATCTCGACGAGCGGTGAGTTCTGCCGGGCCAGGCCGGGCCAGGCGTCGCAGAGCACGGCGGTGGACTGGGTCCGGCGCAGGGCCAGTTCGTTGCGGAAGTCCAGTTGCAGGATGCGCGGGTCGTCGTACTCGTGCTGGAGCTCGTGCAGCAGTTGCTGGGACTGGTTGAGCAGCGACTGGATCTTGGCCGAGGTGCCGCGCATCGCCGCACGGGCGGCGGCGTCGACGCGCTGCCGTTCCTCGATGACGGCGGTCCTGGCGGCCTGTACGGCCTCGGTGAGCAGCCGGGCGGCCTCGCCGTCCACCTCGGCGGCCTCCCGCAGTCCGGGGACCTGGGCGCTGGAGTGCGAGAGGGCGACCGCGGCGGCCGGGATGCGCCTGTGGGCCAGCTGCCGGATCTCGTCGACGAGCGCGGCGGTGCGCGCCTCCGCGGCCTTCATCTGCCGTTCGGTCAGCTCGGCGTGGGCCATGGCGAGCTGTTCCGAGCGGGCGGACCCGTACGAGCGCGTCGTCGCCGCCACGGCGGCCACGACGGCGATCACCGCCACGATCCATCCCATGCCGTTACCGCGTTTCTGTCGTCGGGCCGGTTCTCCGGCCGGGGCGGCGGTGGAGGACCGGACGGTCGGCCCGGCCCGGGGGCCGGGAGGGTGGCCCGGCCTGTGCGGCGGGCCGGGTGCTCACTCCACCGCACCCGCGGGCTCACGGGTCTGCTCCGCTTGCTGTTCCGCTCCCCGCTCCACTTCCCGGGCGAGCACGGCCACCTCTGTCATCACTTGGAGCACGCCCGGCATTTCCGAGCCGTCGAGCTGCCGGTACTCGCTGCCGATGGTCACGACCAGCCGCTCGGGGAGACCGAGTTCGGGGTGGCGGCCCTCGCCGATCACCCGGCGGGCCGCCTCCGGTGCGGGCACCCCGGCGGCGTGGAGGGCGTGGGCCCGCTCCCGTATGTACTCCAGATAGGCGATGTGGTCGCGTACCCCGGCCCGGTCGAGGACCGGTCCGTGGCCCGGCACGATCGTCTCGGCTCCGGTGGCCAGCACCTGTTCGCAGGCGGCGATCACGTTGCTCAGCGGGCCCGCCCAGTGGATCGGGTGGTCGCCCGGCTGCCCGGGTGTCGAGGAGAAGATGATGTCGCCGCTGAACACGGCGCCCTGGGCCGGCAGATGGACCATCAGATCACCGGTGGTGTGGGCGGACGGCAGGGCGGTGATCCGGACCGGGTACTCCCCCAGGGTCAGTTCGAGCTCGCCGGTGAAGTAGGTGGTCGGCCGGACCGGTTCGGTCTCGGACCAGTCGAACAGGCCGAAGTGGCGGCCGAGGTAGGCGCCGAGCGGCCCCGCCGGGTCGCTGCCGTTGACCAGGGCGTGCTGCTGCTTCGGGGTGGGCTCGTAGTGGATGTGGTCCCGGGCCTCGCGGGTCGCGATGATCTCCGCGTCGGGAAGCACGCCCGCGCCCCAGAAGTGGTCGCCGTTGGCGTGCGTGACGATCACCCGGTCGACGGTGACGCCAGCGGGCAGCAGTTTCGTGCTCTCGGCCAGGAACTGTCCCGCCAGTACCGGGTCGTACGGGGTGTCGATCCAGAGCGCGCCCCGGGGCGAGCCGAGCAGGCCGCAGTTGGCCAGCCCCCAGCCCCGCCTCGGCGGGAGCCAGGCGTGCAGGCCCCGGCCCAGGTCAACGACGCGCCCACCCGTGATCGACATGGACGCGATTATGCCGACCGGTTTCCGGTCGCGCGTTCGAACTCGGACACAGCAGCCATTCACTGGCTTGAAATCGCCGTTTCATTCCGCCCGGAACGGCTCATCGGTGACCGTCCGAGAGCGGCGAAACCGTCCGCCTTACGGGATTATCCGGATGAAACGGCCGTATCCCCTGGCCGATGATTACTTCTTCGCCATTACGCAGTGAGCCGCCGTCAAACCGGAAGAGGCCGATTACCCACCGAGCATGACTCAAAACAGACGCCACCGGGCCCCCGGCAGGACCGCTGGAAGCGATCTGACGGGGGCCCGGTGGCGCGATACGGCCCAAGGAACGGCCGGCACGTTCCACTGCTGGTTGGCGCCGCCACCGCAGTCCCACAGCCTGAGCGCGGTCCCGTTACCGGTGTCGCCGCCGGGGACATCGAGACAGCGCCCGGACGCCTCAGATCCTCAGGAGCGGACCTGACCGCGTTCGAAGTACGCGATCAGCTCGGGGTCGAGGGCGGGCACGTCGTACGGCGCACCGCCCTCACGCAGCGAGCGGGTCGCGAGCACACCGGCGGCGACGCTCATCCGGGCGGCGACCGGCGAGGTGTCGGTGACGCCCCCGTCGCGCGCGAAGCGGCAGAACTCCTCCATGATCCGGCTGTCACCGCCGCCGTGCGAGCCCTTCGCCTCCGGCACCCGGTAGGTGATGTCGGCGTCCGCGCGGTAGCCGCTGGGGCCGGTGTTCCAGACCTTGACCTCGTCACCGGGGCTGTCGCCGAAGTTCTCCAGCCGTCCTTCGGTGCCGATGACGGTGTAGTTGCGCCAGTAGTCCGGGGTGAAGTGGCACTGCTGGTAGGCGGCGACCACGCCGTTGTCGAGCTGCATGTTCATCACGGAGACGTCCTCGACGTCCACGATGTGGTGCAGGTCCTTGCGGGCGGTCGGCGGCCAGTCGAACTCGCGCAGCCAGTTGTCCGGGCGCGGGGTGTCCGGCTCGCGCCGCGGCAGGTCGCCGTAGACCAGCAGGTCGCCCAGCGCGTTGACGCGCCGGGTGTAGCCGCCGGCCAGCCAGTGCAGCACGTCGATGTCGTGCGCGGCCTTCTGGAGCAGCAGACCGGTGGTCCGGGTCCGGTCGGCGTGCCAGTCCTTGAAGTAGTAGTCGCCGCCGTAGCCGACGAAGTGACGTACCCAGACGGCCTTGGGCTCACCGATGTCGCCGCGGGCGATGATGTCGCGCATCAGCCGCACGACACCCATGTGCCGCATGTTGTGGCCGACGTAGAGCCGGGTCCCGGTCTCGTACGCGGCACGCAGGACGTTGTCGCAGCTCTCGACGGTGATCCCGAGCGGCTTCTCGACGAAGACGGCCTTGCCCGCCCGCAGCGCGTCGATGGCGATGGCCTCGTGGGTGTCGTCCGGGGTGGCGATGATGACCGCGTCGATGTCGTCCCGGCCGAGGAGCAGCTTGTAGTCCTCGACCGCGACATCCGTACCGAAGCGCTCGGCCTCGCGGCTGCGCACCTCGGGGTCGAGGTCGCAGACGGCGGTGATCGCCGAACCCTGTCCGGGGTGGTGGGCGGACATCGCGATGGAACGGCGCAGGCCGAGTCCGATGACGCCGAGTCGCAGGTCTGACACGGGGGTCCCTTCTCTGTCTGTACGGGTGGTGCGGGTGGTGCGGACGAGGACCGGCTTCCCCGGCCCCTGGCTACTTGCCGGCGAGCGAGGCCTCGAACTCGGCACGCATCTTGTCACCGCCGCCGGAGCGCCACTCGCGCAGCTGCTCCTTGTAGGCGGAGATCGGCTTGCGGCCCGCGATGATGTCCTTCTGGCAGTCGGCCATCGCGGTGGTGAGCGAGGGGCTCTTGCTGGTGGACGTGTCGGAGAAGTGGCCGCTCGTCGGGTTCGTCTGGCTGATCTTGAGGAGCTCCTGCTGCCAGCCGTGGATCTTTCCGGCCAGCTCCGGCTGTCCGGGCAGGTAGATGTACTCGGGGCCCGCGGCGAGGAAGGCCAGCGGCATCGCCGTGGTCACCGCCTCCGAGCTCCCCTTGGCGGTGAGCTTGACGTCGCCCTTGGCCGTACGCGTGAAGTGCGTGCCCTCGATGCCGTTGTCGAGGAAGAGGCGCTCCTCCGTACCGAAGGGGGCGGCCAGGTAGTCCATGACGCCCAGCAGCATCTTCACGCGCTTGGCGTCGGCCTTCTTGTTGATGGCGGTGTAGCCGACGGAGCCGTAACCCATGCTGTACCTCGGCTTCGCTCCGGCCTTGGCGGCGAAGGGGACGATGACGCCGAACGGGAAGTCGTACGTCTTGGCGTCCACCAGGAAGCTGGGGAAGGACTGCACATAGGCGCCGAGGCTGCCCTGCGCCATCTTCTCCATGGTCGTGGAGAGGTTGGGGTCGGGCCAGAAGAGACCGGCCTTGGCCACCTTGACGGCGAACGCCACCGCCTCCTGGTACTCCTCCGTCTCGTACATGTGGACCAGCTTGCCGCCCTCCAGGCGCCAGCCGCTGGGCGCGCCGAACCACTGGCCGAACATGCCGGTGTGGTTCACGTACTCCGGCTCCAGGACGTACTTGTTGCGCTTGGCGTCCAGGAGCTCCTTGCCCTTGGCGAGGAAGTCCTCCGCGCTGCTGAACTCGGCGCCGCCGACCGGCTTCCAGAAGTCCTGGTTGACGACGTAGACCTGGCCCATCGATCCGTAGGCCACGGTGACGCCACGGATCTTGCCGTTGACCACGGCGGTCTTCCAGGCGGTGGTCGGCAGGTTCGCCAGGTTCGGGTAGTCCTTCACCGCGTCGCCCGAGAGGTAGGGGGTGAGGTCGTGGAACTTGGCGTCCAGCAGTTCGGGCACCCGCTGGATGCCCTGGTTCGGCGGGAACCAGACCAGGTCGGGTATGTCGCCGCCGGCCATCATGGCGTTGAACTTCTGGAGGTAGGCGTCGACGCCCTGGTCCACGACGATCGTCATGTCGAACCGCGCCCCGAGGCGCTTGTTCAGCTCCTGCCAGTAGGCGTTCTTGCCCTGCGGCGGTGCGGGCGTGGTGAACGTCTCGGTGAGGGCCGTGATGCGGCTGCCGTCACCGGGCGCCTTGGCCACCGACTTGGTGAGGGCCTTGGGGTAGCGCAGGTACGTGGCGTCCAGACCGGCCGCGTTGCCCGCCAGGTCCGCGGGGGCGGTCTGCACGGCCGCGTACGTCGGCAGCTTGAGCTTGGCCGACGCCTTGGAACCGCCCTTGCTGACCGTGGCACCGCTGCCGCAGGCGCTCAGGGTCGACAGCCCGGCCACGGTCAGGCCGGCGATTCCCGCGGCGCCCATGAATCCGCGCCTGGACAAGTTGGTGGACATGGGGCTCCTTGAAAGGTGTGAAGTGCGTGGCGGCGACGAAGGCGGTGGGCGGATCAGCCCTTGATCGCCCCGGTGAGAACGCCCTTGACGAAGAATTTCTGCAGGAAGGGGTACACGCAGAAGATGGGCACGATGGCGATGATCAGCACGGCCATCTGCAAGGACGTCGAGGGCGGAATCGAGTGGACGCCCATGGCCGACGCGTTGATGCTCTGCCCGTTGAGCACGTAGCTGCGCAGGATCACCTGGATGGGGAACTTGCCGGAGTCGTTGAGGTAGAGCACCGCGTTGAAGAAGCTGTTCCAGTACCCGACCGCGTAGAACAGTCCGACCACGGCGAGGACCGCCTTGGACAGCGGGAGGACGATCCGGAAGAGGACCGTGACCTCACCGGCGCCGTCGATCCGGGCCGCGTCGTACAGCTCCTCCGGGATGCTCTGGAAGAAGGAGCGGACCACCACGATGTTGAACGCGTTGAGCAGCACCGGAAGGATCAGCGCCGCGTAGGTGTCCAGCATCTTGAACTGCTGGACCGCCAGGTACGTCGGGATGATGCCGGGGGCGAAGAGGAACGTGCCCAGCACCAGCAGCAGGATCGGCTTGGCGAGGACCGTGCCTGGGCGCGAGGTCCCGTAGGCGATCATCACCGTGCACGCCAGGCTGAGCGCGGTGCCGACCAGCGTGATCCCGATGGAGACGAGCGCGGCCTGCGTGACGACCCCGCCGGACAGGACGACCCGGTAGGCCTCCAGCGTCGGGTGATGCGGCAGCAGTACGTAACCGCCGTTGGCGTTCAGCTCCTCGCGGCCGGCCAGGCTGGTGCCGATGGCGAGGACGAACGGGTAGAGCACGATCACGGTGAGGACGATCAGGGCCAGACCCTTGGCGCCCTGTCCGTACCAGTGGGGGCGCTCCATCCACGGCGGCCTGCCGTTGGAGACGCGCAGGCCCCCGCCGGGCCGTGGGCCGAACCTGGCACTGCGCAGCCGGGTCGCGACGGACTGCTGGCTCATCGGTAGACTCCCTGCTCGCCGAAGCGGTGGGCGAGCTTGTTGGCGGCGAGGATGAGGGCGAATCCGATGACGCCCTTCATCAGGCCGGCGGCGGTGCTCATGCCCCAGTCGCCGTCCACGACTCCGTGGAAGTACACATAGGTGTCCATGACTTCGGAGGCGTCCGGGCCGACGGCGTCACGCTGCAGGATGATCTGCTCGAAGCCGACCGAGAGGATGTCGCCGAGCCGCAGGATCAGCAGCATCAGGATCACCGGCCGGATGCCCGGCAGGGTGATGTGCCAGATCCGGCGGAGCCAGCCGGCGCCGTCCATCGCGGCGGACTCGTACTGGCCCATGTCGATCGAGGCGATGGACGCCAGGAAGATGATCGTGCCCCAGCCGGTGTCCTTCCAGATGGCCTGGGCGGTGATCAGCAGCTTGAAGGTGCCGGGGTCCGTCATCACGTTGCCGATGCTGACGCCGTGCTCCATCAGCAGCGTGGTGACCGAACCCGCGCCGCCGAGCACCTGCTTGAACATGGCCACCACGACGACCCAGGACAGGAAGTGCGGGAGGTACACGACGGTCTGGATGAACCGCTTGATCTTCTCGCTGATCAGCGAGTTGAGCAGCAGGGCCAGGGCGATCGGTGCCGGGAAGTACAGCACCAGCTGGATCGCGGTGATCTGGAGCGTGTTGGAGACCGCACTCCAGAAATCCGGTTCGGCCAGCAGCGCGGTGAAGTTCGAGAGCCCGACGAACGGGCTCTGCTTGAAGCCCAGGAACGGCTGGTAGTCCTGGAAGGCGATGACGTTGCCCGCGAGCGGCAAGTAGAAGAAGAGCGCAAAGTACAGAACACCGGGCAAGCAGAAGAGCAGAAGCGCTTTGTCCCGTTTCAGCCGGTGCCGGAGCGGCTGCCGTATTCGGTTCTTCTTGGGCTTCTTCCCGGTGGGCAGGTCGGCGCCGTCCGGGTCGCGGGGCTGCGGCACGGACTGCCGCGCTGCTGTGACCGGCACATCTGCCATCGTCACAGGCACCTCCAGGGCTGATGGAACGAGAGAACGTCCCGCATACGTGGAGGCGGGCCGCTTCCCGTGAGGGGCACGGCCGCTGCTCCTTCACGGCGACAGGCACATAGTTCACGACAGCGCACCCGAATGGCAAGAGTTGTTCATTTCACAGAGGTAACGAACATCTATTGACATCCAAAAGCCACAACATGCAGCGTGCCGGCACACCCGGCGGATCGAAATATGCACAGAAGAGGCACAAGGTGGTCGTGAAGCGACCGCAGCCGACGCTGCCAACCCCTCAAATCCGGTCTCTGCATGCTTGGTTGTGATCGATCAAGCACGCGTAAGCGCATGTTCCAGCACTGCCGGACGCGGTCCAGGGCACGCGAAACGGCGGGCCGCCCGCACCCTTCGGGTGGGGCGGCCCGCCGTTCGGCCGACTCGTTCAGCTCGGTACAGAAGGTTCAGACGGCGATGACGGTGACGCCGGCCTCCGTGAAACGGGCCGTCGCCTCGGCCGGGATGCCCTTGTCGGTGACCAGGAAGTCGATCAGCCCGAGGTCGAAGACCCGGGCGAAGGCCCGCTTGCCGATCTTCGAGGAGTCGGCCGCCACCACCACCCGCTGGGCCTGCTGGGCGAGCAGCCGGTTGATGCTGGCCTCGCCCTCGTGGTGGACGTACGCGCCGCGTTCGGTGTCGATGGCGTTGACCCCCAGCACAGCGACATCCAGCGTGATCTCACCGAGTACGCCACTGGCCAGCGGGCCCGTCAGCTCGTACGACTGGGGCCTGGCCACCCCGCCGGTCACCACGATCTTTATCTGCGGCCGGATCACCAGCTCGTTGGCGATGTTGAGGGCGTTGGTGACCACGGTCAGGGTCGGCTGCCCGGCCGCCCCCGCGGCGGCGTCCCCCACCAGGTCGGAGCGGACGGCGAGCGCGCGGGCCACCTCGGTGATGGTGGTGCCGCCGGTCAGCCCCACCACTTCACCGACCGCGACCAGTTCGGCCACGGCGCGGCCGATGGCCTGCTTCTCCGGGGCGTTGCGCCCCGTCTTGTACCGCAGCGCCAGCTCGTAACTGACCCCGTGCGCGACCGCGCCGCCCCGCGTACGGGTGAGCAGCTGCTGGTCGGCGAGCTGGTCCAGATCTCGGCGGATGGTCGCCGCCGAGACATCCAGCACCTTCGCGGCGTCCTCGACGTCCACCCGGCCATGCTTGCCTACGAGCTCCAGCAGTGAGTTCCACCGGGTATCCCTGGACACGTGCACTCTCCTCACAGGTCCGGCCGCGTGCGCCCATCCCCTTGGGCACCAATCACCGGGCTCGCGCAAGCGTCGCACAAGGCCCTCGCGAGTCAAGTCACCTGCAAGAAAAATGCTTGATAATGCTTGCACATCCCGTATACCGTGCGTTTACGAGCATCCCATCACCAGTACGGAGTGCAAAAGTGTCATTTGTCGAGATCGAGACAGCCAGTCAGCCGGACTGCTGGCGTCGCGCCGCGGATCTGGCGCAGAGCCAGGCGGCCGTACTGCCCGCGTCCGGCGAGCGCATCGCCGTGGTCGGCTGCGGCACCTCGTTCTACATGGCTCAGGCATACGCCTCGCTCCGTGAGGACTCCGGCCAGGGCGAGACCGATGCCTTCGCCGCCTCGGAGTTCCCGTTCGGCCGCCGCTACGACCGGGTCGTGGCCCTCACCCGTTCCGGCACCACGACCGAGGTGCTCGAACTCCTCGACCGGCTGCGCGGCGTCACCCCGACAGTGGCCATCACCGGTGACCCGCAGACCCCGGTGATGACATCCGCGGACGCGGTCGTGGTGCTCGACTTCGCCGATGAGCAGTCCGTCGTGCAGACCCGCTTCGCGACCACGCTGCTGACCCTGCTCCGTGCCCACCTCGGTCTGCACACCGACGCCGTGGTCCGCGACGCGGAGACCGCGCTGGCCGAACCGCTGCCCGAAGGGCTGCTGGACTGCACCCAGTTCACCTTCCTCGGCCGCGGCTGGACGGCCGGTCTCGCCAACGAGGCCGCGCTGAAGATGAAGGAGGCCTCGCTGTCCTGGACGGAGGCGTACGCCGCGATGGAGTACCGCCACGGCCCCATCAGCATCGCCACCACGGGCACCGCGACCTGGATGTTCGGCACCGCCCCCGAGGGCCTGCGCGAGCAGGTCGAGGAGACCGGCGCCCGCTGGGTGGAGAGCGGTCTGGACCCGCTGGCCGAACTGGTCCGCGTCCAGCGCCTGGCCATCGCCCGCGCCGCCGCCCGCGGCCTCGACCCGGACAGCCCGCGCCACCTCACCCGTTCCGTGGTGCTGGCCGACGCCTAGGCCTGTGCCTGTGCCTGTGCCTGACATCGTCGAGGGCGGCGCGGATGCCGCGGGCGGGCGCGGCGCGGATGCCTGGACGGGTTTCCGCGCCGCGCCCGCGCACGGCGGCGACGCCGGGGTGCTCGTGCTCTCCGGGTCCAGCGGGCGGATCGAGGACGAGCGGTGCCGGCTGCTGGCCCGGGAGGGCTTGGCCGCCCTCTCGATCCGCTGGTTCGGCGGCCCCGGACAGCCGCCGGGCATCTGCGAAGTCCCGCTGGAGACCTTCGCCTCCGCGCTCGACCGGCTCCGCGCGGAGGGGGCCCGCCGCATCAGTGTCCTGGGCGTCTCCAAGGGCGCGGAGGCCGCACTGCACCTGTCCGTGCTCCAGCCCGGCATCGACGCCGTGGTGGCGCTCTCCCCCACCTCGCTGACCTGGGCGAACATCGGCCCCGGCCGGGACGGTTCGACGACGCCCCACCGGTCCTCCTGGACCTGGCGCGGGCAGCCGCTGCCGTTCGTTCCCTACGACACCGGCTGGACGGCCTCCGAGCCGGCGGGCGCCCCGGTCTCGGTCCTCGGCTGGTACGAACAGAGCGTGCGGGCCCGCCCGGACCGGGTTCCCGCCGCGGCCATCCCGGTCGAGAGGTCCGCCACCGAACTCGTGCTGGTCGCGGGCGGGGACGACCTGATGTGGCCCTCGCTCCGGTACGCGCGGGAACTGGCCGCCCGGCGGCGGGCGGCAGGCCTCCCCGTCCGGCTGGTCACCCGCGCCGACGCGGGACACCGGCCGCGGCTGCCCGGCGAGGGGGCCGTGCCCGCGTCCGGCACCTTCCGGCACGGCGGCTCACCGGCGGCCGACGCGGCGCTCGGAGCGGCCGCCTGGCCGCACATCCGCCGCGCGCTCCTCGGCCCCGGCCCGCGTCCCGGTACGGGCCCGGCCGCGCCGGCCACCGGTCAGGACTCCGCGTCAGGCACCGGTCAGGACTCCGCGTCGGCCGCCGCCGGTCAGGACTCCTCGAAGTAGGCGTCCAGGACCGCGTCGAAGCCTTCCGTCCACTCCTTGAGGCTGCTCCTGGCCGCCGCCTCGACCTCGGCGTTGAACCACCGCATGCTCGACATGTGGACCGTGATCGTGAACCGGCGGCCGAACCGGGCCGGCTTCAGCTCCACCGCGCCGATCTCGTCCCAGCGGAAGTCGGCCTCCTGGTCGTCCAGCGTGAACCGGATGCCCGCACGGTCCGCGGTGATCGAGCCGCGGCGGTCGCTCACCTCGAACGCGGGACCGTCCTCGTCCGTGTTCGCCTTCTCGTCCTCGTCCTCCTCGTCGTCCGCCGCCTCTGCGACGGCCTCGCCGCCGGATTCCGCGCCCTCGGACGCGGCCTCCGCCTCGGCGGGCGCGGCGTCCTCGGGCACGGCGTCCTCTGGTGCGGGCTCCTCGGTCCGCTCCGGCTCCTCGTCCGCCTTTCCGGTGGCTCGGGGGGCCGTGAGACCAGGGATGTACGCCGGGTCTGTCCCTGCGGCGTACGCGGGCTGAGTGTTCGGATCTATGCGCTGCTCCACGGCGGGCAGTATGGCCGACGAACCTGTACGGGGCCAGTAAGACCGTGTTCACCCGGCCGGTTCGGGCGGTCGGCACAGGCGGATGAGCGGGCCGGCCGAGTCACGGACCTGTCGGGAGCCGGTGGATGCGGTTCAGTTCCAGCGGGGCGGGCGGCGGGAGGGGCGCGGCGTGCCCGGCCCGGAAGGACTGGAGCAGATAGCCGGTCAGGCGCCGGGACGCGGCCGCCGAGATCTCCGGTGAGTCCCCGGCGACGCCGTTGTTCGCCAGCAGCAGGAGCGTGACGTCGCTGGGGTCGAAGTCGGCGCGGAGCTGCCCCGACTCCTGCGCGCGCCGCACCAGTCGGGCGATTCCCTCCTCCGCGCGGACCCGCTCGCCGTCGAGGTCCACGGCGTCGGGGAACCGGGAGAGGAACGCGGCGGTGAATCCCCGGTCGGTGGCCTGCATCGCGCACACCTTCTCGATGAGCGAGCAGAAGCCGCGCCAGGGGTCGGGGTCTCGCAGCGCCGAGTCGAGGGCCGCGACGCACACGGCGAGCTGCTCGGAGAAGGCCTCCGTGACGAGGGCGGCGCGCGTGGGGAAGCGCCGGTAGAGCGTGGCGACCCCGACACCGGCCCGCCGGGCGATCGTGGTGACCGGCACGTCGATGCCCTGGGCCGCGTAGGCCTCCCGGGCGGCTTCGAGGATGCGGTCACGGTTGTGCCGGGCGTCGGCCCGCAGACCGGCCGGGGCGGCGGACGCCGAGGCTTCACCGGCCGCGGAGGGGCGCTTCCGAGAGGGCTGAGCAGGCATGTCTCTCACTTTACGGTAAGTGGAAGGCACCATCCACTTAGCCTGTTAGCTTCGAGGAGAAGGAAGCGGAAACATGATTCCGCTTACGGTTCCCGAGGCAGAGCAGGACAGGACACGTGGACGAGATGCGCGCGGCCCTCTACGACCGGTACGGCCCTCCGGAGGTGCTGTACGTGGGCAAGGTGCCCGTGCCGGACGTCAAGCCCGGCGAGGTGCTGGTCCGCGTCCGGGCGGTCGGGGTGAACGGCGGTGAGCTGTACGGCCGGGCCGGAAAGGTACGCCTGGTGACGGGGCGTCGTTTCCCCCAGCGCACCGGGATCGACTTCGCGGGCGAGATCGCCGCGCTGGGTCCGTCCGTGACCGGGGTGCGCGCGGGCGAACGCGTGTGGGGTGTGCTGCCGCGGCGGCTGGGCAGCGCGGCGGAGTACGTCGCCGTCACCACCCGGAACATCTCGCCCGCCCCGGAGAACCTGACGCCCGAACAGGCCGTCTCCCTGCTGGCAGGCGGCACGACGAGCCTGACCGCGCTGACCGACAAGGCCGCCCTCAGACCCGGTGAGCGGCTTCTGGTACGCGGAGGCAGTGGCGGGGTCGGCAGCATCGGGGTCCAGGTCGGCAAGTTGCTCGGCGCCCGTGTCACCGCTCTCGCGGGGGCGAAGAACCTCGGCTTCGTCCGCGGCCTGGGAGCCGACGAGGCCTTCGACTACCGGACGACCGGCCCCGCGGAACTGGGCGCCTTCGACGTCGTCCTGGACACGGTCGGCACCCGGCACCGCGACTTCCGGCGGCTGTTGGCCCCGGGCGGGCGCATGGTGGCCGTGTCCTTCGACATCGAGAACACCCTCCGCTCGCTCTCCTACCTCCTCACCTCGATCCGCCACGGCTCCGGGCGCGTGCGGTTCTTCAGCGGCAACCCGGACACCGGGCTGCTCACCCGGCTGGCCCGGTACGCCGAGGACGGCAGCATCCGCCATGTCGTGGACACCGTCCGCCCCCTCGCGGACATCGCGGACGCCCACCGCGCCCTCGAAGCGGGCGGCGTACGCGGCAAACACGTTCTGCGGGTCGAGTGAAACGGGGCCTGCCGGGCCGCCGCGGCGTCAGTACCAGCCCGCCGTGAGGGGCGGGTCGCAGAGTTCGAGGACCACCTCGCCCGCCTCCGAGGTCGTGCCGCCCACGGGCCGGACCCGGTCACCGACGCTCACCAGGTGGGGCGCCGCTCCCACGATCCGGCACCGGTACACAAATCCCTCCGGGAAGCGGACCAGCGACTCGTTCCGCATCACCCGCGAATAGCGGTTCACGACGCTGGACCGTACGACGACGCCGTGACCGTCGCTCCGTTCCGGTTCGAGATCGCTCGACGCGCAGACGGGGCACAGCAGTTTGCGGAACGAGGCGGTGCCGCACCATCGGCACAGCTGGTAGACCAGCCCCTCCACGGTATGCGGATCCGCCGGGTCGCAGGCCGTCCGCCCCACATCGGTTCCGGTACTGAACACGTCTCGGCCTCCCGCGCTCGACTGGGTGCGCCGCACCGCCGGCGACGGCACACCGGCACCGTATGGCACTTAGTGCCAGCACGTAAAGGTACTGAGTGCCGAAACTTGCCGAAGCGTCGCCCCGTCGGCCGCTCAGTCCTGGCCGAGAGCGGATTCGATGCGCTGCACCACGCGCCACATGGGGGCGCCCTTCGCGGCGACCATCACGATCACCTCGTCCTCGGCAGTGGTCGCGGCGGGCCGTGCGGACGCCTGTCCCCACACCGTGCGGACGAGTTCGAGCGCCCGGTCCACCTCGGCGCCCGCATCGCCCTGCCCGCCCGAACGCAGCCAGGACCGGAGGCCGTTGTTGTGCGCCGCGACCACGGAGGCGGCGATCACCTCGGCGCGCAGCGCGGCCTCCCTGGTGCCGTCGCCGCGCCGCTCCAGGTAGCCGGCGAGGGTCCGTTCGTAGCGGCGTACGACGGAGAGTTCATAGGTGCGCAGACCGGGCACCTCCCGGGTGAGCCGGTAACGCTGCACGGAGAACTCCGGGTTCACCGCGTACATCCGCAGGACGAGCCGGGCCGCGTCGCACACCGTGTCCACCGGATCGCCGTCACCGGCTGCCTCCAGGAACGCGGTCATGTCCGCGAGGCACCGCTCGTGATCGGGGAAGACCGCGTCCTCCTTCGACGGGAAGTAGCGGAAGAAGGACCGCCGCCCGACCCCCGCCCTGGCGACGATGTCGTCCACCGTGGTCCGCTCGAACCCGCGCTCCATGAAGAGCCCGAAGGCAGCCTCCGCGAGCACGTCACGCATGGGCGGCTTCTTGGCCGGTCCGCGGTCATCGGTCATGGCGGAAACGTAGCACCAGAAGCAGCCGTCCGGCACTGCGTACCTTTACTCAGGGTACTGAGTGCCATAGAGTCGGATCACGAACCGCATCAGTGAGGAGAGCCGGCGTGAGCTTGAGGATCGTTGTCTGTGTGAAGTACGTGCCCGACGCGACCGGTGACCGGCATTTCGCCGATGACCTGACGTTGGATCGTGAGGATGTCGACGGGCTGTTGTCGGAGCTGGATGAGTACGCGGTCGAGCAGGCGTTGCAGATCGCGGCCGGGGTCGATGACGCGGAGGTCACCGTGTTGACGGTGGGTCCGGAGGATGCCAAGGACGCGTTGCGCAAGGCGTTGTCGATGGGTGCGGACAAGGCTGTTCACGTCGAGGACGACGATCTGCACGGCACGGATGTGATCGGTACGTCGTTGGTGCTGGCGAAGGCGGTCGAGAAGACCGGTTACGACCTGGTGATCGCGGGGATGGCGTCGACGGACGGCACGATGGGTGTGGTTCCGGCGCTGCTCGCGGAGCGGCTGGGGGTGCCGCAGGTGACGCTGCTGTCGGAGGTGTCGGTCGAGGGCGGTGTCGTGCGGGGTCGTCGGGACGGTGACACGGCCTCTGAGCAGTTGGAGGCGTCGTTGCCGGCGGTGGTGTCGGTGACCGACCAGTCGGGCGAGGCGCGGTATCCGTCGTTCAAGGGGATCATGGCGGCGAAGAAGAAGCCGGTCGAGTCGCTGGATCTGGATGATCTGGGGATCGAGGCCGGTGAGGTGGGTCTGGGCGGTTCCTGGACCGTGGTCGATTCCGCGGATGCGCGTCCGGCCCGTACCGCGGGCACGATCGTGAAGGACGAGGGCGAGGGCGGCAAGGCGCTGGCGGAGTTCCTGGCCGGCCAGAAGTTCATCTGAGTTCCGGCTGTCCCCCTCGCCTCCCCCGCCTCTCTCGTACACGCAGGAGATTGAAGACCCATGACTGAAGTTCTTGTCTATGTCGACCATGTGGACGGTGCCGTCCGCAAGCCCACGCTGGAGCTGCTGACGCTCGCCCGGCGTATCGGTGAGCCCGTCGCTGTCGCCCTGGGCCGGGGTGCCGCGGACACCGCCGCCACGCTCGCCGAGCACGGTGCGGTCAAGGTGCTGACGGCGGATGCCTCGGAGTTCGCCGACTACCTGGTCGTGCCGAAGGTGGACGCGCTGCAGGCCGCCTTCGACGCGGTGTCGCCGGCCGCGGTGCTGCTGCCGTCCTCGGCGGAGGCCAAGGAGATCGCGGCCCGTCTCGCGGTCCGGATCGGGTCGGGCGTCATCACCGACGCCGTCGATCTGGAGGCCGGGGATCAGGGCCCGGTTGCCACGCAGGCCGCGTTCGCCGCCTCGTACACCACCAGGTCCCGTGTTTCCAGGGGTGTCCCGGTTGTCACGGTCAAGCCGAACTCGGCCCCGGTCGAGGCGGCTGCGGCGGCCGGTGCCGTCGAGGCCCTGACGGTGTCGTTCTCGGCGCAGGCCACGGGTACGAAGGTCGTCTCCCGGACCCCGCGTGAGTCGACGGGGCGTCCGGAGCTGACGGAGGCCGCGATCGTGGTCTCGGGTGGCCGGGGTGTCAACGGTGCGGAGAACTTCGCGGTGATCGAGGCGCTCGCGGACTCGCTGGGTGCGGCGGTCGGTGCCTCACGGGCGGCGGTGGACGCGGGCTGGTACCCGCACACCAACCAGGTCGGCCAGACCGGTAAGTCCGTCTCGCCGCAGCTGTACATCGCGTCGGGTATCTCGGGTGCGATCCAGCACCGGGCCGGGATGCAGACGTCGAAGACGATCGTCGCGATCAACAAGGACGCGGAGGCGCCGATCTTCGACCTCGTCGACTACGGCGTGGTGGGTGACCTCTTCAACGTCGTGCCGCAGCTGACCGACGAGGTCACCGCCCGCAAGGGCTGACCCCTCACCCGCACCACAGTCCAACGGCCCGGGGCCGCACGGTGAACACACCGCGCGGCCCCGCAGCTCTGTCTTCGAACGCGCTCACGGCCGGAAGGCCCTGAGCGCGACATCGACGAGCGCGTCGGCGTACTCGTCGGTCAGCGGGCCCGAGCGATGCAGCCAGCGCTGGAACAGCGGCGCGTAGAGCACCTCCAGGACCAGGTCGAGATCGGCGTCGGCGGCCAGCTGACCGGCCCGTTGCGCGCTGCGCAGCCGCTCCTTCTTGGCCTCGTCCACCGGCCCGGCCAGCTTCTCGCGGTACTGCGCGGCGAGCTCGGGGTCGTTGCTGATCTCGTTGTTGAGCGCCCGGACCGGCTTCTCGAACTCCGGGTCGGCGAACTCGGCCGCCGTCGTCCGCATGACCGCGCGCAGGTCGGCCTCGATGTCGCCGGTGTCCGGCAGCGCCGCGCCCTGCCCCTCGGCGCCCTCACTGAGCGCCAGAAAGGCATCGAAGATCACCGCACCCTTGGACGGCCACCAGCGGTAGATCGTCTGCTTGCCGACACCGGCCCGAGCGGCGATGGTCTCGATCGCCACCTTGCCGTACCCGACCTCGGAGACCAGCGCGCGGGTCGCCTCGAGGATCGCCCGCCGCGAATGTTCGCTTCGCCGGGAGCGGTCCGGCTGTATGGACTGGGACATGGGGGCAAGGTACCACCTCAACGAGACGGACCGGTTCGTGTTGACAAGGTCATGGGAAGCCTGCACACTCTACCGAGACGAGACGCACCGTCTCGCTTCGACGGATGGGATTCGATGACGACCGCCAAAGTCTGGTTCATCACCGGCGCTTCACGGGGCCTGGGCAGAGCGTTCACTGAGGCGGCCCTGGCCGCCGGGGACCGTGTCGTGGCCTCGGCCCGCGACGTCGAACCGCTCACGGCCCTGGCCGAGGCGTACCCGGACACTCTCGTCCGGTTGCCGCTGGACGTCTCCGACCGCAGGGCCGTGTTCGACGCAGCGGACCTCGCGGCCGCGGCCTTCGGCCGGCTCGACGTCGTGGTCAACAACGCCGGCGGCATGCTCTACGGAATGGTGGAGGAAGCCACGGAGGAACAGATCCGGGCGCATCTGGACGTCAACCTCTTCGGTGCCGTCTGGGTCACCCAGGCCGTCCTGCCCCATCTGCGAGCACAGGGCTCCGGCCGCATCCTGCAGATCACCTCGATGGGGGCCGGCGGCGGCATGGCGTCGGTCGGTTTCTACGGTGCGGGCAAGGCGGCGCTCAGTTCGGTCAGCGAGGCGCTGGCGATGGAGGTCGAGCGGTTCGGCATCAAGGTCACCGTCGTGGAGATGGGCGGCTACGACACCGGCCTGTTCACCCAGGGCACCACGATGACCGAGGCCCTCCCGCACTACGAAGCCCTGCGCGCCGAGCTGTCCGAGATGTGGGGCGACGAGACCGGACCGCCCCCGGCCACGGCCGCGCCCGTGCTCATGGAGCTGGCCGCGCTGCCGGACCCGCCCCGACGGCTCGTCGTAGGCGCCCAGTCCTATGACCAGGTCCAGGAACTGAACCGGGCCAGGACCGGGCTCTACGAGGCATGGGAGGCCCTCAGCCGCAAGGCCCCGGGCTGACCGCCCGACGACGACGAGCGGCGGGGCGCCGCTCGTCACCCCACCGCGTGCGTCCGGGAGTTCAGGCCAGCAGCTCCTCGATGAGGTCCGCGGCCCTCATGGTGCCGCCCTCGGACCTCACCTCCGCGCGCAGCCGCGCCGAACGACGCGCGACCACCGGATCGTCGACCAGCTCGACGAGGGCGGTCCGCAGCGCGTCGGCCGTGGCGTCCTCCGTGTCGATACGGCGGGCCACGCCGAGCTCCACGAGCCGGTCGGCGTTCATGAACTGATCGACGCCCTGGGGGACGGCGATCATCGGGACGCCGGCGAAGAGCCCCTCGGAACTGCCGCCCATGCCCGCGTGGGTCACGAAGGCATCGGCCTGCTCCAGGATCGACGGCTGGGGCACCCAGGAGTGCACTTCGACGTTGGACGGGATGTCACCGAGCTCGCGCCGGTCGGTGTGCCTGCCGACCTGGAGCACCACGTGCCAGCCCGGCAGGTCGCCGTACGCGGCCAGGCACTGGCGGTAGAACTCGGGCCGGTCGGTGTACGCCGAACCGAGCGAGACCAGCAGGACCCGCTCCGCGTCCGCGGGCCGGGTCCAGGTCTGCTCGCCGTCACGCGGGCCGGTGCACGAGCCGACGAACGTCACCGTGTCCGTGTCGACGTCGTCGCCGTGCGGCTGCATCGCCCGGGGGATCAGGGCGAGGGTGTTCGCGGGGCGGCTGCAGAAGACGTCCATGTCGGTGGTGGTGGCACCGCACTCGGCGAGCCACCGGCTGAACCCCGCCCGGTACGCGTCGGCGCCGGGAAGCTTCCAGAGCTGCGCCGCCACGTCCTCTCCGTAGCCCTCCCAGCCGACGATGGCCGGGGACAGTTGCATGAGGGGGCGGTTCTGCGATTCGGCCAGCGCACGCGCGGCGTACGCGCCGATGTCGTACAGATAGAGGTCCGCGGGGTCCTCGTCGTAGAAGGCCCGCAGCTGTGGGAGGGCCTGGACGGAGTCTTCGAAGAAGAGGCTCATCGCGGCGATGGGGTCGTCGGGCCAGATGTTGTCGGCCGGCAGTACGGTCGCGCACGGGACCAGCTCTGCTCCGGTGGCCTTGATCCGGTCGGCCACCATCGGGGCGTTGGCGTAGGTCACCCGGTGGCCGCGGGCCACCAGTTCGCGGATGACCTCAAGGCTCGGCAGCACGTGGCTGACGGCGGAGACACCGACCATCGCGATGTGGGCGCGGGAATGGGGACGGGGACGGGACATGGAGGATCACTCATTTCGGGTCTACGGCGGAATGGACACGACAGACCGGCGCGTCGGCCACCCCGGCGGATCTGCCGGGTCGTGGACGCGCGCAACGGTCATGCCGGACGCGGGCGGGGCACTGCCCCGTCGGCGTCAGCCGTAGATCTGAACAATGTGCATGACGCAAACCCTAGCCCGCGCCCCCGGCCCCCGGCCCCCGGCCCCCGGCCCCCGGCCCCCGCACACGAGTATTCCGCGTGCCGCGGTCCGCCGCCGCGCAACGGTGGCGCGACAGAGGGAACGCTCCGGATGTCACACGGGCGGGGCCGCGGCCTCCAGTTCGTCGACACTGCCCGACATCAGCGTCCGCACGTGCTCGGTGATGTGCTCCGCCGGCCAGTCCCACCAGGCCACCGCGAGCAGCCGGGCGATGTCCCGTTCGCTGTAGCGGGTCCGCAGGAGACGCGCCGGGTTGCCGCCGACGATCCCGTAGTCGGGCACGTCCTTGGTGACCACGGAGCCGCTGCCGATGATCGCGCCGTGCCCGATGCGCACCCCGGGCAGCACGGTGGCGCTGTGCCCGAACCAGACGTCATTGCCGACGACGGTGTCGCCCCGGCCCGGCAGTCCGGTCAGCAGGTCGAAGTGGTCCGTCCACGATCCGCCCATGGTCGGGAACGGGAAGGTGGAGGGGCCGTCCATACGGTGGTTGGCACCGTTCATGATGAACCGCACCCCGGTGCCGAGCGCGCAGAACCTGCCGATGACCAGCTTCTCCGGGCCGTAGTGGTAGAGCACATTGCGCGTCTCGAACGCGGTGGGCTCGTCCGGGTCGTCATAGTACGAGTACTCCCCCACCTCGATCAGCGGGGACTTCACCAGTGGTCTGAGCTGCACGACGCGTGGCTGGCCGGGCATCGGGTGGAGCACCGTCGGGTCGGCCGGCACTGACATGCGCGACTCCTCACGAGACAAGTGATGGGCGGGACGGGCCCATGATCGCGCCCATCGCCCCGCCGGGACAACGGGCTTTCGACACAGCAACGCGCAACCCGCCGGTTGCCCCCGAGGCTTTACGTGCAACCCTGAAGAACTCCGAGTACGGCGATTTCCCGGTACGGGTGGAGAAGGTCGAGCCGCCGACGTATCTGGCGTACCGCTGGGCCAGGGCGTTCCCGGGGGTGGAGCCGGGCGAGGGCAACAGCACCCCGGACCGGCGGCTGGCGCACATCAAGCGCGTCGCGGAGGCGGCGGAACGGGATGCGTACTGACCCGCGACGCCGCCCCGGGACGGACGGGCCGGGTCAGGGCTGGATCGGCATGCTCCAGCAGTTGGACGTGGCCGGCCGGCCCGCGAGCCGGTCGGTCAGCCATGAGATCGCGTCGCCCTGGTCGGTGATGAGCGGCACCACGTGGTTGGTGAGGAGCTTGTCGCCCAGGTTGGGCAGGATGATGGCGTCGTAGGTGACGTCGGCGCCCTTGCGGCACCAGTCCACGGCCAGTTGCCGGGCCTGTCCGTGCGGGACGATGTCGTCCTGGACGCCGGTCGCCAGGCGCACCGGTCCGGCCGGCTTGAGGGTGCCGATGCGCTGCTTGTCGAGGGCGGCCCGCGCGCGGGGCTCGGCAGCGATGACGTCACCTATGGACGCGCCGCTGTTGGTCCACTTGTTGCTCTTGGCGAAGCCGTAGCCGAGGATCGCGTCGCCCACGCACATGGTCGAGGCGTCCTTCAGCGCCGCCTTGCCCGCGGCGTTGATGTTGGCCTCGACGACGTCCCGGACGTCGGTGTCGGACTGGGCGAAGCCGTTGATCGACCAGGCCAGCGCACCGGCGAGGGCGCTGCCGTCGATGCCCTTCATGACGGCGGTCAGATCTGCGGGCGGCGCCCCCGAATAGGTGCCGGACAGTTCGACGTCGGGCGCGTAGGAGGGCTGCAGCTCGGCGGCCGAGGCGCTGGCCCCGCCGCCCTGGCTGTATCCGTACAGACCCGTGCGCGAGCCGGTCGTGATGGACGCGCCTGGCACGGCGTGCGCGGCGCGGGCCGCGTCCAGCAGTGCGTGTCCCTCGTCGACCCGGTTGACGTAGGTGTGCAGCCGGTCGGTCGCGCCGAGTCCGACGTAGTCGGTGACGACGACCGCGGTACCGGCGGCGAGCAGCCGGTAGATGGCCAGGGCCTCGTAACCGACCGACACCGTCTCGCCGTTCAGGGTCAGCGGGTACTGGAGCGCCATCGAGGGCGCGCACTGGTCGCCCTGGCCCATCGTGCCGGCGGCCACCGCCACCAGCGGCCGGGGGCCTCCGCGCTTCCAGGCGGCGGACGGCTCGATGTAGGCGCCGGTCACCGCGACCGGCTGCCCGTTGGAGTCGGTCGACCTGTACATCAGCCGGGTGGCCGTGCCGGGCATCGGGCGGCCGTCGAGGCCCGGAATGCTCAGCCCCAGAGGGAGCGGCTCATGGCGGATCAACGCGCCGTTCGCCGGGGGGAGTTCGGTGGGCGGGGTGTAGAAGTCGGGGATCGTCACACCCCGGGACACCACGGGCTCCGCCCCCTCGGCGGCCGTGGCGGGTACGGCGCACGTGATCGCGCAGGCGGTCGCCGTCACGGCGACGGCCAGCGCTCGTGCGGCGCCGGCACGTCGCGGCCGGCCTTGGGACGCAACCGACGTAACCGACACAGCCGATGTAACCGATGTATCCGGCTCCGCGGTCCTGAAGGTGGAACGCGAACGGGTGTTCTTGCGGCTCACAGCTCACTCCTCGCTCTGCTCCGATATACGGGTGAGCGCAAGCTAGCAGCGGAACTTACCGAGGGTAACCCGTCAGTAAGTTACGCTGCGGTAACCATTCCCCGTGCGGCGATGGGACCGGGTGCGCGGATGAACTGGGCTTTCCTGGCGCGCGCGTTGCCTATTCTTGGGGCCAGCTGATCACCCAACGCCTCACGCACTCTGGAGTTCACCATGTCCGTACCGGGGAACGACGCCACCTCCCTGCACATCGACACCAGCAAGCCGCACCCCGCGCGGATGTACGACTGGTTCCTCGGCGGCAAGGACAACTACCCGGTGGACGAGGCGATGGGACGCCAGATGCTCGCACTCGAACCGAGCATCCCGGTGATGGCGAAGGTGAACCGGGCCTTCATGCACCGCGCCACCCGCTGGCTCTCGAGCCAGGGCATCCGGCAGTTCCTCGACATCGGTACGGGCATACCCACCGAGCCGAACCTGCATCAGGTGGCCCAGAGTTCCGAGCCCGCCACCCGGGTCGTCTACTGCGACAACGACCCGATCGTGCTGGCCCACGCCGAAGCCCTGCTGAGCGGCACCCCGCAGGGCGCGATCGACTACGTGCAGGCCGACGCGCGCGACGTGGAAGCCATTCTCGAACACGCAGGCAAGACGCTGGACTTCAGCAAGCCGGTCGCGCTCTCACTGATCTCACTGCTGCACTTCGTGAGCGACGAGGACGGCGCCTACGAGCTGACCAGCAGGCTCTGCGACGTGCTGGCGCCGGGCAGCCACATGGTGATCTCGCACCTCACCGCCGACTTCCACCCGGAGGAGGCCCGGAAGGTCGACGAGATGTACAAGGCCAACACCCTCACGCTGGCCCCGCGCAACCGTCAGCAGTTCGCCGCCTTCTTCGACGGACTGGAGATCGTCGAGCCCGGCATCGTGGCAGCCGAGGCATGGCACCCCGAGCTCGGCGAACCGGTCCCGGGCCAGGACGACATCATCAGCGCGGGATACGTGGCGGTGGGCCGCAAGCCGTAGGGCCGCCCCCGCCCCACCGGGCTCCGCCGCCCCCGCCCCACCGGGCTCCGCCGCCCCCGCCCCACCGGGGCGGCGAGCCCGTTGCGATCGGCCACAACCGCTCAAGCACACCCGCTCAGCAGGGTCACTCCAGGCGCACACGGCATCGCCCACGATTCGTGACGGAACCTGTCGCACCCACACCGAACCTTTGCCGTAAGAGACTTGCACTCCGGCGACTACACCCGCGCCGGACGCCGATCGCCACAGGCGCCGACGGACGGAGGGGCTGTCCGAAACCGTCGTCATCGCTCATCGGATCTAACCATTCCGCAACGACGACCCCGAACCTTGCCCGGGCGACGCGACGCCGGGCGAGATGCGGCACACGCTCATTCCGTAAAGGGATACAACTACTCGTCGTCGGCGCACTCCACGCTGGTCACGGTGTTCCGACTGGGGAAGTCGCGAGATTCCGCTTACCCTCGCGGATCTCGCCCTTTGAGCGATATTGATCGAGTCGGACCGCATCAACATCGCTGTCTGCACACAAAGTTTCACCGATCTACGCATCGGTAGTTCCGTGGCACGGCATAGGATCAGGCCGCGCCACCGGGGTCCCGTCCGCCCCTCCTGTCCCATCTGCAACTGTGCACACGATGCACCCATGTCCGTACAGACTCCCCCCACACCCCGTTAACAGGTATCTGTGTGTCACCGATACTCAGCGCCGGTTCCGGTGATGGAGCCGTGCAGTGAAAATCAATCGTCGTCTTGTCCTGCTCGTCAGCGCACCCCTCACGGTTGCGGTCACCTTCTCGGTTCTCGCCCTCGCACCCGCGACCAGCCAGGCACTCCAGGCCTACCGGCTGACGAAGATGGTCGATGTCGCCGCCGCCGCAGGTGATCTGACCTATCAGCTACAGCGCGAGCGAGCCACCGCCACCGCGCTGGTCTCCAAGCAGGGAACTCCCGACGCCTTCCTCGCGAGTTCCAACGCGACCGACAAGAGCATCGCCGCCTTCAACAGCAGAACCTCCCCGCTGTCCGAGGTACCCGGCAGCGCGCAGACCGCACTGACCCGCATCCAGCGCTTCACGGAAGAGCTGCCGGCCCTGCGTGCCCAGGTGCGCTCGGGCAGCAGCACCATCTCCGCGCTCGCCTTCGGCTACCGGATCGTCATCGCCGACCTCAACGGCTACCGCGACGGCATCGCGCTGGCCGACGGAGTCGACGCCGACATCGCGGACCGCATCCGCGCCGCAGCCGCCCTGTCCGAGGCCGCGGAACACACGGCTCAACAGCAGGTCACCGTGGCGAGAGCGCAGGCCGCGGGCGGTTTCACCATCGCCTCGCAGCGGACTTTCGACGCCGGCCGGCTGGGCTACACGGAGTCGACCGGTGTCATGTTCGGCCTCGGTCCCGCCGAGTGGCGGACCTGGCTGGAGCGCACTCTCTCCGGCCCGAAGGCGCTGGCGGCCCGGCAACTGGAGGACACGATCGGGCGTACGGGCACCAGCAGGAGCATCGACGTCACCGCGCAGGAGTGGCAGAAGGCCTCCGACGACCGTCAGAGGCTGCTGCGCTCCGTGGAGAAGAGGATCGACGCATCCGTCATCGTGACGGTCTCAGAGGAGCGCACCAGCCTCATGTGGACCGCGGGCGCCGAGGTCGCCCTGGTGCTGCTGACCCTCGTGGGTGCCGTCGTCCTCGCCGTCCGCCTCGGGCGCGTCATGATCCGCCGGCTGCGCGATCTGCGTAACGCCGCGCACGAGGTCGCCCACACCGGACTCCCCGCCGTGATGCGCGAGTTGTCCCAGCCGGGCGGGCTGAGCGCCTCCACACCCGAAGAGGTCGCGGAGCGGTCGGGCAACCCGGTCGGGACGACGGGCGGGGACGAGATCGGCGAGGTGGGCGAGGCGTTCAACGCCGTCCACCACGAGGCCGTCCGGCTGGCCGCCCAACAGGCCCGGGTGCACGAGCAGTTCGCCGAGACGCTGGTCCGTGTCGCCCGACGGGGAGCTCAGCTGACCAGTGTCATGGTGTCCGAGCTCGACACGGTGCAGCGCGACGAGGCCGACCCCGACCGCATGCAGACGCTGTTCGCCCTCGACCACCTCGCCATCCGCATGGAGCGCAACACCAACAACCTTCTGGTACTGGGTGGTTACGGCAACGCCCGGGTGCGTTCGTCCGACATCGGCTGCTCCACGGTCATCGTTGCGGCGGCCCAGCAGATCGAGCGCTTCGACCGCGTGTCCCTCGGTGTCATCGAATCGGGCATCGGCATCGCCGCCCGTGCCGTGCACGACGTGGCACACATCCTGGCGGAACTCCTCGACAACGCCACCCGGTTCTCGCCTCCCGACGCACAGGTCGGGGTCGCCGTATGGCGGCTGTGGGACCGGGTCGTCGTGCAGATCGTCGACGAGGGAGTGGGGATCCCGCCCGAACGCCGCGCCGTCCACAATGCCGCGCTGCGCGAGCCGAAGGCCGGAATCGGAGACGTCCGCTCCATGGGTCTGCACGTGGTGGCCCGGCTCTCCGCACGCCACGGCATCGCGGTCGAACTGCGTGACTCCTCCGGCCCCGGCACCATCGCCGAGGTCACCCTGCCGGCCAACGTACTGACCGAGATCCCGCAGGAGACCCCGCCGGGCGCGCCCGGCGAGGAACGTGGCAACGATGTCCGCTACGAGGCGCCCCGTCCCGTCTCCGCACACGGACAGTCCGTCCGCAGGCAGCCGGGCGAAGTGACCGGGCGGCCGGCCCGGCCCGTCGGCGCTGGCTCCGTCACCGGCGGGCGGGAGCGCGCCACCACCGCGGCTCCGCATCCCGTGCAGGACGAACCCGTCTCACGCGTGGCCGGAGTCAGCTCCTCGGGCCTGCCCCTGAGGCAGCGCAACACGCCCCAGCAGTGGCCCACCCTGGGCAAGCGGGGCGGCACCGATCAGCGGTCCGGCGCCTCCGCACCGCGCCCGTCGCCCCGCCGCCGGGACTCCCGGCAGGTCTCCGACGTCCTCGCGGCCTACGCCCAGGGGATCAATCGGAGCTCGAACACCCGTGGGCGTTCCGCCACCGACGACAACACCGAACGGACCAAGAAATGACCTCACCCACCGACCTGAGCTGGATCCTGAGCGACTTCGCCGGACGCATTCCGGAGGTCACCCAGGCGATAGCCGTGTCCGTGGACGGACTCGCGCTGGCCTACACCGGTGTGGAGCGTGACGATGCCGACCGGCTGGCGGCCATCGCCTCCGGGGTCGTCAACCTGCTCTCCGCCGCGGCCCAGTTGACGAACACCGACCCCGTCGAGCACAGCCTCACCGCGATGGAGGGCGGCTACATGTTCTCGATGGCCGTCTCCAGCGGCGCCTCGCTCCTGGTGACCACCACCAGGGACGCGGACATCGGCGAGGTCAGCTACATGATGTCCGAACTGATCAACCAGGTCGGCGACGCGCTGTCTCCCCACGTCCGTACCCCGGGCATCTCGCCCACCCACTGAGTGCCGGCGGTCCCCCGACCGCCACCGGCCCGTCCGTCCGCTCCGCTCGGCGGCCGGGTCACCCCGTTCCGCCCATTACTCCCCCGATGAGAGCCCTCATGTTCTTCGACATATCCCGTCCACGCCCCCGCAGAATCCGGCCGGTGGGCGCTGCCGCCCTCGCCCTCGGGCTGGCAGCCGTCACCGGGTGCAGCAGCGACAGCGGCACCGGCGACGAGACCGTGAAGGTCGGCCTGGTGGCCTCCCTGTCCGGCACCTACAAGCCGGTCGGTACCGACCTGCGCGCCGGCTTCGAGCTGTACCTGAAGACGCACGGCAACAAGCTCGGCGGCCGCAAGGTCGAGCTGATCGTCGCGGACGAGGGCGACGGTCCGCCCACCGCCGTCCCCGCCGCCACCAAGCTGGTCAAGAAGGACAAGGTCGACGTGCTGACGGGCCTCGTCAGCGGTGGCTCGGTCGCCGCGGTGATGCCGTTGGTCAACCAGGCCAAGATCCCCTTCCTCGGGTCGAACGCCCGCCCGCCGGTCAAGGACCTCAAGTACGTCTGGACGACGAGCTTCATGTCCGACGAGCCGGGCAAGGCCATCGCCCCGTACGTCAAGGAGAAGGTGAACGGCCCGGTATACGCGATCGGCCCGGACTACCAGGGCGGGTACGACGAACTGCGCGGCTTCACGGACGAGTTCAAGCGCATCAAGGGCAAGCTCGCCAACCCGAACGGCAAGACGACCTGGACGCCGTTCCCGAAGACCACGAACTTCATGCCGTACTTCGCCGACATCGCCAAGACGGACGCGAAGGCGGTCTACTCCTTCTACGCCGGCAAGGCCGCTATCGACTTCGCCAAGCAGTACGCGCAGTCCGACGTCGCCGACCTGCCGCTGTACACGGCCTTCGTCACCGAGGGCAGCGTGCTCCAGGCGCAGGGCGACGCGGCCAAGGACATCTACTCGGTCCTGAACTACGCCCCCGACCTCGACAACACGGCCAACCGCAAGTTCGCCGCCGACTGGACGGCCGCGCACGACTCCCAGCCGACTACGTACGCGATGTCGTCGTACGACGCGGCCGCCGTGCTGGACAAGGCGATCGCCGACGCCGCGAAGAAGGGCGACGTGACGCCGGAGACCATCAACACGGCCATCGCGGGACTGGGCCAGATCGACAGCCCGCGCGGCGCCTGGGAGTTCGGCGAGAAGGCGCACTCCCCGGTGCAGAGCTGGTACCTGCGCCAGGTGCGTCCCGACGGCAACCAGCTGGCCAACGTCATGGTCCAGGACCTGGCGACGCTCGGCGGCTGATATGGAGCTTCTCGATGCCCACCTCGTGCCGGCGGTGGACGGCGTGGCCTACGGGCTGCTGCTGTTCGTGGTCGCCGCCGGCCTGAGTCTCGCGTTCGGCACGGCCGGCGTGCTGAACCTGTCGCACGGCACGCTGTACGCGATCGGCGCCTACACGGGCGCCGAGCTGAGCGACGGAACCTGGGGCGGCCTCGTCCTCGGGCTGGCCGCGGGTACCGCCGCGGCCGCCCTCGCCGGGGCGGGGCTGTCCGCCGCGACGGTTCCGCTCGCCCGGCGCGGGCATCTCGCTCAGGCACTGCTGACCTTCGGGATCGCCCTGGTCGGCGGTGATCTGCTCATCCAGCTCTTCGGCGCGGACGAGCTGCCGGTACGCGTCCCCGGGGCGCTCGACACCTCGGTCCACCTGCTGGGCCACCGCTACCCCGCCTACCGGCTCGGCTTCATCGTGATGGCCGTGCTGCTGGCGGGGTCCGGTACCTGGGTGCTCACCCGCACCCGCGTGGGGGCGGCGGTACGGGCCTCCGCCGACGATCCGCAGATGCTCGCGGCCACCGGCCACAACCCCCGGGCGGTGCACACCGGCGTCCTCGCGGCGGCGGGGGCGCTGGCCGGTGCCGCGGGAGTGCTCGGGGCACCCATCATCGGGCCCGGCCCCGGCACGTCCGAGAACGTGCTGATGCTCTCCCTCGTCGTGGTGGTCCTGGGCGGGCTCCGCTCCCTGTGGGCCACGCTCGCGGCGGCGGTCGCCGTGGGCGAGGTCCAGACACTGGGCGTCTCGGTGCTGCCGGAGCTGGCGCCGTATCTGCTGTTCGCCGCGATGGCGGCGGTGCTGGTGTTCCGCTCCCGCTTCGCGGAACCGGCGGCGGCGCACGGCTCAGAGGGCCAGTCGGCGGACCCGGTGACCCGGCTCCGCCGCCTCCTCACGGAGCGGCTGGGGAAGCGCCTCGGAGCACGTCCCCATGAGGCCCCTGCGCAGGAGGTTCCCGCACAGCCGTCCGGCGGGTTCGGGGCGTGGGTGCGCGGGGCCGCGTGGCGCCGGGCGGCCCCGCTGCTCGTCCTGCTCGTGGTGCTGATCGCGCTGCCGGGGCTGCTCGACTCGTACAGCATCTCGCTGGCCGGCTCCGCCCTGGCCCTCGGGCTCCTCGCGGTCAGTGTCACGATCCTGACCGGCTACGCGGGGCTGCCCACGCTCGGGCAGACCGCGCCGTTCGCCGTCGGCGCGTACGCCACCGCCAATCTGGCGGACGCCGGCTGGACGGTGGGCCCGGTCCAGATCGTCCTTTCGGCGCTCGCGGCCGCCGTGTTCTCCGCGGTGACCGGACCCGCCGTGATCCGGGCCCGCGGCACCACCGTGCTGATGATCACGCTCGCGGTCGGTGAGCTGGCCAGTGCGGTCATCAACCAGTTCAAGTCCGTCACCGGTGGCGCCGACGGCCTCGTCGGCTTCCCCGCCACCCGGGCGCTGTGGGGCGGCGAGGAGATGGCCGACGAGAGCGAGCTCTACACCTACGCGCTCGTCGTCGCGGTCGTCGCCGTCGCCGTCACCCTGCTGGTGCTGCGCTCCCCGGCCGGGAAGCTGCTGACCGGCACCCGGGGCGCGGAGGCGCGGATGCGTGCCTCCGGGCATCCGGTGGGGCGCTATCTGCTGGTGGCGCACATCTGCGCCGGTGCGCTGGCCGGGGTCGGCGGCTCGCTGATGGTCAGCGTGCAGCAGTACCTCTCCCCCGCCGACGTCGGCTTCGAGATCGCCGCGTTCGCACTGCTGGCGGCCGTCATCGGCGGCACGACGTCCGTCATCGGCGCCCTGCTGGGCGCCGGACTCATCGTCTTCACCCGGGACTGGGTCGCCGGTTCCTGGCCCGGACACGGACCGCTGCTCCTCGGGGCGCTGTTCATCGCCGCCGTGTATCTGCTGCCGCGCGGTCTGGCCGGTCTGCGCGGCACCCCGCGCCCGGCCGCACCCCTGCCCCTGTCCACCGGGAAGGCCGCCCCATGACGCCCGCGCACGCCGGGGCACCGGCACCGCCCGTGCTGGACCTCGACCACCTCACCCGCCGGTACGGCAGCCTCACCGCCGTCGACGACGTCAGCCTGCGGCTCCCCGCGGGTGCCCGGCACGCCGTCATCGGCCCCAACGGCGCCGGGAAGACCACGCTGCTCAACCTGATCGCGGGCACTGACCGGCCCGACCGGGGCGCCATCGCGCTGAACGGCACGGACATCACCCGGACGGCCACCGCGAAGCGCAGCCGGCTCGGGATCGCCCGCAGCTTCCAGCAGCCGTCGGTGATCTCCGAACTGACGGTGCTGGACAACGTCGTCCTGGCGGGCTGGCCGCACCACCCCGAGCGCCGGGGCGCCTGGCGCAGCCCCTCGCGCTACCGGCTGCACGAGGAGTCCGCGGCCCGCCATCTGGAGACGGTCGGGCTCGCGGACCTCGCCCACCGGCCGGCCGCCACGCTCTCGCACGGCCAGCGGCGCATGCTGGACCTCGCCGCCGCGCTGGCCGGCGAGCCCCGGCTGCTGCTGCTGGACGAGCCGGCGGCCGGGCTGACCGACGGCGACATCGGCCGGCTGCTCGCCATCCTCGGCGGTCTGCCGGACAGCATGGCGATCATCCTGGTCGAGCACCATGTCGAGGTCGTCGCCCAACTCGCCACGTCGGTCACCGTGCTGGCCGCCGGGCGGGTCCTGGTCACCGGCCCGACCCGGGAGGCGCTCGCCCACCCCGAGGTCCGCGACGCCTACCACACCACCGGCGCCATCTCAGGTGCCGAACCCGCCGCCGGCCCGCCCACCACCGACGCGAGAGGATGACCGGCCCACGATGCTCGAAATCACCGGCCTGACCGCCGGCTACCAGGGCGGCACCGTCCTCCACGGCCTCGACCTGTCGGTCCCCGCCGGTACGGTCCACGCCGTCGTCGGCCACAACGGCGCGGGCAAGACCACCCTCGTGCACACCGTCGCCGGACTGATGCGCCCCGACGCGGGGACGGTACGGCTCGGCGGCCGGGACGTGACGGGGCAGCCCGCGCACCGGATCGCGCGCGCCGGGATCGGGCTCGTCCCGCAGGGCCGCCGGGTCTTCGCGGGCCTCACCGTCGCCGAGCACCTGCGGCTGTCCCACCGGCCGCCGCGCCGGGGCGACACCGGGCGCCCCAGTGTGTGGACGCCCGCGCGGGTCCTGGAGCTGCTGCCCAGGCTGGGCGAGCGCCGGGGCAACCGGGGGGCGGATCTGTCCGGCGGCGAGCAGCAGATGCTGGCCCTGGCCCGCGCGCTGCTCGGCTCCCCCAGCGTGCTGCTGCTCGACGAGCCGACCGAGGGCCTCGCGCCCGCCCTCGTCCGCCAGGTCCACGAACTGGTGACCACGCTGGCCGCCGAGGGCATCGCCGTCCTGCTGGTGTCCCCGAGTCCGGACCGGGCGGCCGAGTGCGCCGACACGCTCACGGTGCTGACCTCTGGGCGGGTGGCGCTGCGGCAGGACGGCGCGGACGCCCGTACCGACGCCTCCGCCCTGCACGCCGCGCTCGAACTCGCGCCGACGGGGCGCTGAGCGCACGACACGGCGGGGGCGATGACCGGTTACGGCCACCGCCCCCGCCGTGCTTGGTCCTACTTGACCTTCAGGCTGTGGCCGCCGAAGCCGCTGCGCCGGTCGGAGCCGCTGTTCTGGTCCTGCCACCACCCGTCGAACTCCGGCTGCTCCATGGCCGACCAGTCCGGAGTGTTCTCGACCTGGGCACTGCCCATGCGGCGGGCGAGCGCGACCATGGCGGCCCCGACCGCGCCGCGGCCGGCGTCGTACCGCGCCAGGACCTCCTTCCAGCTCTCACCCGCCACCCAGGCGGCCTCCAGCGCGGTGGCGTCCTGGAGCGCCTTCACGCTGCCGCCGCCGATGTGCGGCCGGGCCACGCTCGCCGCGTCGCCGACGAGCGCCATCCGCCCGGAGATGTAGTGCGGGACCTCCAGGTCGTAGATCGGCTGTATGAAGGTGGTCTCGGCGGGGGTGCGCAGGACTCTGGCCGCCCAGTACGAGGGAAAGTTCTCCGCCACAAGTGCGCGCAGGTGTGCGGTGAGTTCCGCGTTGAGCCTGCCCGGCGGAAGCGAGGTCGGGGTCCGCAGGTCGGGGTGGAGACCGTCGACCTGTGGGGGCACGGTGTAGAGCACCCAGTTGAGCCGGTACCCGCCGTCACCGTCCGGGATGCGGTAGATCATGCAGTGGCCGCCGGGGAAGACGACGTTGTGCGCGGACCGCCCGTCCGAGGGCAGGCCCTCGACATCGGACGAGGTGCCGCGCCAGCCGATGTACCCGGCGTACGAGGGCGTGATGCCGGGGAACATGGCCTCGCGGACGACGGAACGGTAGCCGTCGGCGCCGATCACGAGGTCGAAGTGCTCCTCGTACCCGTCGGCCAGACGCAGCGTCACCCCGTCATCGTCCGGCTCCACACCGGTGACCACGGCACCGGAGTGGTACGTGACGCCCTCGGGGACCCGTCGGCGCAGCTCGCTCCACAGGGAGCCCCAGTTGTAGGCGCGGAAGGGAAACGGCTGCTCGCCGATGACCCGTCCGTGCTCCGCGTCGCCGTCGCGCGCGCTCCACACGCGCCGGTCCAGCGGTGCCCAGGGCATCTCGGGGGCCACGTAGCCGGCTTCCCTCAGCTCGTCGTAGCGGTCGCTGTGCAGGGCGATGCCCACGCCGCGGTCCCGGAGTTCGGCATCCGCGCGCTCGAAGACGGTGACCTTTCCGGCGCCCCCGCGCGATGCGGCCAGGGCCGTGGCACACCCCGCTATGCTGCCGCCGACCACGGCTACGCTGCCTCCACGCATGACTGGTTCTCCACTCACTTGGCTTTCCGGTCGCGGTTCGTGGGCTCTGCCGCCTCGACTCGACCGGTCGAAAATCCATAAGCATCCGGGCTCGTTGTGCCGATTCGCCACGGGACAGTCCTTGGGCAGGGCACGGACGGAATCCTATTCCAGGGGCCGTAGGCAGGTGAGCCGCGCGCACCCGGCGTGGTGTGCGGGGCGGTCATAAACGCACGGCGGACGCGATCCGTTCGCGCAGCGCGGCGACTTCCGCGTCGTCGGCATACCGCCGGCACTCCTTCGACAGGTTCATCACGTCCTCGACCGCACGGCTGGACCGGAGGCGTCCCACCTCGTCCAGGGCCCGGTGAGCCACCGGTAACGCCTCCTCCGGGTCCCCGGTCGCCATGATCAGGGTGGCGAGCTTCGTGCCGGAGAGCGCGCGCGAGCGCACATAGGCGTCGGCGTACCCGTCAACCGCCTTCGTGAGTCTGGCCACCGCCACCGCGGGCGACTGCCCGGAGAGCAGCGCCAGATCGAAGGCGGCGTGCCCGGTGTCGCCGTGATGCTGGGCATCGTCGTAGAAGCTCATCCAGACCGCGTCCTCGTCCCCCTTGGCCGGGCCGAAGACCTCGTCGGACCGGCCGATGGCCGCCAGGGCCTGGCCGGGGCGCCCCATCTTCGCCCAGGCCCTGGCACGGGCGTTGTGCAGCATCGCCTGTTCGCGGGGCGTGAGGCGGTCGGCGCGCACCAGCCCGTCCTCCGCGTGGGTGAGTCCTTCGTCCGGCATGCCGCACCAAATGGACTGCCGGGCAAGCCAGTTGAGTGCGGCTGCCCTCAGGTGCCAGTCATCGGCCCGTTCGGCGCACCGGCGGCCGAAGCGCAGGAGCCGGGTCGCGTCCTCGTGCTCGTACGCGTCGAAGGCGCTCGCCCCCATCACGATGGCCAGGCGTCCGACCGCGGCGAACAGGTCCGCTTCGAGTGCGGGCGGGCACTGGGCTGCGAGCAGGCCCCGCGCCCAGAGCAGTTGGCCGTAAAGGGAGCTGCGCACGATGCCGGCGCCCCCGTAGAGGTTGTCCCACTCGGCGATGACCGTGGCAGCGTCGAGTATCTGAGCGATGTCGTCGGGGCGTACGACAGCGGGAGGGTCGGCACGTCCCGGATCGATGAGGCCCGGGGGAAGTCCGTCGAGCCCCCACGTGGCCTGTGCGGCCTTCCCTGCCGACAGCCGGGCCGGAGCTGGACTGTCCGCATCACCGGACTGCCCGGCCGCCTCTTCCTCGACCAGACGCCACAGCCGCCGCAGCGCCCCACCGGCATCCAGGGCGTCGTCGAGCCTTCGGGCCAGCCCGGCGTCGCACAGGCGCTCGTTCTTCTCGATGCGCTCGATCATCGTGCCGCTGAGGTGGACTCTCTTCCCCAGCCCCTTCGAGGACAGCGATCTGACGTTGCGCCAGTTGCGGAGCTCCTTGCCCCACCAGGCGCGTGCGGACTTGGTGTCGTCCAGGGACTTCGGCTTCTGCGGCATTTCCTCTTCCATCGGCGCCTTGATGCGGACAGCTGTCGCGGCTGCGGACTGTCTGCATCATCATCGGCCGACGCTGCTCTCTGCCCCGGCCATGTCCTCCTCGGACTGAATACTGTAGCCAGGCGACCGCACAAGGTGTTCTCGGCAGGAGCGGGGCGAACGGCCGCATCCGGTAAGGGCGTTGACTGCCTGCTCCGCCCAGCCGGTCGGGTCGGGTCGGGTCGGTGGCAGGTCAGCGGGGTTCGGTGCCGTCGCCGCGCAGGGACGCGGTGAACTCCCGCCACGCCGGGTGCGTGAAGCTGAGGACCGCGCCGTCGGCGGTCTTCGAGTCGCGCACGAGGAACGCGTACCGCCGTTCCGCGCACTCGACGCACTCGCCGTTGGCATTGGCGCTGTAGCTGCTCTTGAAGAACTCGGGCCGGATCTGTCGTGCCATGCGCAATTCCCCGTTACTTCCGGTTTCGCAGGTGCGTCCTGCTCGCCTCGGCGATCAGTTCGGCGGAGGTGGTCGTGTCCAGTGCCTCCTGGCGCAGGAAGGCCATGGCGTCGGTGTAGCACTTCAGCGCCGGGGGTTCCTCCAGGAACAAGGAGCCGGTCTGATTCTCCAGAAAGACGACGTCCAGGGACGGGTCCGGGCCGCCGAAGACGATGAACGTGCTGAGGGCGGCGCTGTACGCCCCGGCCGAGAACGGCAGTACCTGGATGCTGATGCTCGGTTCCCGCCCCCGGGCGAGCAGATGGTCGAGCTGAGCGGACATGACCTGACCGCTCCCGACCCTGCGCCGGACAACCGCTTCGTCCAGGATGACGTGGTACACCGGTGGCGCCGCACGGTCCAGAATCCGCTGACGCAGCATGCGCATCCTCAGGAACTCCTGCAACTCCTGTGACGGAAGGGCGTTCCCCGGGGTGGCTCTGATCTCCTGGGCGTACCCCAGTGTCTGGAGCAGGCCGGGCACCACACCCACGGTGTGGTGGCTGATCCACGGCGCCTCGTTCTCCAGGGCCAGCAGCATCCGCATCTGATCGGGCAGCATCCCGGCGAACGGAATCCACCAGACCTCGTTGTCCCTGCTGTTCTTGGCCAGTTCGACGAGGAGATGACGCTCCTTGTCCGAGGCCCCGTACGCGCGGCAGAGCTGGTCGACCTGGTTCCACCGCACGTTCCCCTTGGCCCGCTCGTACCGGCTGACGGTCGCCTTCGACACCCCGGCCCGCTCGCCGGCCTCCTCGGCCGACAGTCCGCATGTATCGCGCAGGGCGAGCAGTCGAACGCCCAGCTGACGCCGCCGCGTTATCGGGCCCATTCCGCCGGAGGGCTCCGCAGCCCCGGCCGGCACCGTCAGCCCTTCGGTCATGGCACTACCCCCTTGGACATGCCGCCCCGGATTACCCGCCAACGCGTATCAGCCACAAGGAAGTTACAGTGCGGCACCGGGATTTCGCTGCCGCCGCGCCCGTGTACGCAACGCTCATGCGGACACTTACGCGGCGAGCGTTACACGGAGAGAGATCCAGGGCCATACTCCAACTCGGCAGAAACCTCGGTAGAAACACAGGCCACTTGGAACCCGTTCGAGTGAACTGGTGTCGATTGCCTCCACCCCAAGGACTTCCGCGATGGGCCACCCTACGAGCAACCGCGCAGCGGCTCATCGCTGTGAGGTCCTGAGGGCTCGCTCTGCCGCCCGCCGGACGCCGGCTGATCGCACCCCGCGGAGATTGTGATGCCCCCGACCGCCGCACGGTCACGCCACGCCAGGCCTCCCGCCGCTCCCTGTCCGCGGCCCCTGGATTCTCGGGGTGCGGAGCCCGGGAGGCTCACGACGACCGCGCGTGCGAGGAAGCCGGCCACCGAGCCGTGCGCCGGCACCGTGCCACCCGCGGGCCGTCCCGACGGCCCCTGCCCACAGATCCGGTAATCCCGGCACTACGGAGTACGGACATCATGAAACGCCATCTCCCGTGTATCGAGCAGCACCTCCTGACCGGCGACGCGCAGACCGGAGTGCCCGTCCGTGACGCCGTCCGGACCGGTCGGCTCCGCCGCCGGGGCTCCGGCCAGGCAGCCGTTTCCGTCACGATCTCGGGGGTCCGATGCTCGCGCTGACACTGGTTCTCGCGCTGCTGGCGGTAGCCGGATCGGTGCTGGCGGTCCGGTTCCGCCGCGCGGCACGCCGGGCCGAGCAACGGGCCGGGCAACTGCACGAGCACGCCGAGCGCCTCACCCAGCAGATGCAGATGACCGAGCACTTCGTGAGGCACCTGGCGACCACCGCCGTCCCGGCCCCCGCCGGCGGGGCCGGGGCGGGCCCGGCCGGCGGTATCGGCGTGACCGTTCCGCCTCAGCTGGCGGGCAGCCCCGTCGCCGAGGCCGTCGGAGCGCTGGCCGGACAGTTCTCCTTCGCCGTCAAGGTGGCGGGGAGAACGGCCGAGGAACAAGTGGCCCTGGCCCGCCGCGAAGCCGACGAACAGGTCGCTCATGCACGCAAGGAGGCCGTCGACGTCGCACGGGCGGCGGTGCGGTCCTTCGCCGCGGGCACGGTCCACCGGGCGTCGAAGCTGGGCACCAAGGTCAGTGCCGGCGTACGTCAGCACGTCTCGGACGACGCGTACGAGACCCTGGTCGAGATCGACCACCTGGCCCAGCAAATGCTGCTGACGGCCAGCGGGTACGCGGTGCTGGCGGGCGACAAGCTCTCACGGCGTCATCCGGTGACCGCGCTCGGCGAGATCGTGCGCTCCGCGATGGGCCGGGTCGAGGGCTTCCAGCGAGTGCAGCACGCGGACGTGAACACCTTCGGGGTGGAGGGCCGGGCCGTGGAAGCGGTCATCCACACACTGGCGATTCTGCTGGACAACGCCCTGCGCTATTCGGCGCCGAACACCCGGGTGCACGTCTCCCTCGAGCACGGCAACGACGCGGTCTTCCTGATCGTGGACGACGCGGGGCTGCGCATGGAGGACGAGCGGCTGGAGTGGGCCCGCCGGGTGATGTCCAGCGAGGAGCGGGACGACATCACGAAACTGGGTGCCTACCCGCAGACCGGCCTGCGCGTGGCCGGTGCCCTCGCCGCGTCCTACGGATACCGCGTCGAGGTGACGGCCCCCAACGTGTACGGCGGTACCCGCGCCTTCATCGTCCTGCCGCAGAAGCTGCTCACCACACCTCCCGCCCCGCAGCCCGCCGTCCCGGCCACCCCGCCCGCGTCCCGTCGCCGGCAGGCCCCCGCTCCGGTTGCCGCACCGGCCCCTCCGGCCCCTCCGGCCGCGCCGGCCGCCGTCGTCCGGCCGGAGACCGCCGAGGCGCCGGTTCCGGCCCCTGCCGCCGCCCCGGGGCAGGCTGCCGAACCGGAGCGGGCGGAGCCCTCGACCACGGTGAGCGGACTCACGGTCCGCCGGCGGTCCGCGCCGCCCTCCCGCCGCCACGCCGCCACCGCGGTGCCCGTGGAACCCGGTCGGCCCGAGGTGGCCACCGCCTGGCTGAACGGTGCCCGCAGCGTCCGCGACACACCGAGCACTCCCCCCGAGACCGAAGGACGTTGACCATGTCGACCACCATCAACTCCCTTGGCTGGCTGCTGGACGAGCACCTCGGTGAGATCGAGGGCGTCCGCTTCGCCGTACTGATGAGCAGCGACGGCCTGTTGAAGGCACGCACGAGAACGATGAGCCAGGAGGAGGGCGAGAAGTTCGCCGCGCTGACGGCCGCGATGCGAGCCGCCGGAAAGGCGTGGGACGACTTCACCGGTGGTGGCGGGGTCCGCCAGCAGATGATCGAGTGCATCGACAACATAGGCCTGACGACGGCTGCCGGGGACAACACGATGCTGTCGGTCTGTACCACCGGCCCGCACGCGGACGTGGGTCTGATCAGCCGCGAGATGGCGCAGCTCGCGGTGAAGGTGGGCAGGCAGCTGGGCACCGCGGAACGGGTTCCGTCACAGACGGACGGCGGCTCCGCGGCATGAGCGGGCCGCGGCGTGACGCGGATCTGGTCAGGCCGTACGTACGCACCGGAGGACGGGTCCGTCCGCGACAGGACGTGCGCCTGGAGAGCGTGGTCATCGCCGCGACCGGCCCGACGAACACCCTTGTCCCCGACGCACAGAGGTTAATGAGCCTGTTCGCCGGCGGCCACGGCGGCCTCGCCGTCGCGGACATCGCCGCCGCGTTGCAGATGCCGCCCTCCACGGTGCGCATCCTCGTCTCCACCCTGATGGACACCGGCCATCTGACCAGCCCGGTCGCGGCCGAACCCGACCGACCCGAATCCGATCTCCTGCGAAGGGTGCGCGATGGCCTCCGAGACCTGGTCTGACACAGACGTCACCTATGTACCGGCCGCGGTGACCGAGTCCGCCAAGATCGTGGTCGCCGGGGGCTTCGGCGTGGGCAAGACGACCCTCATCGGCAGCGTGTCCGAGGTGACTCCGCTGCGGATGGAAGAGCCCATCACCATCGACAGCGCGGATGTGGACGACCTCAGCGGGACGCCCGCGAAGGCCACGACGACCGTGGGCATGGACTTCGGCCGCATTCATCTGGCCGCCGGCCGTCTGGCCCTCTATCTGTTCGGGCTGCCCGGGCAGGAGCGCTTCCACCTGCTCTGGGAGGACATGGCCGAAGGCGCGCTCGGATGCCTGGTCCTGGCCGACACGCGCGACCTCGACGCCTGCCACGGCGCGCTGGGCCTGCTGGAGGCCCAGTCCATCCCCTACGCCGTCGCCATCAACACCTTCCCCGGGGCCCCCGCCTACGACCTGGGCGAACTCCGCCAGGCCCTCGCCCTGGACGCCGCCACCCCGCTCATCACCTGCGACGCCCGCGACCGCACCTCTTCGCTCCACGCACTCGTCGCCCTGATGGACCACCTTGTGGAGCAACGACCAGCCGCACCACCGGAGCCCCTGGAGCCCCTGGAGCCCCTGCGATGAATCCCGTCAGCACCGAGCCACTGTCCGGGTCGGCCCGGTTCCCCCTGTACGGACCCGAGTTCGCCGCCGACCCGCACGGCGCGTACGAGCGGATGCGCAGCACCTTCGGCCCGTTCGTGCCGGTCGAGCTGTCCCCCGGAATCCCCGCCACCCTGGTGATCGGCTACTTCCAGGCGCGCGGCATCCTCAACGATCCGCTGCGCTTCCCCGCCGATCCCCGGGTGTGGGAGCAGACGGTGCCGGCGTCGTGCCCGGTGCGGCCGATGATGGAGTGGCGGCCCAACGCCCTGCGCAGCGGTGGCACCGAGCACTCCCGCTACCGCTCGGCCAACACCGCCAGTATCGACGCGACCGACCAGCACGAACTGCGGGCCCTGGTGGAGAGGGTCGCCGCGGACGCCGTGACCGGCTTCGGCGCCACCGGCCGTGCGGATCTCGCCACTCAGTACGCCTTCCCGATCGCCTTCCGCGTCCTGAGCTCGATGCTGGGCTGCCCCGACGAGATCGGCGCCCGGATCGCCGACGGCATGTCGCGCATCTTCGAGACCACCGACGCCGCCCGGGGCAACGAGATCCTCGGGCAGGCGGTCACCGACCTCGTGAGCCTGCGCAGGCAGCATCCGGCGGACGATGTGACGTCCCGTCTGATAGCTCACCCCGCGGGGCTGAGTGACGAGGAGATGGGCCACCAGATCGTCACCCTGTACGGCGCCGGCATCGAACCGCTGACCAACCTCATCGTCAACACCTGGTGGAAGATCCTCACGGACGAGGAGTTCTCGGCCACGCTGCACTCCGCCGAGTCCACGATCCGCGACGCCCTCGACACCGTCCTGTACACGGACCCGCCCATGGCGAACTACTGCATCAGCTATCCGCGTTACGACGCGGACGTGGACGGCACCCTGCTGCCGGCCCACCAGCCGGTCGTCATCTCCATGGCCGCCTGCAACAACGACCCGGCGCTCACGGGCGGACTCCCGCCGGAAGCCTTCGTCGGCAACCGGGCCCATCTGTCCTGGAGCACCGGACCGCACACCTGTCCGGCCCGCTCCCACGCCTACCTCATCGCCGAGACGGCCATCACCTTCCTCGCCGACGCCTTCCCGGAAATGGACCTCGCGGTACCCGCCGACGAGGTGCGCTGGCGGCCCGGCCCCTTCCACCGTGCCCTGGAATCACTCCCTGTCGTCTTCCCTGCCACTCGCTGAGGAGCACCCGTGCCCGAACACCCGATCCTCGTGCTGGACCCCTCCGCGGCGGACCACCACGCCGAACACGAGGCCCTGCGCTCCCGCGGACCGGCCACCCGTGTCGACATCCTCGGGGTCACCGCCTGGTCCGTCACCGACCCCGCTCTCCTCAAGGAACTCCTGACGGACGCGCGGGTCTCCAAGGACACCCGCGCCCACTGGCCCGGCTTCGCCGACGCCGTCTCCACCTGGCCCCTGGCCCTGTGGATCGCGGTGAACAACATGTTCACCGCGTACGGCGGTGACCACCGGCGGCTCAGGCGCATGGTCGCCCCGGCGTTCAGCGCCCGCCGGGTCCAGACCATGGAGGCCACCGTCGAGGCGATCGTCACGGCCCTCCTCGACTCCATCGGGTCCAGGCCGGCCGGGGAGAGCGTCGACCTCCGCGAGGAGCTTGCCTATCCCCTGCCGATCGCCGTGATCGGGCGGCTCATGGGCGTCCCCGACGACCATCGCCAGGGCTTCCGCAGCGTGGTCGACGGAGTCTTCTCCACCGCGCTCGCCGCCGACGAGGCCGCCGCGAACACGGCCGCCCTGTACAAGCTGCTCGACGAACTGATCGACACCAAGCGCGCCACACCGGGCGACGACATGACCTCGCTCCTCATCGCCGCCCGGGACACCGAGGGCGACGGCGGCGCGATGGACGACGACGAACTGCGCGACACGCTGCTGCTGATGATCAGCGCCGGGTACGAGACGACGGTCAACGGGATCGACCACGGCATCACGGCCCTGCTCACCGACCCCGAGCAGCTCGCCCACATCCGTGCCGGCCGGGCCAACTGGAGCGATGTCGTCGAGGAGACCCTGCGGTACGAGCCCGCCGTCAAGCACCTCCCGCTGCGCTGCGCGCTGGAGGACCTGCCGCTGCCCGACGGACAGGTCATCCGGGCCGGCGAGGCGATCCTCGTCTCCTACGCGGCAGCCAACCGCCACCCCGACTGGCACGGCGAGTCCGCCGACCGCTTCGACATCACCCGGCCGTCCTCCGAGCACCTCGCCTTCGGGCACGGCGTGCACTTCTGCCTCGGTGCCCCGCTCGCCCGTATGGAGATCGCCGCGTCCCTGCGCCTGCTGTTCGAGCGCTTCCCCGACCTCGAACTCGCCGTGCCGGCGGCCGAGCTGAAGCCGCTGCACTCCCTCATCAGCAACGGCCACCAGACCCTGCCCGTCCGGCTGCGGCCGGCCACCGCCTGACCGGGGGCGCCGGGGGCGCTGCCCCTCCGACGGCACACCTGGGCGGGGGGCGGTCCGGCGGCCCCCCGCCTCTGGCGACTCCGGTGTCCGGCATGCGCCGTGCCGGCGGGCGCGCACCGGGTGCCCGTACGCACGGAGTCGAAGCTCCGGGCCGACCTGACTGCGTCGGCTCCTCGGCTCCTCGGCTCCTCGGCTCCTCGGCTAACGCTGGTGCAGCGCGGCGAGGGTGGCGTCGAGGTCGGTGTGGCAGGGACGGTTGTGCGGCAGCCGGGCGAGGACGGCGGCCATGCCGCAGGTGTTGGTGAGGGCGGAGAAGACCAGGCCGCCGCCGACGGCGGCCGAGAGGGCGCGGCCGCGGCGGTAGCGGGTGCCGACGGCGAGACCGAGGACGACGAGGGACCCGGCGGCGAGCCGGACCTGGCGTTCCATGGCCCAGACCCGGGAGGCGTCTGCGGGCCGGTCGAGAGCGTGACCCTGCTCCGCCCAGGCGGTGGTGCCTCCGGTGAGGGTGGCCGCGGCGATACCGGCCGCGGCCAGTTCGCCGCAGGCGGTGGCGGAGCGGCTGCCGGAGGCGCAGACCATCAGCAGGTCGCCGCGGGCAGCGGCGGCACTCAGCGCGGGAAGTGCCGCACGTATCCGGTCCAGGGGGATGTTGTGGGCGCCGGGAAGATGTCCGGAGGCGTATTCGCCGGGGGTGCGGACGTCGATGACGGCGAACTGGCCGAGCCGGGCCGCCGCCTGGGCGGGGAGGACTGCGGCAGGGGCGGGGGTGGAGGCGGGGGCGGTCATATGCGGTGTTTCCGTTTCTGTGCGGGCCGGGCCGGTGGCCCTGGACACGGTAGGATACCCCTAGGGGTATTTGGCTTGCTGACGGAGGAGGAATCGTGGAGCTGGACATGGCGGCCGCCGAGCTGAAGTCGGTGCTCAACCGGCTGAAGCGGGCCCAGGGGCAGATCGCCGGGATCGTCAAGATGATCGAGGACGGCCGGGACTGCGAGGACGTGATCACGCAGCTGGCCGCGGTCTCCCGCGCCCTCGACCGGGCCGGGTTCGCGATCATCGCGACAGGCCTCCAGCAATGCATGGCCGACGGCGGCCAGGCGGCCGGGGACCGGGACCAGATGCGGGCCCGCCTGGAGAAACTGTTCCTCTCCCTGGCCTGACGGCGCACGGCCCCGCGCCTGGCGACGCACGGCCGCCGTGCGTACGCACGCGGGTCAAGCCGGTGCGTACGCCACGGTCAGACCGGCGCTCCGGGCGGCGTCGAAACCGTCGTCGACGGCGACCACCTCACGGCCTTCGGCGTCGAGCAGGGACGCGGCGATCGCGGCACGCATCCCGCCCGCGCAGTGCACCCACACCACTCCGGCCGGAACCTCGGCGGCGCGCTCGCGCAGCTCGTGCAGGGGAACGTGCACCGATCCCCGTACGTACTCACCGGCCCGCTCGGAGTCCCTGCGCACATCGAGCACCACGACGTCCTCACCACCGTCGAGCGCCTGCTTCAGGGCGGCGAAGTCCGCGCGGGGGAAGGAGCGCAGGTCCTGCCCCGTCCGCAGCCAGGAGGACGGCTCGCCCGTGGCGGCGGCAGCCGGTCGCTCGATGCCGACCCGCACCAGCTCCCGCTGGGCCTTCGCGAGCTGACCGGCGGATGCGGCGAGGAGGGTGACGGGCTTGCCCCACGGGATCAGCCAGGCCAGATAGGTGGCGAGCTTGCCCCCGGCCTCGAAGTTGAACGTCCCGGCGACATGGCCCCGGGAGAACGCGGTACGACTGCGCAGGTCGACCACCCACTCCCCGGCGGCCAGGCGCTGCGCGATCTCCTCGCCGTCGGCCGTCCGGGGCGGGGTCAGGTCCACCGGGCCTGGCCCTTCCGCGTTCACCGGGCCCATGTGCGCGTAGTAGGCGGGCACGTCCTCCAGCCCGGCGAGCATCTGCGCCACAAAGGCGTCGACGTCCTGGTTCAGGGCGTCGTTCCCGGCCCGCTCCTTGCCGATGGTGGTGGCATCGCCCCCGGCCGGGGAGGCGGAGCAGAAGCTGCCGAAGCCATGGGTGGGCAGCACCCGCACGTCGTCGTGGAGTTCCCCGGCCAGCCGGTGGGCGGAGGCGTGCTGGGAGCGGGCCAGCTGCTCGGTCAGCCTCGGCTCGACCAGATCGGGACGGCCCACCGTGCCGATCAGCAGCGACCCGCCGGTGAACGCGGCCACCTCCCGTCCGTCCTCGGCCAGCACGTAGGCGGTGTGGTGCGGGGTGTGACCGGGAGTGGCCAGCGCCCGCAGATCGAGGCCGGTGTCGACGGCGAAGCTGTCGCCGTCCTCGACCGGCACCCGGTCGAAGGAGACCCGGGCCGACGCGGGCACCAGATACCGCGCACCCGTCAGCCGGGCGAGCTCCAGGCCGCCGGTCACGTAGTCGTTGTGTATGTGCGTCTCCACCACGTACCCGATCCGCACCCCGCGCCCGGCAGCCGCCGCCAGGACCCGTTCCACATCGCGCGGCGGGTCGACGGCCACCGCCACCGCCGCCCCGCCCGCGAGATAGCTGCGGTTGCCCAGTCCCTCGGTCTCCAGGGTGTCCACGAAGAACACGGCCGTCTCCCTCCATAGCGATGTACCCCGGGGGGTATCTTCCTTTCACTGTAACAGTGATACCCCCCGGGGTATTTCTCAGACTCTGAACCGCATGAGCCGAACGAGAATCTCAGAGCATGACGACCTCAGAGCATGATGAGCAGACGCGTCTTCGGCTTGAGCTTCCTGTTCACGGAGCGGCTCTGCACATAGACCTCCAGCTCGGGATTGTTCCCCGCCTTCACCGAGACCGTCCCGTGGATACCCGTGCCGAAGAGGAGACTGCGCGCCGCGTCACCCGTATAGGCGCGATCGGTGTCCTTCTCGACCACGACGACTTCCTTGTCGGGCTGAACCTGGACCCGGGCACCCAATTGGTAGTAGCACGAGCCGCGTTCGTAGGTCACACCCGGATGCGAATCGACGAAGGGCCGGATCTCGATCTCCTTGTCGACCTTCAGGAGCCGGTATTTGTCGGCCGGTATCGGTTCGAGATTCGCCCGTACCTCGTCAACGGATATGTCCTGCCCCACGGCGAACAGATTCTTTGTGCCGCGCACGCCCTGCTCGCGGCCCCGCAGGAAGCTGGTGGCGGCGGCGCGCACGGTGCCGATCGCCTCCTCGACGCCCTCCTGGGAGTCCGCGTCCCAGATGGCGATGTTCCCCGCGGGGAAGCCGTAGTTCTGAGCGGTGCGCTTCGCCAGCGAGTTCGGCACCAGGATCGCGGACGTCCAGTGGCCCGGGAGCCCGCCCATCTTCGCCGCGATCCTGTCGAGCCAGGGCCCGAGGACGGCCATGTCGCCGTCGTGCCGCCGGTCGCCGCCGGAGGCGTTCTCCTCGCCGTCCGTCACCACGATCTGCAGGAAGCTGTGCTCCCCGTACTCCTCCCAGATATGGCCCAGATCGTCCAGGGACTTCAAGGAGGCCTCGATAAGGGCCGTGGCGCCGTTGTTGACCCTGTACAGACCGCGCATGGACGGCAGATGCTTCACGTCCATGTCCCAGACGAGGTTCTCCACCCTGTGATCGAAGGAATAGAGACTGATCCGGGTCTCATGGCCGAGGCTGTCCGATTCGGCCTTCAGGCCGGCCACGAACTCGTCCACGACACGAATGAGCTGGCCCTGGTGCGGACGCATGGAACCTGAACAGTCGACGACCAGCGCGACGTGATTCACCTTGTGCTGAATCCTGTTGGCGGACACGTTTCTGCTCCTTCTCCGAAGCTCCCCGAGTGATAACTGAACTCTATGGGGAGGCACTGACAACGGAGTTGGGCGCTCGATCACGGGCCTCTTCGATCATTGGCTCGCATCCGCCGGGGCACGCCCCGTGCGTGCCGCCATGACACCCGGCGCCGTTCACCGTCGAACATGCGGCAATGGCCCTGCCGAGCCACCCACTTTTGGCCATATAGCCACGCCTTCGGTATGACTCGCATGAACCTGGGACAGAAAGACGCCGCCCGCAGCGGCATCCGTGCGGCAACAGCCGAGTGAACCGGGGGGTTCCAGCACGTGAGAGATACCCGCACCATCGAGGCCCAGGCGGAAGGCTTCACCAAGGAGGGATTCCTGGTACTGCCCGGCTTCCTGCCCGGCACGCTTGTCGAGCGTCTCGTGCCGGAGGTGGACGAGTGGGTGGAGGCGGGGTGGCGTCAGAAGTCCATCGACGCCTGTCTGCGTGCGGAGGCCGAGCCGCCCCGCATGGTCGAGCTGGACCTTGAGGCGCACGGTGAGCTCGCGGTCCATCCGCCGCTGCTGGACCTGCTCAGCAGCCCCGCGCTACTCGGCGAATCCTTCGTGTTCCACCACCTGCACAGCGACCGGAGAACGGCCGGCGGAGCCGGCAAGAGCTGGCATCACGATTACGAGCAACAGCCGCAGGAAAAAAGGCACTTACCCATGATCCACGCGTTACATTATATAGGCGGAATTCAGCCGGAACTGGGTGGCCTGGCAGTGCTGCCGGGCTCGCACCTGGAGATCGCCGAGAAGGACGCCCGCAGCCACCTGGGCACGGACACGCTCCCGGGTGAAGTGGTCATCGACGATGTGCCTCCAGGGACGACCGTCGTACTCCACTCGGCGCTCTTCCACACCCGTCGGGCGGCAGCCGCGCCCCATGCGGACAGCGGCCCGCGTTACATGATCGACGGCTCCTACTGCCGCACAGGGGCACTGTGGCCACCGGTCAAGCCCTACTGGCGACAGGTACTGGCAGTGGCCCGGTCGCGTGGTCTGGGAGCGGGGTGGCCGGAGCTCTTCGCGGAGAGACACTTCAGCGAGTACGAAAGGGCGGAGAGGCACAGCCGATGAGAGTTCTGGAAGCAGTGCGGTTCGAGGCGATCATGGAGCTCTTCGAGAAGGAGCACCCCTTCGACCCGTCCGACCAGGCCAATTCGAATGACGAGGCCGAGGGGCACATCCGCAACGCCGAGCTGGAGCAGCGGGGCCGTTGGCACCGGGTCCTGCTGGAAGGGCCGGAGGTCCGGAACGTGGTGCTGCCCTGGCACCTGGGCGAGGACGGCGAGGTGGAACTCATCCCCAGGACCGGCCTGACCGTGGCCGAGGCGGTGGACCGGCTCACCTCGCTCAACAGCTCGTACGCGCGTACCAATCCGTTGTGCGCGTCCAAACTCGACCGTCAGGGCACGGCTGATCGCCTCGCCCTGTTCCTGACCACCCGGGCCGTGCGGGGGCGTGACTACGAGTCCCTCGCGGTCCGCGAGGGACTGATCCACCTGGACGGGCTGCATCGCATGCTCGCCTGGTCCATGGCCGGGCACCTGGAGCCCGGCAACTGGTTCGAGGCGTACGTGGCCGGGCTATCCCCGGCCCACGTAGGGCATGGCGCTGGGCATGACCAGGACGGACTGGATGTTCACTCCGAGAGGCAGGCAGGCCATGGCTCGCACCAGGTCGACGACGTGCCGCACGTCCATGGTGGGTTCCACCCGACGTGACCCGTCGGCCTGCAGGACGGCCGGCTGGGGCCTGTCCTGCGGGGTGACGTTGCCGATGTCGATCTGGCCGCAGGAGATGTCGTAGCGCCGGCCGTCCAGGGACAGCGAGCGGGTCATCCCGGCCACCGCGTGCTTGGCGGCGGTGAACGCGATGGAGTCGGGCCGGGGGGCCTGGGCGGAGGGTGCGCCGTTGTTGATGATCCGTCCGCCGCACGGTGTCTGCTCCTTCATCACGCGGAAGGCCGCGCGGGAGCATAGGAAGGTACCGGTGGCGATGGAGTCCATGACGCGGTGCCATTCCTCGACGCCCACGTCCTCGGTCGGGGTGTACGGCATGGTGTCGGCGGCGTTGTTGAACAGCACGTCCAGCCGCCCGAACCGGTCCACGACATGTCCGAACAGCCTGTCCACGGCCACGGGGTCGGTGATGTCGGCGGAGAACGGGACCGCGCGGGCACGACCGTCGGCGGGGGTGAGCATCACGGTCTCCCCCAGCGGCTCCTCGCGCCGGCCCACCAGGATCACCGTCCAGCCGTCCTCCAGCAGACCCAGCGCGCACGCCCGCCCGATCCCGCTTCCGGCGCCCGTGACGACAGCCGTTCTCCCAGCCACGACCCACCCGACCTCTCCTCAGGAACTCTCCGCATGAAGGGCTCTCCGAGCGTGCCCGAGCACCCATCTACCAAACAGGAGCCGCACATGAATGGCCATATAACGGCGTTGGGCGGGTCCGACGGCAGCCGGGCCTGGTTCGCCCGTGCTCAGGCATCACTGGCCGGTGGCATCAGTTCCTCCTCCCGGCTGACATCGACCGGCCCGCACCCCTATCCGCTCTACATGGCCGAGGGGGCCGGTGCGCGCATCCGGGACGTCGACGGCAACGAGTACCTCGACTACCTGATCTCCTACGGCAGCGCGGTACTGGGACACGCCAGTCCGCAGCTCGCCGAGGCGCTCACCGCGGTCCTGCACACCGGCACGATGTTCGGCACCTGCAACACCACCGAGGTGGAACTCGCCGAGTTGATCTGCGACATGGTGCCGTGTGCCGAGCTCGTCCGCTTCGCCAACTCGGGGAGCGAAGCGGTGCAAGGAGCGGTGCGCGCCGCCCGCGGGTACACCGGCCGCTCGAAGATCCTCAAGTTCGAGGGCCACTACCACGGCTGGACCGACAGCCTGGCGATATCCAACCGCCCCTCCGCCTCCGAGGCCGGCCCCTACGCCACCCCGTACCCCGTGCCCCACTCCCCCGGCATTCCGGCGGGGGTCGTCAACGACGTGGTCGTCAGCCCGTGGAACGATCCCGCCGCGCTCCGCGCCGTCCTGGACGCCCATCGCGGGGAGTTCGCCGCTGTCATCTGCGAGCCCATCGTCGCCAACAACGCCTGCACCATGCCCGAGCCGGGATTCCTGGACCTGCTGCGCGAGGAGTGCACGCGCCGCGAGATCGTGCTCGTCTTCGACGAGGTCTGTACCGGATTCCGGACCGGTCCCGGGGGAGCCCAGACGATGTTCGGGGTCGTGCCGGACATCGCCGTCTTCTCCAAGGCCCTGGGCGGCGGCGTCCCGATCGCGGCCTTCGCCGGACTGCGGCACGTGATGGAACCCCTGGCACAGGGGCAGGTCAAGCACGGCGGAACCTACAACGCCTCACCGCTGTGCGCGACCGCCGCCCTGGTGACCCTCCGGCAGCTGAACCGGCCGGAGGTCACCGAACGGATCGACAAGAGCGGTCGCCGCATCATGGAGACGATTCGCCGGGCCGCCCATGACCGGCACATCCCCTGCTCGGTGCAGGGCGTGGGCGCCATGTTCCAGACGGTGTTCACCGCTGACGGCGCACCGACCCGGCAGTACCGCGACCTCCAGCTGACCGACCAGGCCCGCTACGACGCGTACCGCCACGAACTCCTCAAACGCGGAATCCACACCAACGCCTACGGCATGGCCTGCTGGTTCGTCGCCGCGGCTGTCACGGAGGACGAACTGGACGCCACGTGCGAAGCCGTGGAAGGCGCCTTCGGCGTCCTGTGAGGAGGAAGGGCCCCACCCGCGCAGGACGCTGACTCTGTCGGGGATCTTGGCGGTCTGCTCAGTCTCTGGCGGACCGCCAAGACCTCGGCCGGGTGATTCCGTGCTGGTCCAGGTAGTTCTGGAATGCGGTCGGCGGCCGGGACGGAGGTGGTTCTCCGGTCGGCGGCCGCCGGCTGAGGCGCTCGATGTTTGCGGCGATGGCTGTGAACACGTGCTGTAAGTGGGCTTTGTGCTGTCCCCGGTAGCGACAGCGGCGCATGCCGTGTCCGTGGGCGAGCTCGTTGATGGTGCCTTCCACTCCGGAGCGGACCGCGTAGCGGGCCTGCCATTCGGGTGTCTGCTGCTCGGCGCGGACTCGGAGTTGCAGGTCACGGAGTTCTCGCGGGGGAAAGCCCACGCTCCGGGCGCTGTCGGCGGTGGTCGTGCAGCGGGTGCGGACCGGGCAGGGACGGCACTGGCTCTTGGTGAACCGTGCCACGATCAGAGGTGCTGCGGTGGGTGAGGAGGTCGGGTAGGGGCCGTGCCATCCCGCGCTGGTCTCGCCCTGCGGGCAGGTGACCTGTCGGCGGTCGAAGTCGATGTGGAAGTCGTCGCGGCCGAAGCCGTTGTTCCTGCGGTTCTGGCGGGTGGTGTTGACCGGCAGTGGTCCGGTGACCGTGACCTGGTGTTCCCGGGCCGCCTGTTCGAGATGGACCAGGGAGGTGTAGCCGCCGTCGACCAGATGCTCGGCGGGCAGCAGCCCGCGACGCCCCAGCCGGGTGTGGATACCGGGCAGAGCCTTCGCGTCGTAGCCGGTGGCGTCGGTGGTGGCCACATCCGTGATCACGTTGACGCCTTCAGGATCACAGGTCTCGGTGAGATGCGCGACGAACCCTTTCCAACGGGTGACGTGTCCGCGGCGCGCGTAACGGGCCGTCGGGTCGTAGGGCGAGACGACCGCGACCGCTGAGGGCGGCAGCCCGCCGTCATCGGCGGTGCGCCAGCGCAGACGGCCGGCCCCGTCGCGGTAGTAGTTCTGCACCATGATCTGCCGCAGGGCCTGGGCCCGGGGCCCGGACAGGCGATCCGCCGCATGCTCTGCGACGTGCTCCAGCAGCCGGACGGCGTCACCACCGGTGGCGAGGATCCTGGTCTTGGGGCGGGTGGGGTTCTTGCCCAGGCGGACCGGGCGGCCGTAACGACGCCCCCACTCCTCGTCTACCAGGTCGGCCAGCAGGTGCGGAGCGGTGCCGGCCAGCTCTTCCAGGGCGGCGCGGACGGCCTCGGTGACCAGTTCCAGCCGGGTCAGGTCGCGCACCGCGGCCAGGACGTGGGTGGAGTCCGTGCGCTGAGTGGTGCGCTCGCGCACGAGACCGGCCTCCTTCAGGCGCGCAAGCGTGAGGTCAAGGAGACGGTCGGCGCGGTCGTCCTCGGTGAGACGCTCGCGGAAGTCGCCCAGCACGCTGTGGTGGAATCCGGGATCGTTCAGCTCCATGGCCAGCGCGTACTTGAAATCGATGCGGCAGCGAACCGCCTCGGCGGCCTGCCGGTCCGACAGACCGAGCAGGAACTGCAGCACACACACGGTGGCCAGCTGAGCGGGCGAGAGCCCGGGGCGGCCGTCACGCGGATACCAGTCCGCGAAGTCCTCGTCACGCCACAGCCCGCCCAGGCGGTCTCTCACCCACATCGCCGTCGTACCACCCGGATTGCTCGCCCGCGCCATCTGCACGGTCAGAGAAGGGACTTGCTCACCAGAACGGGCGTGGAGCGACAACGGGCACCTCGACAACTGCATTGGTCCTTGGACAGAGTCGAGCATGCCCGTTGATCATGCTGCCCCGCCGGGGATCCTCAAGATCCCCGACAGAGTCAGCGTCGCGCAGCGGTGGGGCCCTCCTGACATCCGGCGGCCGGTGCGGCCGGTTGCTCAGTCCTCGCCCTCCAGGTCACCCTCGGTCTCCAGGAAGACCTGCCGCAGACCGGCGAGGATCTCCGGGTCGGGCTTCTCCCACATCCCGCGCGACTCGGCCTCCAGGAGGCGTTCCGCGATGCCGTGGAGGGCCCAGGGGTTGGCCCGCTGGAGGAACTCGCGGTTCTCCGGGTCCAGGACGTAGGTCTCGGTGAGCTTGTCGTACATCCAGTCGGCGACCACCCCCGTCGTGGCGTCGTAGCCGAAGAGGTAGTCGACGGTGGCGGCCAGCTCGAAGGCGCCCTTGTAGCCGTGGCGGCGCATCGCCTCGATCCACTTGGGGTTGACGACGCGGGCCCGGAAGACGCGCGAGGTCTCCTCGACCAGGGTGCGGGTCCGGACGGTCTCCGGCCGGGTGGAGTCCCCGATGTACGCCGCGGGGGCGGTGCCCTTGAGCGCGCGCACGGTGGCCACCATGCCGCCGTGGTACTGGAAGTAGTCGTCCGAGTCCGCGATGTCGTGCTCGCGGGTGTCGGTGTTCTTGGCCGCGACCTCGATGCGCTTGTACGCCGTCTCCATCTCCTCGCGGGCCGGGCGCCCGTCGAGTTCGCGGCCGTAGGCGTAGCCGCCCCAGACGGTGTAGACCTCTGCCAGGTCCGCGTCCGTACGCCAGTCCCGCGAGTCGATGAGCTGGAGCAGTCCGGCGCCGTAGGTGCCGGGGCGGGAGCCGAAGATACGGGTGGTGGCGCGGCGTTCGTCGCCGTGGGCGGCCAGGTCCGCCTGGGTGTGCGCCCGTACGTAGTTCTGCTCGGCGGGCTCCTCCAGCGAGGCCGCGAGGCGGACCGCGTCGTCCAGGAGGCCGATGGTGTGCGGGAACGCGTCGCGGAAGAAGCCGCTGATGCGGAGCGTCACATCGATGCGCGGGCGCCCCAGTTCGGCGGCCGGGATCGCCTCCAGGCCGGTGACCCGGCGCGAGGCGTCGTCCCAGACCGGGCGGACGCCGAGCAGCGCGAAGGCCTCCGCGACGTCGTCGCCGGCGGTACGCATCGCGCTGGTGCCCCACAGGGACAGGCCGACCGAGGTGGGCCAGTCGCCGTTGTCGGTCCGGTAGCGCTCCAGCAGCGAGTCGGCCAGCGCCTGTCCGGTCTCCCAGGCCAGCCGGGAGGGCACCGCCTTGGGGTCGACGGAGTAGAAGTTGCGGCCCGTCGGCAGGACGTTGACCAGTCCGCGGAGCGGGGAGCCGGAGGGGCCGGCGGGAACGAAGCCGCCGTTCAGCGCGTGCACGGTGTGGTCGAGTTCGTCGGTGGTGGCCGCCAGCCGGGGCACGACCTCGCGGGCCGCGAAGTCGAGGATGTCGGCGACGGAACCGGGGTGTCCGGCGGCGACCCCGGCAACGGCCTGCGGCGCCCAGTGCGCGTCCTCCATCGCCTGGACCAGGGTGCGGGCCTGCTCCTCCACCTCGTCGGCGGTGGTGCGGGTGGCCGCCGACTCGTCGAGGCCGAGCGCCTCGCGCAGGCCGGGCAGGGAGGTGGTGCCGCCCCAGATCTGGCGGGCGCGCAGGATCGCCAGGACCAGGTTGACCCGGTCGGCGCCGGCGGGCGCGCCGCCCAGGACGTGCAGTCCGTCGCGGATCTGGGCGTCCTTGATCTCACAGAGCCAGCCGTCGAGATGCATGATGAACTCGTCGAAGCCCTCGTCCTCCGGACGGTCTTCGAGACCCAGGTCGTGGTCGAGCTTCGCGGCCTGGATCAGGGTCCAGATCTGGGCCCTGATGGCCGGGAGCTTCGCCGGGTCCATCGCCGCGATCTGGGCGTGCTCGTCCAGCAGCTGTTCCAGCCGGGCCACGTCGCCGTAGCTCTCCGCGCGGGCCATCGGCGGTACGAGGTGGTCCACCAGGGTGGCGTGGACGCGGCGCTTGGCCTGCGTGCCCTCGCCCGGGTCGTTGACCAGGAACGGGTAGACGAGCGGGAGATCACCCAGCGCCGCGTCGGGCCCGCACGCGGCGGACAGCCCGGCGTTCTTCCCGGGCAGCCACTCCAGGTTGCCGTGCTTGCCCAGGTGGATCATCGCGTCGGCGCCGAAGCCGTTGTCGTCCGCGGCGGCCGCGATCCAGCGGTAGGCGGCCAGGTAGTGGTGCGAGGGCGGCAGGTCGGGGTCGTGGTAGATCGCGATCGGGTTCTCGCCGAAGCCGCGCGGCGGCTGGATGAGGATGAGCAGATTGCCCCGGCGCAGGGCGGCCAGGACGATATCGCCCTCGGGGTTGCGCGAGCGGTCCACGAACATCTCGCCCGGAGCGGGGCCCCAGTGCTCCTCGACGGCCGCGCGGAGTCCGGCCGGCAGCGTCGCGTACCAGCGCCGGTAGTCGGCGGCCGGGATGCGGACCGGGTTGCGGGCCAACTGCTCCTCCGTCAGCCACTCCTGGTCGTGACCGCCCGCCTCGATCAGCGCGTAGATCAGCTCGTCGCCGTCACCGGAGGCGAGCCCCGGCACCTCCTCGTCACCGAAGTCGTACCCCTCGGCGCGGAGTCGGCGCAGCACGGCGACGGCGCTCGCCGGGGTGTCGAGTCCGACGGCGTTGCCGATCCGGGAGTGCTTGGTCGGGTACGCGGACAGCACCAGGGCGAGGCGTTTGTCGGCGTTCGGGATGTGGCGGAGGCGCGCGTGGCGCACCGCGGTCCCGGCGACCCGGGCGGCGCGCTCGGCGTCGGCCACGTACGCGGGGAGGCCGTCCTCGTCGATCTCCTTGAACGAGAACGGGACGGTGATCAGACGGCCGTCGAACTCGGGGACGGCGATCTGGCTCGCGGCGTCCAGCGGCGAGACGCCCTCGTCGTTGTCCTCCCAGTCGGACCGGGAGGAGGTGAGGCAGAGCGCCTGGAGGATGGGCACGTCGAGGCCGGTGAGGGCGCCGGCGTCCCAGGACTCGTCGTCACCGCCGGCCGACGCCTCCGCGGGCCGGGTACCGCCCGCGGCGAGCACCGTGGTCACGATCGCGTCGGCGGCCCGCAGGGCGTCGATCAGCTCGGGCTCCGGTGTGCGCAGCGAGGCGACGAACAGCGGCAGGGCGCGGCCGCCGGCGTCCTCGACGGCGCCGCACAGGGCGTCGATGAACGCGGTGTTGCCGCTCATGTGGTGGGCGCGGTAGTAGAGCACCGCGATGGTGGGGCCGTCCGTCGCGCGGGGCGTGCGCTCCAGCGGGCCCCAGGAGGGTGCCGGGGCGGGCGGTTCGAAGCCGTGGCCGGTGAGCAGGACGGTGTCGGAGAGGAAGCGGGCGAGCTGCTCCAGGTTGCCGGGGCCGCCGTGCGCCAGATAGGCGTGGGCCTCCGCGGCGATGCCGATCGGGACGGTGGAGGCGGCCATCAGCTGGGCGTCGGGGGCCTGTTCCCCGGTGAGGACGACGACGGGGCGGCCGGTGGCAAGCACCTGGTCGAGGCCGTCCTGCCAGGCGCGGACCCCGCCGAGCAGGCGTACGACGACCAGCTCTGTGCCGTCCAGGAGCTGCGGGAGGTCCTGGAGCGGGAGCCGGGAGGGGTTCGCGTAGCGGTAGGCGACCGGGCCCTCACAGGCGCGGGCGCTGAGCAGGTCGGTGTCTGACGTCGACAGGAGCAGGATCATGCGGCGTCTGGCCTTCCTCGGGGTATCCACGCCCCGGGCGGTGTCGGAATGGGACTCCCCTGCTCGGACGGGCCGAGTGGCACGGGGAAGGGAGTTCCTGACTCACCCGGCCGGTGGGGCCGGGATCACAGTGGCGGGACCGCGCCGGAATCGCACCGGGCTTCCTCCCCTTGTCGCCGTCGGTGGCGACGACGGGCCGGCTGGCCCGCCTGTACCGCCTCGGCCAGGGTTTTCCCGTGCTGACGCGGCACTAGGCATAGTAAGGGGCGGTCAAGAACTGGGAGGCATACGGATCTGATGAGATGGTCGGTATGCTCGCCGCCATGCCCCCGCCAGCCACTTTGCCCGTGCCCACAGGAGCCGCGTCCGTCCGTGACCGCGGTGACGCCTGCCCCGGCACGCTGCGGCTGCACCGGGCGGACGACGGTGCGCTGGCCCGGGTCCGGATCCCCGGGGGGGTACTGAGCACGGCGCAGGCGGACGTGCTGGGGGAGTTGGCGGAGCGGCTCGGCGATGGTGAGCTGCATCTCACTTCGCGCGGCAATGTGCAGCTGCGCGGTCTGCGCCCCGACTGCGGCGGCGAACTGGCCTCCCGCATGGGTGAGTCGGGGCTGCTGCCCTCGGAGCGCCACGAGCGCGTCCGCAATATCGTGGCCTCCCCGCTCTCCGGGCTCGACGGCCTGGGACAGCGGGACGTCCGCCCGTGGCTGTCGGCGTTGGACGAGCTGGTGTGCGCGAGTGACCTGACGACGGAACTGTCGGGCCGGTTCCTGTTCGCGCTCGACGACGGCCGCGGCGATGTGGATCCGCTCGGCGCCGATGTGACGCTGCTGGCGCGGGCCGACGGGGACGCGGCTCTGCGGATCGGCCCGGCCGAATCCGTACTGCGGATACCCGGTGCGCACGCTCCGCGGGCCGCGTTGATCGCCGCCGAGACCTTCCTGGACGTCGCACGCGGCTCCGGCGTCTGGCGGGTGACGGACCTGCGCACGGACGGCGGGATCCTCCTGGACCAGGTGGTCCGGCGGTTGCGACAGGCCGGAATCCGAGCCACGCGCACCACCGGCCCCACACACCCCGCGCGGTCCGCGGCTCCCGTTCCCGGCGTCGTGGACGGCCCGTACGAGACGGTCGCGCTGTGCGTCGGCGTCCCCCTGGGCCGCATCGGCGCGGAACAGTGGCGGGCGCTGACCCGCGCCGCCCGGCAACGGGAGGGTGGCGGCGGCGAACTGCGGCTGACCCCTTGGCGCGGCGTCGTCGTACCGGGCGTGGAGCGCGAACGGGCCGCGGCGGAGCTGGCGGCCCTGGGGTCCGCCGGCCTGATCTCCGGGCCCCGCTCCCCCTGGACCGGGGTGGGGGCCTGCATCGGGCGTCCCGGCTGCGCCAAGTCCCTCGCCGATGTCCGGGCCGGGGCGACAGCGGCCCTGGGGCCCGTGGGCGCGCTGCCGGTGTACTGGTCGGGGTGCGAACGCCGGTGCGGTCATCCGCGGGGCGCGTGGGTCGACGTCGTCGCCGCCCCGGACGGCTACCGGGTCTCCCTGGTGCGCGACGGTGAACGGCACGCCCCACTGGCCGTCCCCGACAGCCCGGCCGCGCTCGCGGCAGCGGTGGCCGCGGCCCGGGGCGGCCCGGACGGGCAGCGCCCCGCCCCGCGCCCCGGCACCTGACCTTCCCCCACCGGCCGCTCCACACCGGCCGGCCGTTCCCGTACCCGACCGACCCTTTCCACGCCCACCCTTTCCACGCCCGATGAAGAGAGCGACAGCACTGTGCACCAGTACGAGAAGGACGGACCGGCCATCTATCGCCAGTCCTTCGCCACGATCCGCGCGGAGGCCGATCTGTCGGGACTGCCCGCCGATGTGAGCCAGGTGGCGGTCCGGATGATCCACGCCTGCGGCATGGTCGACCTCGTACGCGATCTGGCCTTCACCCCCGACGTGGTGGCCCGTGCCCGCGAGGCGCTGCGGGCCGGCGCGCCCATCCTGTGCGACGTGGCCATGGTCGCCAGCGGGGTCACCCGCAAGCGGCTGCCCGCCGGCAACGAGGTCGTGTGCACCCTGTCGGACCCGGCGGTGCCCGCTCTCGCGGCGGAACTCGGCACCACCCGCAGCGCGGCCGCCCTGGAGCTGTGGCGCGACCGGCTGGACGGCGCGGTCGTCGCCGTCGGCAACGCGCCCACCGCCCTGTTCCGGCTGCTCGAACTGATCGAGGAGGGCGCGCCGCGCCCCGCCGCCGTCATCGGTGTGCCGGTCGGCTTCATCGGCGCGGCCGAGTCCAAGGACGCCCTGGCCGCACACGCGTCCGGGCTCGACCATCTGATCGTGCGCGGCCGGCGGGGCGGCAGCGCCATGGCGGCCGCCGCCCTCAACGCGATCGCCAGCGAGGAAGAGTAAGCGTGAGCGAGCAGAAGAACGGCCGGCTGTACGGAGTCGGGCTGGGCCCCGGCGATCCGGCCCTGATGACCGTACGCGCCGTGCAGGTCATCGCGGAGGCCGATGTCGTCGCCTATCACAGCGCCCGGCACGGACGGTCGATCGCCCGGTCCATCGCGGCCGGGTACATCCGCCCCGACCACATCGAAGAGGCCCTGGTCTACCCCGTCACGACGGAGACCACGGACCATCCGGGCGGCTACCGGGGCGCGCTGGACGACTTCTACGCCGAGGCGGCGGCCCGGCTCGCGGTCCACCTCGACGCGGGGCGCACGGTCGCCGTGCTCGCCGAGGGCGATCCGCTCTTCTACGGCTCGTACATGCATATGCACAAGCGGCTCGCCGACCGCTACCCCACCGAGGTGATCCCCGGTGTCACCTCGGTCAGCGCGGCGGCCGCCCGGCTCGGCACCCCGCTCGTCGAGGGCGAGGAGGTGCTGACCATCCTGCCCGGCACCCTGCCGGAGGAGGAGCTGACCGCCCGGCTGGCCGCCACGGACACCGCCGTGGTGATGAAGCTGGGCCGGACGTTCCCCGCGGTGCGCCGCGCCTTCGAGGCGTCGGGGCGGCTGCCGGAGGCCCGTTACGTGGAACGCGCCACGATGGCCGGGGAGCGCACGGGCGAGCTGGCCGAAATCGAGGCCGGCTCCGTACCGTACTTCGCGGTCGCGGTGCTGCCCAGCAGGATCGACGCGCCGCGTCCCGAGGGCACTCCGGGCGGCGGTGAGGTCGCCGTGGTCGGCACCGGGCCCGCCGGACCGCTGTGGCTGACGCCCGAGACGCGCGGGGCGCTGGCCGCCGCCGACGACGTGGTGGGCTACACCACCTATCTGGACCGGGTACCGGTCCGGCCGGGGCAGTCCCGGCACGGCTCGGACAACAAGGTCGAGTCGGAGCGCGCCGAATTCGCCCTGGACCTGGCGCGTCGCGGGCGGCGCGTGGCAGTGGTGTCCGGCGGAGACCCCGGGGTCTTCGCCATGGCGACGGCCGTCCTGGAGACGGCCTCCCAGGACCGGTACGCGGACGTGCCGGTACGGGTGCTGCCGGGCGTGACGGCGGCCAACGCGGCGGCCGCACGGGCGGGGGCGCCGCTGGGCCACGACTACGCCACGATCTCGCTCTCCGACCGGCTCAAGCCGTGGGAGGTCATCGCGGAGCGGTTGCGCGCCGCGGCCTGTGCGGACCTGGTGCTCGCGCTGTACAACCCCGGCTCACGCAGCCGGACCTGGCAGGTCGGCAAGGCGCGCGACCTCCTCCTGGAGCACCGCTCACCGGACACCCCGGTGGTGCTCGGCCGGGACGTCGGCGGACCGGCCGAGAGCGTACGCACGGTGCGGCTGGCCGATCTCGACCCGGCCGAGGTCGACATGCGCACGATCCTGATCGTCGGGTCCTCGCAGACGCGCTGGGTGCGGCGCGGTGACGGGCGCCAGATCGTCTGGACGCCGCGCCGCTACCCGGAGGGCTGAGCCCCGGGCCCCCCGCGCAGCCAGTCGAGGGCCCGCTCCGGGGTACCGGCCACCGCGACCCCCTCGGGAACCGGTGGCCGGCGCACCACGACCACCGGGATGCCCGCCTCGCGGGCGGCGGCGAGCTTGGGGGCGGTGGCGGCGCCGCCGCTGTCCTTCGTGACGAGGACGTCGACGCGGTGCCGGCGGATCAGCTCCCGCTCCCCGTCGAGGCTGAACGGGCCCCGTTCGAGGAGCACCTCCATCCGGGCGGGATGCGGGGGCTCGGGGGCATCCACCGAGCGCATCAGGAACCACAGCCCGTCCAGCCCGGCGAAGGCGGCCAGTCCCATGCGTCCCGTGGTGAGGAACACCCGCCGCCCCAGCGCGGGCAGTGCGCGTGCGGCCTCCTCCAGGGAGCCGACCGGGTGCCAGTCGTCGCCACGGCCGGGCACCCAGCCGGGCCGGCGCAGCGCCAGCAGGGGAACATGGGCAGCCGAGGCGGCTGTCGCCGCGTTGAAACTGATCGTCCCGGCGAAAGGATGGGTGGCGTCGATGAGCGCGTCCACCTGGTGCGTACACAGCCACGCGGCAAGGCCGTCGGCGCCGCCGAACCCGCCGACGCGCACCTCGCCCGGCGGGAGCCTGGGACTGGCCACGCGCCCCGCGAGCGAGCTGGTCACCCGGGCGTCCTCGGGCAGTGCCGCCACCAGCAGCTCGGCGAGGCGACGGGCCTCCGTGGTCCCGCCGAGTACGAGTACGTGCATGAGGTCCATCCGTGGGTGAGGCGAAGGGCGGGCGCAGCGCCCAACTCAAACACACCGGTCTGCGGCCCGGCTGGACGACCGGTGCCTGCGCGACCGCGGCGGCCACGGCCGCGTACACCGCCCTGCTGACCGGCGACTTCCCCGACCCGGTGACCATCACCCTCCCCCGGGGCCAGACCCCGGCGTTCGCGCTGGCGGTGGAGGAGCTGGCCGGCGGGCGGGCGACAGCCGGTGTGGTCAAGGACGCCGGGGACGACCCGGACGTCACCCACGGCGCTCTCGTACGCGTCACCGTCCGGCGGCTGCCGCCGGGCTCCGGTGTGGTGTTCAGGGCGGGGCCCGGCGTGGGCACGGTCACCCTGCCCGGCCTGCCGCTCGACGTGGGCGAGCCCGCCATCAACCCCGTGCCCCGCCAGATGATCCGCGACCACCTCGCGCGGGTCGCAGAGGCGCACCGGGGGACGGGGGACGTCGAGGTCACCGTGTCCGTGGACCACGGCGAGGAGATCGCCCGCTCGACCTGGAACCCGCGCCTGGGCATCCTGGGCGGCCTGTCGATCCTGGGCACGACCGGTGTCGTGGTGCCGTACTCCTGCTCGGCGTGGATCGACTCGATCCGCCGGGGCGTGGACGTGGCCCGCGCGGCCGGCCACACCCATGTGGCGGGCTGCACGGGTTCGACGTCCGAGAAGACCGTGGTGGCCGAGTACGGGCTGCCGGAGATCGCCCTGCTCGACATGGGGGACTTCGCGGGCGCCGTGCTGAAGTACGTGCGCCGCCATCCCGTGGACCGGCTGACCATCTGCGGCGGGTTCGCCAAGCTGTCGAAGCTCGCCGCCGGCCACCTCGATCTGCACTCGGCCCGTTCCCAGGTCGACAAGCCCTTCCTGGCCGGGCTGGCCCGGCGGGGCGGCGCGGACGAGGCCCTGGCCGCCGAGGTGGCCACCGCGAACACGGGTCTCGCGGCGCTCCGGTCCTGCCAGGCGGCCGGTGTCCCCCTCGGGGACCTGGTGGCGGTGGCCGCCCGGGACGAGGCGCTGACGGTACTGCGCGGCTCGCCGGTCGCCGTCGACGTCATCTGCATCGACCGGGCGGGCACGGTCGTCGGGCGCAGCAGCGTCCGCTGACCGGCCGCCCGCAGGGGGCGCGGGGCGCCGTCAGCAGGCGTGCCGGTCGCGTCCGGGCGAGTAGAGGTGGCTGTCGCGGAACTGGTCGGCGCCGAGCGTGCGGCCGACCATGATGACGGCGGTACGGATCACGCCCGCCGCCTTCACCTGTTCCGCGATGCCGTCGAGAGGTCCGCGCAGGATGAGCTCGTCGGGGCGGGAGGCGAGGGCGACGACGGCGGTGGGGCAGTCGGCCCCGTAGTGCGGCAGCAGTTCCTCGACGACCCGGTCCACGTACCTGGCGGCCAGGTGCAGGACGATCAGGGCCCCGCTGCGGCCCAGCGTCGCGAGGTCCTCCCCCTCGGGCATCGCCGTGGCCCGGTTGGCGATCCGGGTGAGGATGACGGTCTGGCCGACCGTGGGGACGGTCAGCTCCCGCTTGAGCGCCGCCGCGGCGGCCGCGAACGCGGGCACGCCCGGGATCACCTCATAGGGCACGCCCGCCTCGTCGAGGCGCCGCATCTGCTCGTTGACCGCGCTGAACACCGAGGGGTCGCCCGAGTGCAGCCGCGCCACGTCGTGACCGGCCTCGTGCGCGCCGATCAGCTCGGCCGTGATCCGGTCGATGTCGAGCTGCGCGGTGTCCACCAGCCTGGCGTCCGGGGGGCATTCCGCGAGGAGTTCGGCGGGCACCAGGCTGCCCGCGTACAGGCACACCCCGCAGGCGGCGAGCGTCCGCGCGCCGCGCACGGTGATCAGGTCGGCCGCGCCCGGACCCGCGCCGATGAAGTACACGGTCATCTGTTGTCTCCTGAATGTCCTGAATTCTCTGTACGGGTGTGCGCCGCGGATTCCGCGCTCGTACCGGCCGAGGCCTTGCGAACCGACCACTGGGTCACCGGCATGGCCTGCCGCCAGCCGGTGAAGCCGCCGACCGGCACGGCGTGCGCGACGGCGAGGCGGACCAGCTCGCCCCCGTGCCGGCGGTACCACTCGGTGAGCACCGCCTCCGACTCCAGCGTGACGGTGTTGGCGACCAGCCGGCCACCGTCCGGCAGCGCTTCCCAGCAGGCGTCGAGCAGGCCGGGCACGGTCAGCCCGCCACCGATGAACACGGCGTCGGGCACGGGCAGTCCGGCCAGCCCGTCGGGGGCCCCGCAGCTGACCACGCGCAGGGCGGGCACCCCGAGCCGTCCGGCGTTGCGCGTGATGCGCTCCGCCCGCACGGGGTCACGCTCCACGCTGATCGCGCGGCACGAGGGGTGGACGCGCATCCACTCGATCGCCACGGACCCGGAGCCGCCGCCGACGTCCCAGAGCAGCTCGCCCGGTGCCGGTGCGAGCGCGCCGAGGGTCGCGGCCCGGATGTGGCGCTTGGTCAGCTGGCCGTCGTGCTCGTACGCGTCGTCGGGCAGGCCGGGGGCGGCGCCGAGGTGCGGGGTGCCGGGGGCCCGGCGGCATTCGACGGCGATCACGTTCAGCGGGTCGCCCGGCGGGTGCGCCCAGGTGTCCGCGGTGCCGTCGGTGCTCGCTTCGCTCTCGCCGCCGAGCTGTTCCAGGACGCGCAGCGTGCTCGGCCCGAAGCCGTGTTCCCGCAGCAGTGCGGCGACCACGGCGGGGGTGCCCGCGTCCGCGCTGAGGACCAGCAGCCGGCGGCCGTCGTGCAGGGCGGCCGCGAGCCGGGCGGCGGGCCTGCCGACCAGCGTGACGACCTCGGTGTCCTCCAGGGGCCAGCAGAGCCGGGCGCAGGCGTAGGACACGGAGGAGGGGTGCGGCAGAACCCGCAGCCCATCGGCGCCGAGCACTTCGGTGAGGGCCCGGCCGATCCCGTAGAACATCGGGTCACCGCTGGCCAGCACCGCGATCCTGCTCCCGGCGTGCGCGGCGAGCAGGCCGGGAACCGCGGGCCGCAGCGGCGAGGGCCAGGCCACGCGCCGTCCCGCGCACTGCGGCGGGAGCAGGCCGAGCTGACGCTCACCGCCGATCAGGACCTGCGCGCCGATGAGTGCGGAGCGCGACGCGTCGGGCAGCCCGGACCATCCGTCGGCTCCGATCCCCACGACGCTCACGGGCGGCGGAACGGGGGGCGCGGCGGGTTCGGGAGTCACGGACGATACCTCGGTGTTCGGGGGCTGACGCACCCGAACTCTACTGTCCGGCCTTGTCAGGACACCGGCCAGGTGGACGGGGCGCGGCACGCTGCCGGAGCGCGACCGGATCTGCGGGCGGAGCGGATGGTGTCGTGGTCCCCGGCTGGAAGAATGGCCGGTCGTGATGATTCGCGTACTTCTCGCCGACGATCAGGACATGGTGCGCCGCCGTCGGCCTCGGTGGACGACCCGCCGTGCCGCGTCCTGAGGGCGGGGCCCGCTGGGCGGCCCTTTAACCTGTAGCCGGAAGGGAAGTGCACTCCATGGAGACACAGCCGGCCGATGGCGGTCAGCGGGACGGGCAGGGCTCGCGGCGGCGCCGGGAGATCGTGGCCGCGGTCCAGCGGCTGCTCGGCGAATGGGGCAGCTCCGACCGGCTGACCATGCGCGCGGTCGCCAAAGAGGTGGGCATCTCCGCACCGAGCATCTACCTGCACTTCAGCGACAAGACGGAGCTGGTGTGGGCGGCGCTGGAGGACCGATACGGCGAACTGGCCGCCCAGATGGCCGCCGCCGCCCGCGCCGACGACGACGCGGATCCGCGGAGCCGGGTCCGGGCGCAGGCCCACGCGTACTGCCGGTTCGCCATGAGCAGTCCGGGCCACTACCGGCTCATGTTCGAGGTGCACCAGCCGGCGGCGGACCCGAGCAGGATCGGGGGCCACCCCGCCCGCCGCATCTCGGCCGGCCTCCGCGCCGGTCTGCACGCGTGCGCGGTGGACGGGGCCGGACTGTCCCTGCCGGTGGAACAGGCCGCGCAGACGCTGTGGGCCGGTCTGCACGGCATGGTGTCGCTGCACCACAGCCTCCACCGTGACGAGTCCTCGGAAGGGCTGGTCCTGCAACTCGCCGACGGGCTGGTCGACTCGCTCGTCGCCGGCGCCCAGGGCGCCCCTTTCCTCGCCGGAAGCGAATCCGAGACCGAGGCGTCGCGCCGGATCAGGGAAATCAGGAGCCGTCCGGAGCCGAACGGCCCGCAGTAGTCGCGACAGCCACCCGGCGGTGAGGGGAACCGACTCCGGTCGGCACATCCGGGCACCCCACGGGCACACATCCTTCACTCCTTCAACAACCCTGCCCATAGGGCTGGTTGCTGCCCCGCATCCGCAGGAGTACAGTCGCCGCTGAACTAAGTTAGGTGCTTAGGGCAACCATATGGTGCCTGACCCGCGTCGCCCGTTACCGCGGGCTGGACGGAAGTGAATCCCCCCATGGACATCTCCATCGACTTCGACAAGTGCTGCGGTGCCGGACAGTGCGTGCTGGCGGCGCCGGAGGTCTTCGACCAGCGTGACGAGGACGGCGTCGTGGTCCTCCTCGACGACAACCCGCCGGCCGGGCAGACCGAGAACGTGGTCCAGGCCGCGGCGGCCTGCCCGGCCGCCGTGATCCAGGTACGGGTGTGAGTGCCGCGCCCGCCGCTCCGTCGCGGATCGCCGTGGTCGGCGCTTCCGCCGCCGGACTGAGCGTCGTTGAAGGACTGCGGCGCGAGGGCTACACCGGGTCGCTCACGCTGATCGGCGAGGAGGCGCATCTCCCCTACGACCGGCCGCCGCTGTCGAAGCAGCTGCTGTCCGGCACGTGGGACACCGACCGGCTCCGCCTGCGCGGCAAGGACGACATCGCGGCCCTCGGCCTGGAGCTGCGACTGGGCTCACCGGCCGTCGCCCTGGACACCCGGACGAGGGAGATCACCGTGGCCGACGGAAGCCTTGTCGGCTACGACGCCCTGGTGGTGGCCACCGGCACCCGGGCACGTCGGCTGCCGGGCACCGAATCGGTGCGCGGCGTGCACGTACTGCGCACCCTGGAGGACGCGGTCGCGCTGCGCGAGGGCCTCGCCACCAGGCCGCGCCTGGTCGTGGTCGGCGGTGGCTTCGTCGGCGCCGAGGCTGCCGCCGTGGCCTGCGGCCTGGGCTGCGAGGTCACCCTCGTCACCGACACCGCCCAGCCCATGGGCGACGCCCTCGGCGACGAACTGGGCGCCCTGCTGCGCACCGTCCACCATGAGCACGGCGTACGGATCGACAGCGGGGTCCTCGTCGATGAGGTCCTCACCGACGGCGGGCGGGCGAGCGGGGTGCGCCTCGCCGACGGCCGCACCCTCGCCGCGGACGCCGTCCTGGTCGGCATCGGGGCCCGGCCCAACACCGAGTGGCTCACCGGCAGCGGCGTTCCGGTCGGTAACGGGGTGGAGTGCGACGCCACCCTGTATGCCGGCTCCGGAGTGTGGGCGGCGGGCGATGTCGCCTGCTGGCTCAACGCCCGCACCGGTGAGCCCTGGCGTATCGAGCACCGCACGAACGCCGCCGAGCAGGGCCTGGCCGTCGCCCGCAACATCCTGGCCGGCCCGGAGCGTGCCACGCCTTTCGACCCGGTGCCCTACGTGTGGTCCGACCAGTACGACCTGAAGATCCAGATCTACGGCCGGACCCGGGGCGCCGACGAGGTCCGCGTCGTCGAAGGCAGCACGGCCGGGCGCAAGTTGGTCGCGCTCTACGGCAGGAACGGCCGGACCTGCGCGGCGGTCGGCATCAACATGGCCCGAGCCCTGCGCGGCTACCGGGCCCAGGTCGCCGCGGCGGCCCCTCTTCTCACCGGGAGTGCAGCATGAGCGACACCCTCCGGGCCGGCGTGATCGGCCTGGGAATGATCGGCGGCGGTGTGGCCGTCAGCCTGGCCCGCAGCGGACGCGTCCCCGCGGTCCACGACGTCCGCGACGACGCCGCCGCGGACCTGGCCGGTGTGCCCGAACCACTCGGGTCGCCCGCCGAGGTGGCCAGGGTGTCCGACGTCGTGATGGTCGCGGTGGTCAACGCCGATCAGGCACGCGAGGTCATCGGCGGTGAGGACGGCCTGCTGCGGGCGGCCCGGCCGGGACTGACGATCGTCCTGCTCGCCACCGTCGCCCTGCCCGTCGTCCACGAACTGGCCGCGCTCTGCGCCGAACAGGGCGTGGGCTTCCTCGACTGCGGGGTGACCCCGGGCGACAAGGCCGCCGAGAACGGCATGGTCGCCATCCTCGGCGGAGAACAGCGCACCGTGGACGCGGCAGGGCCCGTCCTCGCCGACTGGGCGAAGAAGGTGGTGCACTGCGGCCCGCCCGGCGCGGGCATGGCCACCAAGATCGCCCGCAACGTTGTCACCTACGGCAGTTGGCGCACGGTCGCCGAAGCCTCCGCACTGGCCCGCGCCGCCGGGGTGGACCCTGCCCGCCTCGCCGAGGTCATCGAGGCGGCCGACCCCGAGGGGCGCACCCTGCTGCAACTGCTGCGCATGCAGGACACCGACGGCGTCCTGCCCGAGGCCGTCGGGCGGCAGGTCGAACCCCTGATGACCAAGGACCTCGATGCCGCCCGGGACCTCGCCGCCGCCCTCGGTGTCCAGACCCCCCTCGTCGAGGCGGTACGTACTCAGGCCCGCCGCACTCTCCAACTGGACGCCGAACCGGCCCCGGCCCCGGCGCCCCCCAAGGACGATGTCCACGCCTACGGCCTGCACATGATGGACCAGGCGTACGGCCCCGGCTTCAGCACCGCGGTCCAAGGCGGCGGCGACCCCTTCACCACCGAGACCGTCGACTACCTCTTCGCACAGGTCTGGGGCCGCGAGGGCCTGTCCGTCCGCGACCGCCGACTGCTGACCCTCGGCGTCGCCGCCACCGTCGGCCGGCCGGAACTCGTCCAGATCATCGCCAACGGCGCCCTGACCAACGGCGAACTGACCGCCGACCAGCTGCGCGAGACCGTCCTGCACCTGGCCGTCTACACCGGCTGGTGCAAGGCCACCGCCACCCACACCGGCGTCACCGCCGCGATCGACGCGCACGCCGCCGCGCAGCCCCCCACCGCACAGGAGCAGAAATGACCGAGCCCCTCGTCGACCAGCCCGTCACCCGCGAAGCCGCGGCCCCTCTCGACCCGCCTGCCGAGTACACCGGGCTGCGTGAGAACCAGCCCATCGTCAAGGTCCGCTTTCCCAACGGCTCGACCGGCTGGCTCGTCACCCGCTTCGAGGAAGGCAGCCAGGTCTTCACCGACCCGCGGCTCAGCGCCAGGCGCCCGCGCCACGACACCCCGGAGGGCGAGGTCTCCGAGGCGGGCGAGGACGCTCCTTTCGACGCCGGCTTCGTGATGATGGATGAGCCCGAGCACGGTGCCTACCGCCGCCTGCTCACCGCCCGCTTCACCCCCAAAGCCGTCCAGAACAAGCTCCAGCCCTACCTCGACAGGATCATCGACGAGCACCTGGACGCCATCGCCGCGGGCCCCGAGACGTTCGACTTCGTCCAGGCCATGGCCCTGCCCATCCCCTGCCTGGTGATCTGCGAGCTGCTCGGCGTCCCCTACGAGGACCGTGACGGCTTCCACGAGGCCACCGTCGACCTCATGGACATGGCCAAGAGCCGCGAGGAACGCGACAAGGGCGCCCACTGGCTCATCGACTACATCACCCGGCTCGTCGCCGACAAGCGCCGTACCGGCGCCACCGACGGCATCCTCGCCGAGCTCATCAACAAGACCGACGGCGAGGACGCGGCCCTGACCGAGAAGCAGCTCATCGGGCTCGGCGTGCTGCTGCTGTTCGCCGGACACGACACCACGGCCGCCATGATGGGCCTGTCCACCCTCACCCTGCTCACCCACCACGAGCAGCGCGAACAGATGCTGGCCCACCCAGAGAAGACCGGCACCACGGTCGAGGAGCTGATGCGCTACCTCACCATCGTCCAGTTCGGCCTGGGCCGTGTCGCCAAGGAGGACCTCGAACTCGCAGGCGCCCAGGTCAAAAAGGGTGACCTCGTCGTCGTCGCGATGAACGCCGCCAACCGCGACCCGCGCGCCTTCCAGGACCCCGACACCCTCGACATCGACCGCAAGATGGCCCGCCACATGGGCTTCGGCTACGGCGTCCACGCCTGCCTCGGCCAGAACGTCGCCCGCGCCGAACTCAGGACCGTCCTGCCCAAGCTCTTCCAGCGCTTCCCGAACCTCCGCCTCGCCACCCCGCTGGAGGAGGTTCCCATGGACTTCACCGGCACCAACTACGGAGTCCGCAAGCTCATGGTCACCCGCTGACCATCCTGCCCGGTACGCCGGGAGGGAGCCACCGGCGAGGCTCCCTCCCGGCCCCACCACCCGGATCAGGACGATCGGCAGCTTGGCGAGTCGGCTGAGCCGCATGCCGGCGATCATCCGCTACCGGGGGCTGCCCTCCCGAAACGCGTTCGGAGAACGGCACGAAAGTACGGCGCCAGTACCTGCAACCGTCAACAATGTTCATATGCCCATCACTTCGCAGGCTCGCTCGTTCGACGCGGCTGCCGCCGACTACGCTGCGAACCGTCCTTCGTACCCGTCCGAATTGCTCAACGCGGTCGAGGAACTCGCCGGCTTCCCCTTGCAGGGTGCCCGCGTCGCCGACATCGGGGCCGGCACCGGACTGGCGACGATGCTTCTCCGGGACCGCGGCGCGAACGTCATCGCTGTCGAGCCCGGACCGGGGATGGCCTCGCAGTTCCGTCTCGGCCTGCCCGACGTCCCCCTCGTGATCGGGGACGGCGACAACCTGCCGCTGGCCTCCGCCTCCATCGACGTCCTCACCTATGCCCAAGCCTGGCACTGGACCGACCAGCGCCGATCCGTTCCGGAAGCTCTCCGGGTTCTGCGCACCGGTGGTGCACTCGCTCTCTGGTGGAACGACTCGGACAGCACCGTTCCGTGGATCGCCGGCCAGGACGCGCGCTTGCGCCGGCTCTTCGGTGCCGACGACAGCCCTCACGACCCCACGGCCCGGTTCCGCGGACTACCGGCCGAGCTCGGCTTCGTTCACCGGCATCTGCCATGGAAACGGAGCGTTCCTCTCGACATGCATCTCGCCAACCTCGCCAGCTACTCCGACTTCCTCGTTCTCGGCAAGGAAGCGACGACCACCTTCATGGCCAAGGAGCGTGACGTCCTGGCCGAGGTCTTCCCCAATGAGATGGTCGAGGAGAACTACGTGGTCAGCCTGGCTGTCGCTACCTGTTGACACAGCGATACGTCACGCGGTGACGGCCGGCGGACTGGTCCCGTCAAGTCTCGTGACCAATCGTGGCGAGGCTGGACGGACGGTGCCGGCGTCCGGCACCGTCCGATGTGATGCCGCCATGAGATCCAGTCACCTCATGTGCCGCATATGGCCCGTCGCATAACCTCGGGCGGGAAGACCTCACATGATGACGTGGGTCTCTGCGTCAAGGAGGCAAGGGTGACCGGAACCGGCGCGCGCCGGCTCGCGGGTGCGCTGATCGCGGCCTGCGTGCTCCTCGTCGGCCCCAGTGCACCGAACAGTGCCCACATCGCCAATCCGCTGCCGGCCGACGCCCCCGAGGCGGTCGTGCCGGGCCGTGTCATGACGTGGAACATCTGCAATCCCTGCAGGGGCAGCGGCCAGAACATCGGCCGGGCGGCGGAGATCGCCACGTACGCGCCTCAGGTCATCGGCCTGCAAGAGGCGTGCGTGGGTGATGTCGAGAGGATCCGGGACCATCTGCAGTACATGTACGGGCTGGTCTACCACGTCGAGTACGGATCGGTTCTGCGGAGTTGGAGCCGCTGCGGCGGAGTGCCGTGGAGCCCGGGGGGCTTCGGCCAGGCGATCCTCTCGGCCGCCCCGATGACCGACAAGGTCAACGTGGAGTACCCCGAGGGGGGTTCCGAGGACCGCGGGTACCTGGCCGTCACCACCCTCGTGGACGGCCGGCCCGTCCGGGTCTTCAACACGCACCTGGCCGAGCGGAGGCAGGAGTCATTCCGCGCGAAGCAGACCGCCGTACTGGCGAAGGCGGTCGCCCGCCATGACCGCACCATCGTTCTCGGTGACTTCAACGCGGTGCCGGATGCCGCCGAACTCACCGGGATGTGGGGCCTGGCCTCGGACGCGGACCGTGCGTGCGGTCCCTCGGCGACCGGTGCGTGCGAGCCGACCACCGATTGGCGCAGCAAGTTCGACTACATCTTCCTGCGCGGCTTCGCCCCGCTCACGCAGGACGTGCATCTCACCCCGTACTCGGACCACGATCTGGTGCAGGCCGATCTGAGACGGACGTAGCGGGGTCCGGTGCCGTGGACGCGCGTGCCAGGGCCTTACGGACCAGCGCCTCAGCCTCCACGTGGCGCCCTTGCACATCGAGGGCGATGACCTCTCCGTTGCTGGCTGCCGCTGCCACGAGCCGCATCTCCGGGCCCGTGCCACGGGTCGCGGCCCGGACAACGACCGCGCACTCCGCCTCGCACTCCGCGGAACCGGTCGCTTCCGGCACGCCGCTCACATGGGAGGACGGTGGGAAGACGCGTACTCGTCGGCGATGTTGAAGACGCTGGCACAGCGTGGGCATTCCGCATGTCCGAGGAGATGGGTCAATCCGTCGGCGAGCGCCGCCTCCCCGTCCCGGACGGCGGTCTCGTACATCCAACGGCCGGGGCCGCATAGGGTCTCGGGGGACACCGGCCTCAGGTCCCGTCGGTCCACGTCGCCCAGGTTCCAGTCCCGGATCGCTGAATAGTGTCCGTAGCCGCCGATGGCGATCGTCACCTCTGCAGCGCAGTGGGGGCAGGCGACCTGGTAGAAGTCATCCGAGAAGTCCCCAAGGACCGCACTCCAGTGGTAGAGGCTCTCGACCGCGAGCAGGTCCCGGAAGACAGCGAGGTAGTCGTCCGGGCGTGACCGCAGCTGCAGATCCAGCAGCTCGCGGAACTCCGTGAGCGCTTCGACACAGCCCGCCAGCAGGTCATCGCAGCCGTGGCCCCCTGCGGCGCGCCGGACGATCGCCCCAGCCAGCTCACGCGCCGACGCACTCCGCGACGCCAGACACACCAGACGCGGCAGGGCGGCGAAACTGGCGGGGAACACCATGTCGTTTTCGAGGATCAGCCGGTGCCCCAGCTCATCCCATGCCTCTGCATCATCCTCGCGCTCAAGCCGCACCAAGAGCTCGGGGACGCGGTCGACGTCCCCGTAGCAGTCGTACATCCGTGCCCAGTTCACCACCTGAGCATTCAACCTTGCTGATACTGCCGGGGACGGCTCCGTATCTACAACTATGAACGGAGATCATCATTTCCCGCCACCCTCCACGGATGCCCTTGCCGCGGCTCCGATGCCGCGAAAGGTGCTCATAGAGGATCGAGGAGTGCGCAAAGATGATTCAAAACACCCTTGACCCAACAACTTTGAGCAAATAGCGTCTGGGCGTTCCGGTTTTAGGGCAGCGGCCCCCACGGAACGGACCGTGTCGGTTCCCATGGCTTCTCCCGCGCGGTGAGGCTGCGGCCCCCCACCCCAGGAAGGCTCCGCGTGCGCAGACGTTCCCTCCTCACGGCGGCTGCCGCCACGACGCTCGCGGCGGCCCCGCTCGCGTCCGGCTGCAGTTCCTCCTCGTCACCCTCGCCCTCCTCGGGCAGCGGCTCCCGGCGCGGCCATCTCACCTACGGCGTCTGGGACGTCTACCAGGTGCCGGCCATGAACCGGGCGGCGCGGGAGTTCGAGCGCACGCGGCCGGGGGTCACCGTCGATGTGCAGCTCACCCCCAACGGGACGTACTGGACCAAACTGCGCACGGCGTGCACCGGCGGCGCCGCACCGGACGTCTTCTGGATGAACGGGCCCAACTTCGGCCTCTACGCCGATGCCGGGCAGCTTCTCCCGCTGGAGACCGAGGGGTCCGACGCCGTGCTGCGCCCCGCCGACTTTCCGGCCGACCTGGTTTCCCTCTACCGCTGGAAGGGCACCCAGTACGGCGCCCCCAAGGACTTCGACACGGTCGCGTTGTGGTTCAACAAGGAGATCTTCGACCGGGCCAAGGCCGACTACCCGGACGCCTCCTGGACCTGGCAGGACCTGATCGCCACCGCCCAGCGGCTCACCGACCGCAAGCGCGGGATCTACGGCGTCGGGGCCCCGGTCCGCGCACAGGAGAACTACTACAACTCGATACCCCAGGCCGGCGGCTGGGTCATATCCCAGGACAAGGAGCGCTCCGGCTACTCCGACGACCGCACGCGGGAGGGGCTGCAGCTGTGGATCGACCTGATCCACCGCTACCGCGCCGCCCCGTCCCTGCAGCAGATGACCGACACGGACCCCACCCAGATGTTCCAGTCGGGAACGCTGGCCATGACCTACGAGGCGTCCTACAACGCGGCGACGTTCTACGCCGACCCCGAGCTGCGGGCCAAGGTGGACGTCGCGCCGATGCCCAAGGGCCGCCGCCGTGCCACCGTCCTGCACGGCCTGGCCAACGTCGTCTACGCCCGGACCCCGCAGCCCGAGCTGGCCCGGGAGTTCGTGCGGTTCCTCGGCGGGGAGCGGGCCTCACTGCTCCAGGGCAAGTACGGCACCGCCATCCCGGCCCGCAACGGCACCGCGAAGCCGTGGGCGGCCGGAATGCCGCGCTTCGACCTCCAGGTGCACCTGGACGCGCTCGACTACGCGGTGCCCTTCCCCGGCTCCGCCAACAGTGCCGCCTGGCAGCACAAGGAACAGATGTGGCTCGCCAAGGCGTGGAGCGGCGACGCGACCCTCAAGGGCGCCACCGGCTCCCTGACCGATGCGATGAACCAGCTGCTCGCCCAGGAGAGGAAGGGCCGGTCCTGATGAGCCTCGATGTGCGTACGCGGTCCGCCGTACCGGCGCAGCGCTCCGGGCCGGAGGTCCTGGACCAGCGGGAGCTGCGCCGGCGCGAGCGCCGCTTCAGGAACCGGGACAAGTGGTGGGGCTACGCCCTGATCGCCCCGGCCGGCCTCGGCCTCGCGGTCTTCTACCTGTGGCCGGTGGTGCAGACGCTCTACTACAGCTTCACCGAGTGGGGCGCCTTCGGCGGGACCACCTGGATCGGCCTGTCCAACTACCGCACGCTGGTGGGCGACCCGGAGTTCTGGCACTCGCTGGGCAACACGGGCATCTACACCGGGCTGGTGCTGCTCGGCATCCCGCTGTCGATGGCGCTCGCCGTGCTGCTCAACATCAAGGGCCTGCGCGGCACCGGCGTGTACCGCACGCTCTACTTCCTGCCGGTGGTCACGATGCCCGCCGCCGTCGCGGTGGTCTGGCGCTGGCTCTACAACGGCGACGCCGGCATCCTCAACCACGCACTGTCCTCGATCGGCATCGACGGCACCTACTGGGTGTCCGACCCGCACACCATCCGCTTCGCGGTAGCGGTCGTCGGCGTGTGGATGACCGTCGGCTACAACATGATCCTGCTGCTCGCCGGCCTCCAGAGCATCCCCGGCGACTACTACGAGGCGGCGGCACTCGACGGCGCGGGACGGGTGCGGCAGTTCTTCTCGGTCACCCTGCCGCTGCTGAGCCCCACCCTGTTCTTCACCACCGTGCTCTCGATCATCCAGTCCCTGCAGGTCTTCGACCTGGTGTACCTGATCATCGGCGCCAATACGACGAACTCGCTCCAGAACCCCGCCTACGGCGAGGGCCAGACCGTCGTGATGCTCTTCTTCCAGAAGGCGTTCTTCGACAACCAGCGCGGCTACGGCGCGGCCATCGTCTGCGTGCTGTTCGTCCTGATCATGGCGCTGACCGCCGTCCAGTTCCGGTTGCAGAAGAGGTGGGTCCACTATGCGTGAGGCGCCTGTGCGTGACGCTGCGCGTAAGCCGACGCGGCGGGCGAGCCGCGAAGGCAGGATGTGGCCCGCCCACGTCCTGCTCACCCTCGGCGCGGTCATCACCGTGTTCCCCCTGGTGTGGGAGCTGCTCACCTCCTTCAAGAGCTTCGGTGAGTCCGTGCAGGTGCCGCCGACGATCCTGCCCGCGCACTGGGACTGGTCGAACTACAAGAAGGTCTTCGACGGGGTCCCCTTCGGCCGGCAGTTCATCAACACCGTCGTGATGGCGCTGCTGCGCACCGCGGCCCAGCTACTGCTCTGCTCGATGGCGGCCTACGCCTTCGCCCGGATCCGCTTCCCCGGGCGCGGGGCGATCTTCCTGGCCTTCCTCGCCGTGCTGATGGTGCCCGGACAGCTCTTCCTGCTCCCGCAGTACCAGATCATGCAGAACCTGGGCTGGCTGGACTCCATGCAGGCTCTCGTGGTGCCCGGCATGTTCTCCGCCTTCGGCACCTTCCTGCTGCGCCAGTTCTTCATGGGGCTGCCGGAGGAGCTGGAGGAGGCGGCACGCCTGGACGGTGCCAATCCGTTCACCGTCTTCTGGCGCGTCGCCCTGCCGCTGGCCCGCCCCGGGCTGCTGGCGCTGGGCATCCTCACGTTCCTGTGGTCCTGGAACGACCTGATGTGGCCGCTGATCGTGAACACCGACCCGGCCAAGATGCCGTTGTCGGCCGGCCTGGCCTCGCTCCAGGGCGCCCACCTGACCGAGTACCCGGTACTGATGGCCGGCTCCCTCCTGGCGACTCTCCCGGTGATCGTCGTGTTCGTCGCGATGCAGCGCCAGTTCATCCAGGGCATCGCCTTCTCCGGCATGAAGGGCTGAGCACGCCTGGCCGACACGTCCATCCGTACCGAGGGTCGGCTGGAGAACTCCCACTGCGCGGCAACGGGCGGCGGCGCAGAGGGAGGGGCCACGGGGCCCGGTCAGCGGTTCGCCGGCCGGGTGCCGGTGTCGAGGCCCCAGCTGCCGAGCAGCCGCATCGACTCCTCGGAGGCCGAGCCGGGCGCGGCATGGAAGGTGACCAGCGACATGTCCTGGTCGGCCGGCAGCTTCAGCGTCTCGTAGGACAGGGTGAGGTCGCCCACCAGTGGATGGTGCAGCCGCTTCGTGCCGTGCCCCTTCTCCCGGACCGTGTGCGCGGCCCACAGGGTCCTGAACTCCTCGCTCTTCACCGAGAGCTCTCCCACCAGAGCCGAGAGCAGCGGATCGTCGGGCCAGCAGCCCGCGCACAGCCGCAGCGCGCTCACCAACTCGACGGCCTTGCACTCCCAGTCCACGTACAGATCTCGCGAGTTCGGGTCGAGGAACACGATCCGGGCCATGTTCCGCTCCTCGGGCGGGAGCGTCGTCTCGTCACCGAGCAACGCCCGCGCCATCCGGTTCGACGCCAGGATCTCCATCCGCCGCCCCACCACGTACGCGGGCACGCTGTCCATGGCATCGATCAGGTACTGGAGCTCCGCCCGCAGCCGCTGCGGGCGGGCGGCGGCGCGCTTCTTCTTCGTCTTCGGGCTCGCCAGATGCGTGAGGTGAGCGTGCTCGGTGTCCGACAGCCGCAGCGCACGGGCGATCGCGTCCAGCACCTCACCGGAGACGTTCCCGCTGTTCCCCTGTTCCAGACGTGTGTAGTAGGCCACGGACACGCCGGCGAGCTGGGCCAGCTCCTCGCGCCGCAGCCCCGGTACCCGCCGGGTCCGTCCCACGTTGGGCAGACCCACGTCCTCGGGCTTGAGCCGGGCCCGCCGGATACGGAGGAATTCGCTGAGTTCGGCGCGCTGGTCCATGTCTTCCAGTATCCGGGTACGGCGTGGTGCCCACCGTGACCCTGCCAGTAGTACGCACAGCAGACGTAGGCACAGCGGGGACCTGGGTGTTTGTCGGGGCATGAGGCACAGTTGAAGGACCACCCCACCTTTGAGGAGATCATTCCCGGATGACTGTCACCACCGTCGCCGCATACGCCGCCCCCACCCCCAAGGCCCCGCTGGAGCGCACGACCGTGCCGCGCCGCCCGGTCGGCGAGCACGACGTCCTGATCGACATCAAGTACGCAGGGATCTGCCACTCGGACATCCACCAGGCCCGTAACGGCTGGGGCGAGGGCATCTTCCCGATGGTTCCCGGCCACGAGATCGCAGGCCTGGTCGCCGAGGTAGGTCCGGGCGTGACGAGGTTCGCCGTCGGCGACCGGGTCGGCGTCGGCTGCATGGTCGACTCGTGCCGCGAGTGCGAGAACTGCGAGGCCGGCCTTGAGCAGTACTGCTCCGAGGGCAACGTCGGCACGTACAACGCCATCGGCAAGGACGGCGAGCCCACCTACGGCGGGTACTCCACCCACGTGGTGGTCGACGAGAACTACACCCTGCGCATACCAGAGGGCATCGCCCTCGACGAGGCCGCTCCGCTGCTCTGCGCCGGAATCACCACGTACTCCCCGCTCGCCCACTGGAACGCCGGTCCCGGCAAGAAGGTCGCGATCGTCGGCCTCGGCGGTCTCGGGCACATGGGCGTCAAGATCGCGCACGCGCTCGGCGCCGAGGTGACCGTGCTCAGCCAGACGCTGCGCAAGGAGGCCGACGGGCTGAAGCTGGGCGCGGACCACTACTTCGCGACCAGCGACCCGAAGACGTTCGAGCAGCTCAAGGGCTCGTTCGACCTGATCATCTCCACGGTCTCCGCGCCGCTGCCGCTGGACACGTACCTCGCGCTCCTCAAGACGGACGGCGCGATGGTCAACGTGGGGGCGCCGGAGGAGCCGGTCTCGCTGAACCTGTTCTCCGTCATCGGAGGCCGGAAGACCCTTGCGGGCTCCGGCATCGGCGGCATCCGTGAGACGCAGGAGATGCTCGACTTCTGCGCGCGGCACTCCCTCGGCGCCGAGATCGAGCTGATCCGCGCCGACCAGATCAACGAGGCGTACGAGCGAGTGCTCGCCAGCGACGTGCGCTACCGCTTCGTGATCGACACCGCCACCATCTGACGCCCGTACCCCGGCCGGCCGCATCATCCGGTTCATCGCCGCCGGCCGGGCCGACACCACGGTCGAGGTCCTGCCGGCGGACCGCTCCAGGAGCCCGCGAACCGGGCATGGCCCCTTCCTCAATCCTCAATGTCATCGGCTGGAATTTCGACGGGTACCGGGCCACGGATACCGGCCAGTTCCACACCGCGGCCTCCCTTCGGTCGCTCGCACGTGGCTGGAGTCGGCCACAGCCCGTGACCATTCGAGACGGGCCGCCGCTTTGGGTTCGGCCGGCAGCGCTTCACGCAACTGCTGCCGGACACCGGTCTCGTTCCGGTCCCGCAGTCGCCGCCAGCAGGTCATGCCCGAGCCGAAGCGACCGACCGCACAGGGCACGGTCCGAGGCGCGGCCGGGTCGCCCTACCGCATCCGGGGTCGTCACCGACGACGCAGTGAAACGATATTAGATCCCCCTGCACACTGCCGGAGCAACAACCCTCTCGCACCGCCGCACTAGCCCAAATATCAGGGCGTCCTGCCTCTTGACCGGTGCACCAGCCCGCGCCATAGTGCGTTGAATCCTTTCAAGCACCTTGAGGCAGACACGTACGCGTTGTCGCCTGTGCTTGTTGTGCCTTAGCCAGGAGGACATCTTGTCCACGCACGACGCACCCATGTCCCCGCCCTCCCGCACCCCGGCCGGCGGCCCGAGCCGACGCGGGCTGCTGGCCGGTGGCGGTGCCGCCGCTCTTGCCGCCGCCGCCGTTGCGGGGGCATCCCCCGCGCAGGCTGCCGGTCCCGCCGCTCCGGGGGCCCCCGGCCGTGACCGCACGGCGCGGACGGCCGCGCGCACGCGGGACCGGGCAGCCGGCGCCCGCAAGCGCACCAAGATCGGCATGGGCTACCAGACGTGGTTCATGCCCGGGGTCGGCCAGTGGCAGACGCCCGAGGCCAAGCCGCTGCTCGGTCATTACAGTTCGCTGGACGAGAAGGTCATCAAGCGGCACGCCGAGTGGCTGACCTGGGCCGGTATCGACTACCTGCTCCTCGACTGGTCCAACAACCTCGGCGGCAACTGGACCAACGACACCGCCGCCCAGATCATCAAGGGCACCGATGCCCTGCTCTCCGTCTACGCCAAGCTCAAGAAGCGCCCGCAGCTGACGCTGCTGCTCGGCATGGACGACGGCAAGGCCGGGACCGAGCACTTCCTCGCGCAGATCGAGGAAGTCAAGAAGCGCATCGCGAAGTACCCGGACCTGTGGCTCAAGCACGAGGGCAAGCCGCTGCTCAACGTCTTCACCGGCGCCAATCTGAAGATGCCGCCGGACTGGAACGACGACTACTTCACGCTGCGCTGGCAGGGCGCTTTCCGCGAGATCGTCCTCAACCCGGGCGGGCAGTGGAGCTGGAAGGACCGCGTGCCCTTCGCCAACGGGCCGGAGAAGGTCGTCGCGGACTTCCGGTTCGGTGACGCGGGCCTGGACGGCTGGAAGGCACAGGGCCCCTGGCGGGTCGACAAGGTGCCCACCGGCCCGTCCTTCGACAACCAGGTCGAGGTGCGCTGCGTCTCCATCCGGCCGACGGACGGCGAGCAGCAGGCCAAGGGCAGGCTCACGAGCCCGCCGTTCCGGATCACCGAGCCGGTGCTGTCGTTCAACGCGATCGGCACCGACATGGCCGCGTACGACAAGCTGCCGAGCCTCGACGGCCGCAACGCCTTCCTGCTCAGCGACGCGAAGACCGGCGAGGTGCTCCGGCACGCCTCTCCGCCCGGCGAGCCCGGTGGCTTCCACGTACGGCAGTGGAACGTGCGCGAACTCCTCGGCCGCGAGGTCGTCTTCGAGGTCGTCAACAACAACGACTTCCCGGCCAACCTCGGCTGGTGCGGCGTCGACCGCGTCTTCCAGCAGAGCGCCGAGCAGGTGGCGGTCGTCCCTGCGAGCGCGGGCAATCACGGCCCCGGCAGCTACGACACCTGGGACGCCGACTCGCGCGAGCACGGGGCCACCTACGTCTCGCAGTTCACCGGGGTCTTCGACTGGGAGCCGGAGTTCGTGCAGATCTGTGCCTGGAACGAGTTCGGCGCGCCCGACCAGTTCAGCACGGCCGCCAGCAACGACATCGAACCGACCGTCGTGACCCGCCTGAAGGGGAAGAACTCCGACGGCTGGGGCTACTACTACCTGGACCTGACGCGCGACCTGATCGACCAGTACCGGGCGGGCGCGGAGTTCCCGAACGTCAAGCTCGACCTGCGCTACCCCTGATCTCTGATCTCTGATCCGGGCCCGAACGGCCGGGCGCCCGGCCCCGTGGAGGGGCCGGGCGCCTCGTCGTGCGAGGGGCGCGGGGTGCGCGGGACGTGCGGCGCAGGACCCGCGGACGGCCCGTGCGCGTACACACGGACCGTCCGCGCGCACCCCCTACTCGCCCACCGCCCCGCTCATCCCTCCCCCGCCCCGGCGCTCGCGCGCAGCCTGCTCTCGCTCTCCATGAGGAGGGTGTCCAGCGGGGTCCCCTCGTGCACGAGCCGCCCGAGCAGGACGGCTGCGGCCGAGGTCCAGCCATGGAGCCGGATGGTGCCGTAGCGCTCGTTGGGCAGCGCGAGGCCGCCGGAGACCACGTTGTACTTCTCGTACAGCTCCCCGGTCTCCTCGAAGTGGCGCACCATCAGCGCGACGAATCCCTCGGACGCCTCCCGGGCCCGCTCGGCGAGCCCGTACCGGTCCAGGCCCCAGGCCGTCATGATGATCAGCGGCGCCCACCCCGCCGGGTGCATCCACTGCACGTCACCGTCGGCCATGCCGGGGTGCGGGCTGGGAAGCGCGCGGTCGGTGGTGGTGAGCCCGTACGGGGTACGGAAGCGGTCGAGCGCGGTGGCCGCCCTGCGTGCCTGCTCGGGCGTGGCGACGCCCGCCCACAGCGGCCAGAAGCCGCACAGACTCCAGTGCGGCAGGCGGCGCCCGGCCACGTGGTCGTAGTCGAAGAAGAAGCCCTCCTCCTCGTCCCAGCACAGTTCGCGGATCAGCGCCGCGCGCTCCTGCGCCCGAGCGCGCCACTCGGCGGCGTCGGCCTCCTTGCCGAGCAGAGCGGCGCACTCGGCGAGCACCTCGGCGTAGCGGACGAGGGCGCAGTTGGTGAGCAGCGGGGCGACGCGGCGGACGTCGCCGTCGTAGAGCGGCGTCCAGTCGAGGCCGGTCTCCGCCTCGGCCGCCAGGCGCGGGTCGAGTTGCGGGTCGCCGAGGTCGGCGTTGGTGGCCAGACCGCTCGGGGTGCGGTGGTGCTCGGCACACCAGTAGCCGGTGTACTCGGTGACCATGGCCGCGTAGGCGCGGTGCAGCAGGGCGGTGTCCCCCGTCGCGCGGACGAGGCGCAGGATGCCGTCCGGGAAGACGGGAGTCTGGGAGCGGGTTCGCAGGGCCACCTGGTTGGCGTTGGGCATGAAGCCGAAGCGTTCCACCATCGACACGTAGTTGACGACGTGGGCGCGCACGAGGTCGGTGCGTTCGTGTACGAGCAGGGCGAGGTTGCTGAACCATGTGTCCCAGGCGAACATCGACCGGTACCAGGGCGGACCGACGCGCCCGCCGCCGGAGGCGTACGGCTCGGGGAGGTACAGGGCGTTGGGGTCTGCCCTGACCTCGCTCTCGTCGGCGGTGACGAGATCCTCGTCCCACCATTGGCGGACCTGGTCGTCGAGGTCCCGCCAGCGGCTCGCGTCATCGTGATCGGTCATGGGGCTGGTCCTCCGGTTCGGGCGGGGGCCGGCACCTGCGGGCCCTCCTGCGGGTGAGGGGGCGGCCGCCCGGCATGTGCGCGCCGCGGCCCCGGGGCGGGCTCGCCCCCGGCTCGGCGCGCGGTCGGCGGCCGGAGCCGAGCGTAGCGGTCAGGACCCAGGAATTGAAAGGTTTTAATGAGTGAGAAGGTTACGGGAGGTGCCACCCCCCACCCCTCCAGTACGTCTTCCACGTGCGCGTTAATGCTTCTCGTCCCTCCTATTGACCACAACCCGCATCGCCTCTAGGGTCCTAGCGAATTGAATAGTTTCAATCAGCGGGAAAGTCCTCAGGAGCCACCACGTGAACGAGCCGGCCACCGCCCCTGCCGAGGCCCACGAGCCGCTGCGTCCCCTCGCCCTCACCACCGAGCGGCGCACCGGGCCGATCGGCCTCGACGAGGCCGCCCCGCTCTTCGGCTGGCGGCTCGCCGCCACCGGCCGGGGCCGCGCCCAGAGCGCCTACCGGCTGCGGGTGGAAGACGACGCGCGCGACAGCGTGTGGGACAGCGGCTGGCAGCGCTCCGAACGGACGGCCGACATCCCCTACGAGGGCTCTGCCCTGGTCCCGTGCACCCGCTACAGCTGGCGGGTGCGCGTCGCGGACGAGGAGGGCGCGCGTTCCGGGTGGAGCGAGCCGGCCTTCTTCGAGACCGGGCTCGCGCCCGGCCTCCCCGACGCCACCGAGGCGTTCGACGCGGAGTGGATCACCGCGCCGGGTGAGGAAGGGTGGGCGCCGCTGCCCGACCTGGACACGGTCGACGGGGAGCACGATCTGTACCGCATCCGGGCGGTGGGCGGGCAGGACGTCCTGGTCACCGTATTCCGAGCCCGCTTCGCGGCCAGGGCCGGCGCCGTGCCCGCGGCCGCCCGCCTGCTCGTCGCGGCTCCGGGTACGGTCGACGCGACGGTCAACGGTGTCCGCGTACCGCACGACGGACTGCCTTCCCCGGCCCTCGCGGCCGCACTGGCGGAACACCACGGAGGCGGGCACGTCCTCGCGGTACGGGTGAGCGGTGACGGCTTCGAGCCGCCGCACCTGCTCGCGGCGCTCACCGACGGCACCCCGCGCACCCGGCCGGGCCCCGCCGTACCGCACGCCGTCGCGAGCGATGACTCCTGGCGCGCCCGCGGCTTCCCGCACGAGGCGCAGGTCCCGGACGACTGGGCCGCGCCCGCCTTCGACGACGGTGACGACAGGGTGTGGCCGCGCGCCCTGGCCGTCGGACGCAACGGCGACGCCCCGCACGGCCGCGCCCCCGGGTCGTACCGCCCGAGCCCCTTCCTCCGGCAGGACTTCACATTGCGGGCCGGGGTGCGGCGGGCCCGGCTCTACGCGACCTCGCTGGGTATCCACGAGCTGCGGCTCAACGGCGCACGCGTCGGCGACGAGGAGCTGGCCCCCGGCTGGACCGACTACGACCACCGTGTCGCCTACCGCACCCACGACGTCACCGGTCTGCTCAGGACCGGTCCCAACACGTGGGGTGCCGTACTGGCGGACGGCTGGTACGCGGGCAACCTCTGCATCTTCGGCAAGCAGCACTACGGCTCCGCACGGGCCCTGCGGGCGCTCCTCGTCGTCGAGCACACGGACGGGAGCACGACGCGCCTGCGCACGACGGCGGACGGCTCGTGGCGTGCGAGCGACGGCCCCGTCCGCTACGCCGACCTGCAGAACGGTGAGGTGTACGACGCACGGCGGGAGGCCCCCGGCTGGGACACGCCGGACTTCGACGCCGGAGCCTGGCATCCGGCCGTGGCCGCCGCCGCTCCCGAGGGGCTCCGCGTGCTCGCCTCACTCGCGCCGCCCGTACGCGCCCAGCGCGAACTGCCGCCCGTACGTCAGGAGACACGCGGTACCGCGACGCTCGCCGACTTCGGCGAGAACGTGTCCGGCAGGGTCCGGATCGGCGTGCGGGGCCCGGCCGGTACCCGCGTCCTGTTGCGGCACGCCGAGGCGCTGCGGCACGACGGCGCCCTGTACACCGACAACCTGCGCACGGCGCGCGCGACCGACGAGTACGTGCTGCGCGGCACGCCGGAGGGCGAGGTGTGGGAGCCGCGCTTCACGACGCACGGCTTCCGCTACTGCGAGATCAGCGTGCTGCCCCCGGAGGCCGGGGGCGGAAAGGGTGCGGAGGACCGCGAGACGCGAACGCGAACGGTCAGCCGGGCGCCGCGGCACCTTCCCGGCGGCGGGACGGCGCAACTGACCTCCGTCACCGCCGTCGCGCTGTGGGCCGACATGCCCGCGACAGGCAGCTTCGCCTGCTCGCACGAGGGGCTGACCACGCTGCACCACAACATCCGTCGCTCGCTGGAGGGCAACTTCCTCTCCGTGCCGACGGACTGCCCGCAGCGCGACGAGCGCATGGGCTGGACCGGCGACATCCAGGTCTTCGCGCCGACCGCCGCGTTCCACTACGACATCCGGGGCTTCCTGCGCGGCTGGCTGCGGGAACTGCGCGGCGCCCAGCACCCGGACGGGGGCGTCCCGCACACCGTGCCCGACATGTTCCGGCGCGCGGCGCCGGAGGAGGAGCGGGCCGGCGCGGCGGGCGCGGCGGGCTGGGGCGACGCTGCGGTGACCGTGCCGGCCGCGCTGCTGGAGCGCTACGCCGACCGGCGCGGGGCGCGCGAGGCGCTGGAGTCCGTCGCGGACTGGCTCGACTACCTCGCGGCGCACAGCGAGGACGGGCTGCGGCCCGCCGATGCCTGGGGCGACTGGCTCGCTCTGAGCGACACCCCGAAGGATCTCGTCGCCACCGCCTACTACGCGCACGCGGCCCGTACCGCCGCGTACCTCGCCGCCGCGCTGGGCGAGACGGAGCGGGAGCGGGAGTGGACGCGGGCGTACGAACGGGTGCGCACCGCCTTCCGGGAACGCTGGGTGGGCGGGGGCGGCGTCCTGCACCCGCCCACCCAGACCGCTTACGTGCTCGCGCTGCACCTCGGTCTGCTCGACGCGCACGAGGTCCGGTCCGCCGCGGACCGGCTCGCCGACGAGGTCGCCGCGCGCGGCTTCCACCTCACGACCGGCTTCCTCGGCACGCCATGGCTGCTCGACGCGCTCACCGACGCGGGCCGCGCCGACGTGGCGCACCGGCTGCTGCTCCAGGACACCTACCCGTCCTGGCTGTACCCGGTCTCCACCGGGGCCACGACGATCTGGGAGCGCTGGAACTCCTGGTCCGACTCGACGGGCTTCGCCGACGCCTCGATGACGTCCTTCAACCACTACGCCTACGGGGCGGTCGGCGACTGGATCTACCGGAACGTCGGCGGACTCGCCCCGGTGGCGGACGGCTACCGCCGGGCCCTCGTCGCGCCTCGCCCACCCGAGGGCCTCACGTGGGCCACGACCTCCCTGCGCACCGATGACGGGACGATCACCGTCGACTGGCGGAGGGAGAAGGAAGCTTGGGACCTCTCCATCACGCTGCCGCCCGGGGTCACCGCCGAGGTCCGTCTCCCCGCACTGCCCGGCGCGGCGGGGCGGATCACCGAGTCCGGCCGCCCGCTCGCCGAGGCGCCGGGGGTACGGGTGCTCGACGGACCGGCGGAGTACGCGGCGGTCGCCGCGATCTCTTCGGGCAGCTACCGCTTCACGATGGCGTGACGGGGCGGCCCGCCCTTTCCTTCCCCCGCACGTCACATGCGTGGCGCCGCCCGCCCCACCTCGACCTCATCAGGAGCCGCAATGCCTCACGTCCAGGAGACCGCGCGCCGGACTGCGCTCCCCGCGCGCCTGAGCAATCCGGTGGTGCGCGGCATCGCCGCCGACCCCTCGGTGTGCAGGGTCGGCGAGGACTACTACCTCGCCACGTCCACCATGGACTTCTGGCCGGGCATCCCCATCCGGCACTCCCGTGACCTCGTCCACTGGCGTGTCATCGGCTACGCGGTCACCCGGCCCGCGCAGTACCGGCGCGACGGCCGCCCCGGCCCGCTGAACCTGTACGCGCCGACCCTGCGCCACGACGGCAAGCGCTTCCACCTGGCATGCACCAACGTCGCCGACGAGCAGGGCAACTTCGTGGTCGGCGCCGAGGACCCGGCGGGCGAGTGGTCGGACGCGGCGTGGGTGGACCGGGAGGGCTTCGATCCCTCACTGACCTTCGCCGACGGCACCTGCTACTACACCCGGCGCACGCTCGACCCGCTCCCGGACGGGCGGCTCGGGCCCGTGGTCCAGAGCGAGATCGACCCCGCGACGGGCGTCATGAGCGGCCCGCTGCGCGAACTCACCACGGACTGGTCCGGCTTCTGCTCCAACGACATCGAGGGTCCCCACCTGTACAAGATCGACGACTGGTACTACCTGTTCAGCGCGGAGGGCGGCACCGGGCGCGGTCACATGCAGACCTGCGCCCGCTCGCGCTCTCCGTGGGGTCCCTTCACCCCGGCGCCGCACAACCCCGTCCTCACGCACCGCCACCGTGTCGGGCACCCCGTCCAGTCGACCGGGCACGCCGAACTCGTCGACGCACCCGACGGCTCCTGGTGGGCGCTGTTCCTCGGCACCCGGCACGACGGTTTCGCCGCCCACCACCAGCTGGGCCGCGAGACCTTCCTCGCACCGGTGGAGTGGACCGACGACGGCTGGCCGGTCATCGGCAGGGACGGCACGGTGGAGCTCGACATGGAGCTGCCCCGGCCGCTGCCCGGCGGCGGACGGGCCGCGCGAGCTCCGCGCTCCTTCCGCGAGACCGTGTGGACCGCCGGCTGGGCCACCGTCGCAGGGCCGCCCCCGCAGGGCCTCGTGGCCGTACTCGGCGACCAGGACCGCGCACCCGGCCTGCTGGACCGGCTGACGCTGCCCGCGCTCGCGCCCGGCGAGGGCGAGTGGCCCGCCGCCGCGCTCCTGTGGCGCCAGCAGGAGTTCGCGGACGCGTTCGGCGCCACGCTGCGCACGCTGCCCGAAGGGGCGTCGGCCGGGGTCGCGGTGTACGCGGACGCCGCCCACCACTACCGGCTCGCGGTAGGTGTCCGGGCCGGGCGGCGCGAGGCGGTTCTGCACCGCGTGGTCGACGACCTGGCCACCACCGAGGTCTTCGCGCTGCCGGACGAGGGGCCCGTGCGCCTGGACATCGAAGCGGACGGGACGCACTACCGCTTCCGCGCCACCGTCGGCGGGGTCGGCTTCCCCGTCGGTCAGGGCCTCGCCCGGCTGCTCGCCGCCGAGGTGACCCAGGGTTTCACCGGTGCGCGATTCGCTGTCTTCGCCTCGGGCACCGGTGCGGGGGAAGCCGTGCTGGAGCGGGTAGGACGGGTGGTGCCGGGCAAGGAGTGACCGGCGGCGTGGGGCCGGCAGCGAGCGGTTCCCCACGGACTACGACGGGAGCCCTTCCCTTACGGACCAGCAGGTCCCGTACGGGAAGGGCTCCCGTTCGTTCAGCGGCGGCGCCCCAAGGACGCCGGGCGCGCGCACGCCCGGCGTCCTCGTCTCACCAGGTACGCAGGGCCGAGGTCCAGCCGACCCGGCCCAGGTGGAAGCTCACCGGGAACGGGGCGGGGTCTGCCTCGGGGCGGTGCACGGCGACCTCGACGGCCACCACGCGGGAGCGTCCCGGCCAGTCCTCACCGAGGTCGGCCGTGACCCGGTTCCAGCCCGCCGGCAGCGGCCGGTCGAGCCGCCCCTCCCGCACCGAGCCGTCGGCGGAGATCAGCCGGAGCACCGCCTTGCCGAAGAGGCTGCCGGGCGGCGTCGGGACGCACTGGTCGACGTAGGCGTAAGCGAAACGGGCCGCGGTCAGGTCCGCGGGCTCGGGCAGGTCGAGCCGCGCGGTGCGCCACTCGCGCGGATCGCGGGGAGCACCGCCGACGAGCAGCGCCGTCCCGGCCACCGGCTCGTGGAAGACCGGCCGGCACACCATGTCCTCCAGCTCCTCCAGCGTCGCCCCCTCCGAGGCGGCCGACCAGCCGCCGGCTCCCGTACCCCCCGAGAGCCAGCTCCCGCCCACGTCCACCCGCAGGGTCCGTACCGCTTCGGTCACACCGTCACCGGCCGTCAGCCGCGCGGTCGTGCCGGGGGCCGCGTCCGCGGGGGCGGTGACGAGGACGGCCCCGGCCTCGCCGTCGTGGGTGAGCGGTTGTGCCGTCCAGCCGTGCGTGATCCCCGTGCTCAGCGTCTCCGCGCGGACACCCGGCACCAGCGGCACCCGCACGGGAACGCCGGGGCGGGCGGCGGGCGCCGCGCCCAGCAGGGGGCCGGGCTCGTCGCCGGGGGCCGCGCAGGCGAATTCGTAGACGCCGGAAGGGGCGAGTACGCACAGGTCGGGGCCTTCGGCGCCCAAGACGTCGAGCTGAGGGTGCAGTTCCGCACCGAGGACGAGCCCGTCGACGCGGACCGGGCCGGTGGCCCCGCCCGGCACCCGCACCACGGCCTCCGAGCCCACGGGCACCGTCACGCGCAGGGTCAGGCCGCCGGTCCCGGCGTCGCGCTCCCAGCCGGCCGCGACCGTGCCGCGCACCGTGCTGACCTCGCCGCGGATCCGGTTCAGGCCCGGTACGGGGCGGGGCGCGACGGTGAAGCGCGCGAAACCGGGGCCCGCGAGATCGGGCTCGATCCCCACGAGCCGGCGCCACACCCACTCGGCGAACGGCGCGCCCATCCCGATGTGGTCGAGCGAACCGGTCCCGGTGTTCTGCGCGTCGATCCACCAGCACTCCCACAGGGTGCCGGGGCCCTGCGCGAGCATCGCGCCGATGCCCGGTGACGCGGGCTGGCGCAGCGCGGCGAGCAGCGCCTGTCCGGCCCCCGGCCGCCAGTGCGCGGCGGCGGCTCCCGGCCGCACCGGTCCGCCGGCGAGGGCCCGCACGACGGCCTGGGTCGCGGAGAAGCCGGAGGTGACGCGGTCGCCCTGCTCGTGTGTCCCGGCGGCGAGTTCGGCCAGCAGTTCCGCCTCCTCCTCCGGGCCGGAGGCGAGCGCGGTGGCGAGGGCGAGCGCGGCGGAAGCCTGCGTGCCGTTGGCCCACCGGCCCGTCACCGGGTCGCGCAGCGCCGCGCGGGCCGTCTTGGCCAGGGTGTCGGCGGCTGCCAGGCGCTCCGCCGCCCGCGCCTTCTCGCCGAGGGCGTCCTCCAGGTCGGCCAGGTCGCGCAGCGAGGCGATGACGGCGCAGGTCTGGAGGAAGACCGGCGGGGTCTGACGCAGGGCGAGCCAGTCGAAGCCGTAGGAGAGTTCGACCTCGGTGACGAGCCCCTCCGGGCCGACGAGGGAGAGCTGATGGTCGGCCCACCGGCGCAGCGGGCCGATGTGCTCTCGGACCACCGCCAGGTCGCCGTAGCGCAGGTAGTGCTCGCGGACGATGACGTTGTAGGCCGAGCCCCAGACCGGGTCGGGCGCTGCCGCCTCGTCCTCCAGCTGCGGCACGATGGCGGGCACGGCGCCGTCCGTGCGCTGGCCCTCGCGCAGGTCGCGCAGCCACTTGCGGTAGGCGCCCGCCATGTCGAGGTGCGCGACGGCGGCGGCGGCCGACACGGAGGCGTCGCCGGTCCAGCCCTGCTGCTCGCGGGTGGGGCAGTCCTCGGGGAGCGCGTGCAGGTTGTTCCACTGCGTGTGCAGCGCGGCCTCGGTCAGCCGCTCGACGAGCGGCTCGTCCGCCGTCACGGTTCCGGTGCGCGGGGCGTCGCTGTGCAGGGCGCGGGCGGTGACGGAGAGCCCGGCGTCCTCCGGGACGCCGCGCACCTCGACGTAGCGGAAGCCGTGGAACGCGAACCAGACCCCGGCCCGTTCGCCGTCCACGCCACTCGCGGTGTGGCGCAGGACCTGGCGTTCGCGCTCGGTGTCGTTGGGCAGCCGGATATTGGTGGTGCAGACGCGGCCCCCGTCGTCGAGGAGTTCGCCGTGCACGGCTTCCAGGACGGTGCCGGCCGGGACCCCGTCGAGGGTCAGTACGGTGCGCCCGGCGAGGTTCTCTCCGGCGTCGAAGACGCGCACCCCGGGGACGGGCCGCCCCAGCTCCGCGGCCTCCCGTTCCCGTACGACGCGCAGGGCGGGGCCCGGGTCGGGCAGGACGCGCGGGAGCAGGCCGGGGGGACCGGCCGGTGCGCAGGCGGGCCAGTCGGTGTCCTCGCAGGCGAGGCCGTCCCAGTCCTGGCGGGCGGTGCCGTCGTGGTGCTCCAGGTAGTGGTTGTCCTCTGTGACGACGGGCGTCGGGCCGTGGCGCCAGCCGGGTCCGGTGCCGATCCGCAGGGTGCGGCCGTCCGCGTACTCGGCGACGAGCATCGCGAAGAGGCGGGGAGCGGCCTCCCGGTCGCGGCGCTTGCCGGTTCCCGCGACGAGGGCGAGAACGTTCTCGCCGGCCGTGAGCAGGTCCGTGACGTCGTAGGTGCGGTAGAGGGCGAGGTGCCGCTCGGTGCGCGAGGGGTCGCTGGAATCCGGGTTCACCGGCTCCCCGTTGAGGTGGGCGCGCACCACTCCCTGAGCGGTGAGGTGGAGCCGGGCGCGCAGGCAGGGACCGGGCAGGGCGAAGCGGTGGCGCGCGGCGCTGCGCGCGGGCACCTCGATCCAGACGGCCGCCCAGTCGTCCTCGCCGAGCGGGCCCGTCTCCAGCGCGCTGGGCGCGGACCAGTCCGACGCCGTGTCGCGCTCGTCCCACACGCGGACCGCCCACAGCGCCCGGGACAGGGGCCGCAGGGGGGCGCCGCTCCAGGACACGTAGGCGTTCTCGTGGCTGTCGACCCGCCCGGAGTCCCACAGCACGCGGTCCTCTTCGCCGCCCCCTCCGGGGGTCCAGGCGCGTACCTGGTAGGCGCGTTGCCGCTGGCCGCGCCGGACCAGGGGAACGACCCAGCTCAGCGTGGGCCTCGCGGAGGTGAGGACCGGGACGAAGCGGGTGGCCGCGGGGGCGGCGGGAGCCTGGTCCTCGGCGCGCAGGGCGACCGGGGCAGGCGCGTCGGCCCGCTCGGGCGAACGGGGGTAAGTCTGCACGGACATCGAGGTGTTGTCCTCCGTGGACGGTTCTGGCACGATCTGATGACCGCTTGAATCGATTCACCAGGCATTCGCAGCCATGGCATCACGCCAAACCCGGCATGTAAACCCCTGAGCTGCTCCTCCGTCCCGGGCCGGCCCGTACAGCTGTGACCGCCGCACCCCCGCGCCGCACCTGCCGCACCTGCCGCACCTGCCGCACCTGCCGCACCTGCGCCACAGTCTCACCGACCGGCACCCACTCCCCTCACGAGAGAAAGCGCGCCATGATCCCCTGGTTTCCCTCCCGGCTCGCGACCGTCCTGCCCGACGACCGCGGGGACCCGCGTATCGCCGCCTCCCTGCGCCGCCTCCAGGCCGCCGACTACGACGCGGAGCCGGTGCTGCGCGACGGGGCGACGGGAACGTGGCCGGGCGACTACCCGGGCCGGCTGATCCTCGCCCTGTCCCGCCTCGCCTCGGTCACCGGCGAGGAGCCGCGTCGGCTGAGGCAGCTGGTGGACGGCCTGCCGGGCGTGCTCAACGCGCATGGCCACCTCGGGCCCGTGCACCGCGAGGCCGTCGACGAGCAGCAGCTCGCCGGGCACGGCTGGCTCGTCTCCGGGCTGCTCGCCCATCACGGCCTCACCGGCGAGGACCACTCGCGCGTGCTCGCGCTGGACATCGCGTACCGGCTGCTCCTCCCGGCCGCGACCCGGGCCCCGGACTACCCCCGGCGCCGGCCGGGCGACGACAGCGAGGGGCAGGCGTCCGGCATGGTCGTGGGGAGGTCCGGCCGCTGGCTGCTCTCCTCCGACACGTACTGCGTCTTCATCACGCTGGAGGGCCTCGTGGCCGCGTACGCGCACACCCGCGACCTGACCCTCGCCGCGGCGATCGAGACGCTGGCGGCGCTCGTCGTGCGTGACGACCTGCGTGGAGCGCGTGCCCAGCTGCACGCCACGCTCACCGCCGCCCGCTGCCTGCACGCCTTCCACGAGCTGAGTGGTTCCGCGTCAGCCCTGGAGGCCGCCCGCGAGCTCTACGAGCTGTACGCCGCGCACGGCAGGACCGCCAATCACGCCACCTGGAACTGGTTCGGCCGCCCGGACTCATGGACCGAGCCCTGCGCCGTGACCGACTCGCTGATCCTCGCGCTCGGCCTGTGGCGCACCACTCGGGAGCCCCGCTACCTCGACGACGCCCACGCCATCGAGCACAACGGCCTCGGGCACGCGCAGAAGGCGCACGGCGGCTTCGGGCTCGACACCACGACCGGCCCCGGGCGGCCGTGGCTCACCGGCCACCACCCCGACGCCGCCTGGTGCTGCTCGATGCGCGGGGCGGTCGGCCTCGCCGAACTCCGCGAGCGCGGCTACAGCCTGCCCGGCCCCGGGCCCGACGGCGTGACCACGCTGAGCGTGGATCTCTACCGCGACGGGACGCACCGGCTGGCGCTGCCCGGGGGTCCGCTGGTGCTGCGGCAGCGCACCACGTACCCCACCGGCGGCAGGACCGTGCTCGACGTCGTGGAGTCCGGGCTGCGGGAGCCGTTGCGGATCGTCTTCACGCTGCCGTCCTGGACCGGCCCGACACGGACGGTCACCACCTGGACTGCGCGCGGACCCGTCGTCAGCCCCGCACTCGGGGAGCTGCTCACGGTCCCGGCCGCCGGGGACAGCTGGACGGTGGACTTCCCGGTGGGCCCGCGCGTACGGGACGCGGGGGACGGAGAGGCCGTGGCCCTGCACCACGGGACGCTGCTGCTGGGGGCCGAAGGAGCACGGGAGGAGGACGCCGGGGCCGCCCGGTGGTTCGGCGGGGCGGAGGCGGCGGTGGACGGCGTGTACCGCCGTGGCGGCGTCACCCTCGCCCCGGTGCGGGACGTCTTCACGCGCGGTCCCGAGGCCGCCCGGTACCGCTCCCGCGTCGTCTTCGACGCCCCGCCGGGCGACTGAGGACATCAGGCGCATGATGGGGCCCAAGGGCAGCGAAGTCGGCCACCGACACGGAATGAAACAATTCAATCACGTGGCGCCATGGACCTCGTGGAGCGTCGACCCGCACCCACCGGACACCCCGCGTCCACCCTCGCGAAGCACCCGGGCGAACGACCTGACGGACCGTCCTGAGCTGCGTTGCAGGCACGATGGGCGACACCGGGGGGCTTTTACCGAAGAAAGTGTTGACACCGGTGAAACAATGTCGCATCGTCAGTGAAAGCTTTCACTCAGGGATTCGCAGCCCGCCCCGCCACCCATGGCGTGGAGCCGGCCGCACGACGAGTCTCCGCAGACGCTGATTCCGGCGAGCGGACCGTCAGTCATGATGACCTGCTCTCCAGGTTCCGCACGTGCCGGGGCCGACAGTCGTGGACAGAGAGGATCAGCGAGATGGCCGGAATAAGAGGACGCCGGGAACGGCGCATGCTGCTCGCAGGGGCCGGTGCGGCCCTGCTCACCCTGACGGCCGCCTGCGGCGGTTCGTCGGGCGGCGGTGGCAGCGTCGAGGGGAGCAAGATCGTCCTGTCGGTGCAGAACGCCCTTGTGCCGCAGTTCAAGAAGTACGCGGCCGCGTACGAGAAGGAGTTCCCCAAGCGGAAGATCTCGGTGCAGTCGCTGCCCGACGACTCGACCCAGTACGTCCAGCAGCTGGTCACCCAGCGTCTCGGCGGCAAGGTCCCCGACGTCCTCATGAATGTCGACTACGCCGCCAACCAGCTGGCCAACGGCAACATCACGATGGACCTGGGGCCGTGGCTCAAGGAGGGCAAGGGCGGGCTCAAGGGCGAGGACTTCCTCCCCCAGTTCCTCGGTCAGTACCGCCCCGTCGAGGACCCGGACGAGATCACCGGCCTCCCGGTGAGCGCGGACTCCACGACGCTCTTCTACAACAAGGACCTCTTCCAGAAGGCCGGGGTCACCGAGTACCCGAAGCCCGACTGGACCTGGGACGACCTCTACCGGGTCGCGAACAAGATCAAGAAGGGCTCCGGCGACAAGTTCGCGGCGCTCGCTCCCCCGCTGGGTATCGGCGACCAGAACTCGGTCTACAACCCGGTCATCAATGCCTACGGCGGGAGCGTCTACGACCCGAAGACCAAGAAGTCCGGTATCGGGCAGCCCAAGGCGATCGAGGCCTGGAAGATGCTTCTGGGCGCGTACGGCACGTCGGCTCCCAAGTACGCCGCCGACCAGGGAAGTCTGCCGAAGTTCGAGAACGGCCAGACGGCGATGGCCTTCTCCGTCCGCGCGGTCGTCCCGGCCATGAAGCAGTCCCTCAAGGGTGACTGGGACACGCAGACGATGCCGAAGATCAACGGCAAGTCCACGGTCGGCGGTGGCTCCTACGGTCTGTCGATCGGCAAGACCAGCAAGAACAAGGAGGGCGCCTGGGCCTTCCTCGCCTGGTTCTACAAGAACGACGGCGGCATGAAGCTCGCGCAGGCCACCGGCCAGGTCGTCCCGCCGACGCAGCAGGGCCTCGACCACGGCACCTGGCGCGAACTGCCCGCCCCGCCCAAGAACGAGGATGCCTTCGCCACCGCCGCGAAGGACGCCTATCTGCTCCCCGCGCTGCCCGCGAAGGCGCAGAAGGCGCTCAGCGACAGCGTCAAGAAGGCCGTCCAGCAGGTCGAGATCGAGCACCGCTCCGTCACGTCCGCCTTCCAGGACGCCGAGAAGACCGTCAACCAGGCCCTCCAGTCGCGGTGACGAGCAGCAGCCTCGCCCCGGGGCGTGAGCGACCCGGCCGCCCCAGGGCGAGGCAGCCCTGCGGAAACAGAATGGTGCAGTAATGGTTTCGGCATTGGACAAGGAGCCGGCGGTGCGTACCCCTGCGCCGGCCGCGACGGGGACCCGCCCGCGCAACCAGCAAAAACGCCGCGACGCCTGGGCTGCGGCGTTGTTCCTGGCTCCGAGCATGGTGGGCTTCACCCTGTTCGTGATCCTCCCGGCGCTCATCGGTCTCGGCCTGAGCTTCTTCCGGTGGGACCTGTTCGGGACGCCCGAGTGGGCCGGTCTGGACAACATCACGCGGCTGTTCAAGGACCCGACGATGTGGTCCGCCCTGTGGACCACCATCGAGTTCATCGTGCTCGGCGTGATCCCGACGATCCTCGTCGGCTTCGTGCTCGCCGTGCTGATCAACAGCCGGATGCGGGGTATCGGCCCGCTCCGCATCCTGTACTTCGCGCCCATGGTCGCCTCGTCGGCGGTCGCCGCCGTGCTCTGGTCCTACATGTACGACCCACGGGCCGGTGTCGCCAACAAGGTGCTGGGCTGGTTCGGCGTCGACGGCCCGGCCTGGCTGTCCAGCACCACCTGGGCGCTCCCCGCCATGTCGGTCATGATGATCTGGCTGGCCGTGCCCCTGGTGATGATCCTCTACCTGGCCGGTCTCCAGCGGATTCCCGACGACATCTACGCGGCTGCGGCACTGGACGGAGCGGGCCGCTGGCGACAGCTGTGGAGCATCACCTGGCCCATGGTCCGGGCGACGACCGTCCTGGTGGCGACCCTCCAGGTGATCAACTTCATGAGCAACTCCTTCGAAGTCTCGTTGATCATGACGGACGGAGGGCCACTCGACCGTACCCAGACCCTCGCCCTGTACGCGTACAAGACCGCCTTCGGTGACTCGGACATGGGCTACGCCAGCGCGCTCTGTCTCTTCCAGCTGGTGCTCATCGGTCTCGCCGTCCTGCTGTTCCGGCTCGGGGCCCGCATTCTCAGGAGGTCGTCATGACCGGAAGCAAATGGTCGGCGGCCACCCGCTACACCCTGATCGTCCTGTGCGGGCTGATCATGGCCCTGCCCCTGTTCTACCTGCTGTCGGCCTCACTGATGTCGGCGCAGGACATCCGGGCGTACCCCCCGCACCTCCTGCCGCCGACGACGGTGTGGCACAACTACGTCGACGCGTACCACTTCCTGTCGGCGCGGGTCATCGCCAACTCCTTCGCGTTCAGCATCGGCATCCTGCTCGTCCAGCTCCTCATCACCATCCCCGCCGGATTCGCCCTCGCGAAGATCCCGTTCCGCTGGGTGGGCGCGGTGATGGCGGTGATCATCGTCCCGATGTTCGTGCCGACGAACATGACGCTCATCCCGCTGTACGTGATCGTCGACCGTCTCGGCCTGGTGGGCTCCTACGCCGGGATGATCCTGCCGGTCGCGGGGCAGACGGCCTTCGCGATGCTGCTCTTCCGGCAGTTCTTCGCGACGCTCCCCCCGGGGCTGATCGAGGCGGCGAAGCTCGACGGCGCCGGCTGGGTCAGGGTGCTCGTTCAGATCGCCCTGCCCCTCGCAAAGCCCGCGCTCGCCGCCTACTGCTCCATCAGCTTCCTGACGGCGTGGAACACGTACATCTGGCCGCAGGTCATCGCCCCGGACCGCGAGCACCAGGTGATGACGGTGGCGCTGGCCCCTCTCGCGCGCGGCCAGTACAACATGGTCTCGCCCAGTGTGGGCATGGCCGCGGCGGTCATCAGCATGCTGCCCGTCCTCGTCATCTTCGTGGTGTTCCAGCGCTGGTACATCAAGGGCGTGGTCGGTTCCGGCATCGAATAGAGAACCGGGCCGTCGGGACAGCGGGGTTCCCCAACTCCGCTGTCCCGACGGCCCGCTGTCACATGGACACCTGCTTGAATGGGGCGATGGCTGCCCCCCGAAGAAGAGCGTAGGACGCATGGCCGGAATCAAGGATGTGGCCCAGGAGGCAGGGGTGTCGGTCGGCACGGTCTCCAACGCGATCAACCGTCCCGAGTCGGTGTCACCGGAGACCCTGGAACGGGTCCGCGTGGTCATCAAGCGTCTGGGCTACGTGCGCAGCGAGTCGGCCCGCCAGTTGCGGGCCGGGCGCAGCCGCATCATGGCTCTGCTCGTGCTCGACGCGGGCAACCCCTTCTTCGCCGGCATCATGCACGGCGCCGAGGATGTGGCACGGGCGGCGGGTCTCGGCGCGATGGTCTGCAACAGCGCGCAGAGCCCGCGGGAGGAGGCACGCTATCTCTCCCTGTTCGCCGAACACCGGGTATGCGGCGTCCTGCTGACGCCGGCCGATGCCTCGTGGACCGATCTGGACGCGCTGCGCAAGCAGGGCATTCCCGTCGTCCTGGTGGACAGGGTGGGCAAGGAGAGCGAGGTTTCCTCCGTCTCCGTCGACGACACCATGGGCGGCGCCCTCGCGGGCCGGCACCTCGTCTCCACCGGGCACCGCTCCGTCGCCTACGTCAGTGGGCCGCCGCACCTCCAGCAGGTACAGGACCGGCGCGCGGGGCTGCTCTCCGCGCTCGCCGATGCCGGGCTGCCGCCGGACGCGATGACCGAACTCCCCACGAACCACATGACGGTGGCGGCAGGGCGCGACGCGGGCGCCAGGCTGCTGGGGCTCAACCCGCGCCCCACAGCCGTCTTCTGCGCCAACGACCTGCTCGCCCTCGGACTGCTCCAGGTGCTCTTCGCGGCCGGCGTCCACGTCCCGAGGGACATGGCCATCATCGGCTACGACGACATCGAGTTCGCGGCAGCGGCCGCCGTACCCCTGACCTCGGTGCGCCGGCCGGCGGTGACGATGGGGCGGATGGCGGCGGAGCTGCTGCTGACGGAGATGGACCCGCCGGCCGGGCACGAGCACCGCTCGGTCGTGCTCCAGCCCGAACTCGTGGTCCGGGAGTCGACGCGCACGCGGCGCTGAGGACGACGCCGCACACGGATCGTGGCACGGGGCGGGCGTGGGAGGTGACCACGCCCGCCCCGGCACGTACCGGCCTCAGCGGCCCGGGAACTCCCGTCCGCGCACGGTCTGGTCGGAGAGGTTCACGCGGAAGTGGCCGAAGGCCCCGGAGACGGGGTCCCCGTCTCCGTCCATGCTCAGCTGGAGGTACCGCGTGCGGTCTCCGGGCAGCGCGAGCGGCAGGACCATGGCGTGCGGTATCCATCCGTCCGGGTGGGGTGCGCGAAGCGTGCCGAGCAGTTCCGCCCGCAGGTCGTAGACCCGGTAGTCGGTGGAGCTGCTGGTGAGGACGTACCACTCCCGTCCGATACGGCTCAGCTTGGTGCCCTCGTAGTAGACACCGCCGTTGTCGTTGGCGCCCACGCGTTCCGGCTCGGCGAAGGCGTCGTCGGCGAAGCGGTAGGTCGTGGTGGTCCCCGAGTCGCTGAGCGCGAGCCACCACGCGCCCTCGTGGTGGAGGGGGAAGGGGTCGATGCCCCGGGCCACTTCGCGCGGGGCGAGGAGGCTCACGCCGTGCAGGACGTCATGGGACGTGGTGGCGTACTCGGTGACCGCTCTGTTGTAGAGGTCGTAGTCGCCGAAGGTGACCGCGAAGACGCGGAAGCCCTTGAGCTCCGGGTCGTAGACGACATGTCCCGCGTGGTCGCCGTACACCTGCCCGGAACGGTTCAGAAAGATCTTGCCGGTCTCCTCCAGGCGGCCGTTCGCACGCAGCGGCAGCCGGAAGACGCCGAGGTGTGCGGCGGGGATGCCGCCGGCGAGGCCGTGGTTGCTGAGGGTGAGGTAGAGCGCACCGTCCTCGATGTACGGTCTGCCGTCGGGCCACGTGACGATATTGGGGTCCCGGATCCCGGCCTGGCCCCAGTATCCGGCCTCGACCCGGTCCACCACGATGGTCCCGGCGTCGGCGCGTACGCCGAAGGCGTTGCGGTAGGCGGCGAGGAGGCCGGAGGCCGGTTCGGCGGGCGCGGAGAGCAGCCGGATGGTGCGGTCGCCGGTGACGGGCCCGCCGTCCTGGTAGGCGGTGCCCCAGTCGATGCGGTCGGTGCTGCTGGTCCACCAGGCGACCGGGCCCACGGCCTCTGACTGCTCCAGGTAGTACGTCCCGGCGGGCAGCGGCTGCTCGACGGTCAGGTACTGCCAGTTGTTGTCGGGGATGTCGGTGAGCCGCGAGCGGGTGATCAGCTCGCCGCCGGGGCCGTCGCGGTGGAGCGAGAGGGTGACCTCGGTGCCGCGCGTCTGGTGCGTGGGGAACATTCCGCCGACGCTGACGAAGGGCGCCTTCGCGGTGAACAGCTGTCCCAGGGTGCCGTTCTTCGGCACGTCCGTCGCGACGTCGAACTCGGCGTTGCCGGCACTGCCGCCTATTCCGCGCAGGTCGAGGTGGTCGCTGACGACGGCGTCGGTCAGGTGCCGCCAGCCGTCGCCCTCGTCGGCCAGCACGGCGGCGCCGGGCCCGGTCACCGAGAGGGCGAGCCGGAAGGGCGCGGCGAGCTTCGCCGGGATGCTGCCCAGCGTGGTCACCTCGCCGTCGACGCTCACGTCGACGCCGACGGTGCCGGTGGCGTTGTTGTACCAGCCCATGAGGTAGCGGTCGGCGTCGCGGGCGAGTCCGACGAGGACGGTGTCGTGCGTCTTCGTGCCGCCCGTCATCGCTCGGACATCGACGACGACGGCGGAGTACGGGGCGCGTTGCGCCGTGGCGGAGCGCAGCAGGGTGAAGTAGGGCTTCGCGCCGGTGGACTTGAGGGCGCCCCGGCCGGCGTTCAGCCGCGCGGGGCTGCCGTCCGGGTGCAGCTGCTCGTAACGGTGCAGGCTGTCGCGGGTGAACTCCTCTTCCAGGGTGCGGAATCGGGGTGGGACGACGGCGTACGGCACGGAGGTCGCCGCTGCCGAGAAGGACAGGTCGAAGGGGCTCAGCGTCCTGACATCGAGCGGCGGGGAACCGGCCGCCCGTGCGGGGCCGCCGGTCACGGCGGTGGCCGCCGCGGCGGCGGCGCCCGCGGTCAGGGTCTTGACGACGGTGCGACGGCTCGGCCGGTGGCTCGGGCCGGTGGTGCCCTCGGTCATGATCACGCTCCAGGTGTGCGGGGACAGGGAGGTGAGGAAGGGAGTGCGTCCACGTGCATGAATGGATTCAGACTCGGAGTACCGAGTCCACGCGGGAAATGAAGTGATCTGCACGAAAAGGCAGTTGCACGGCTTGCCGTGATGTCAGTGAAAGGATTCAGAACACTATGAGCCCGGCACTCGCTCATGGTCAAGAGCGGGACGGCGTCCGGTGCGCCGGCGGCGGGTCCGCGTGGTGCCCGCGGGCGCGGGCAGCCGCTCCCCGCGGCGGCCGCCCGGCCGGCTCACCCCCGGGCCGGCGGCCAAAGGGCCTGTCCGGCGGATCAAGGTCGGACAGGCCCTTGGGGTGAGCACGGCAACCCGGTCACCCGCTCAGACGGTGAGCGGTGCGCCGAGCCGGATGTCCTCGATCGAGCGTCCCACCCGTACCTCGTAGCGGCCCGTCATCCGCCGCCAGCGGCCACCCTCCTCGTCCCAGACCTCGAAGGCGCGGGCCGGAAGGTCGATCGTCACCCGGGCGGTCTCATCGGGGGCCGCCGTCACACCGGCGAAACCGGCGAGCCAGCGGGCGGGCCGCGGAGGGACGGCCCCGGCCGCGGCCGGGGCGAGGTACACCTGCACGACCTCGCGTCCGGGGCGCGCACCGGTGTTACGGACGCCGACGGTGACCGAAGTGCCCTCGACCTCCAGGGACTCGTAGGCCCAGGAGGTGTAGCCGAGGCCGTGGCCGAAGGGGTACGAGGGGCTGGCACCGGCCTTGTCCCAGGCCCGATAGCCGATGAACACCCCTTCGTCGTAGCGGAGTTCACCGTTCTTCGGGGTGACGTCGGTGACCGGCGCGTCCTGGAGACCGCCCCAGGTGGTGGGGAGCCGGCCGCCCGGCTCCTCGGCACCGAGGAGCACGTCGGCGAGAGCGGCGCCTGCCTCCTGGCCGGGGAACCAGCTCACGAGCACGGCCGCGGCCTCCTCGCGCCAGGGAAGCTCCACCGGGGATCCGGAGTTGACCACGACGACCGTGCGGGGGTTGACGGCCGCGACCGCGCGCACGAGGTCGTCCTGACGGCCGGGCAGGCGCAGATCGGTGCGGTCGAAGCCCTCGGACTCGACGCGGTCGGTCGTGGCGACGACGACCACGGCAGCCTCGGCCGCACGTGCGACGGCGACGGCCTCGGCGATCAGCTCGTCGGCGTCCCGGCGCGGTTCGAGGTGCACGAGAGTGAAGACGACGCCCCAGAGCGGGCCCTTGGTGCGTTCGGGCAGCACATACCGCAGCGAGACGTCGACGGTCTCGCCGCGCGTGAGCGCGACCGTACCCCGCTCCACCGGGGGCCCGAAGACCGCGCCGAAGGCGTCCGTCTCCTCTTCGGGCGGCTGTACGCCGTCGAAGACGACCTGACCCGCCACCGTGAGGGTGAGGCCTCCGGCCCCCCGGGTCCCGAAGGGGTGCTCACCGCTCTCGCGCGGGGTGAGGGTACCGAGGATCTCGACGCTGTGGAGCCGCTCGGGCGTCACGCCCTCGGGCAGGTCGTCGTCGGTCCACTGCAGGTGTCCGTTGGGCAGCCGGGCCTCGCCGATGACCTCGCCCGCCGCGTCGCGGCACCGGGCACGCAGCGCGAACCCCTTCTCGGCCGGAGCGAGTTCGTCGCTCGGGTCGGCGCCGATCGCGTACGTGACACGGCCCGCGGGCAGTTGCGCGACGAGCCCGTCGAGCGGGGAGACGACGTGGGGCGGGAAGACGGTCGCCGAGCCGCCGCCGAGCACCCGGGCATCCCGCGCCGCCGCGCCGATGAGGGCGATGCCGGCCGGGTCGCGCAGGGGCAGCGTCGCGTTCTCGTTACGCAGGAGCACGAAGGAGCGGCGGGCGATCTCGCGCGCGAGGGCCTCGCCGTCGACCTCTGCGGGGAGCGCGCTCGCGGGCACCACCGGGGCGGCCCCCGCGAGCAGCCCGACGCGGGCGGCGAGCCGCAGCACGTTGCGTACGGCCGCGTCGACGGTGGCCTCCGGCACCTCACCGGTGCGGACGGCGGCGGCGAGCGCTTCTCCGTAGACGGTGTCGGGGCCGGGCATCGCGAGGTCGAGACCGCCCGTGATGCCGCCGACGGTGGAGCGCGCCGCGAGCCAGTCGGAGACGTTGACGCCGTCGAACCCCCACTCGCCGCGCAGGACTTCGTTGACGAGACGGTGGTGCTCGGTCATCGTCGGGCCGTTGACGGCGTTGTAGGCCGTCATCAGGGCCCAGGGGCGCGCCGCTCCCACGATGAACTCGAAGGGCGCCAGGTACAGCTCGCGCAGCGCCCGGTCGGGGACGAGGTTGTCGACGGTGAAGCGCTCGGTCTCGGCGTCGTTGGCCACGAAGTGCTTCACGGTCGCGCCGACCCCGCCCGCCTGCACCCCGCTCACGTACCCGGCCCCGATCCGACCGGTGAGGTAGGGGTCCTCGCTGTACGCCTCGAAGTGCCGCCCGCCGAGCGGCGAGCGGTGCAGGTTCACCGTGGGCGCGAGCAGGACGTGCACCCCCTTGCGGCGGGCCTCCTGCGCGAGCAGTGTGCCCGCGCGCCGCGCGAGGGCGGGGTCCCAGCTCGCGGCGAGGGCCGTGGGCGAGGGCAGCGCGATCGAGGTGTCGTCCGCGCTCCAGCGCGCCCCGCGCACTCCGATCGGCCCGTCGGACATGACGAGCGAGGAGAGGCCTATGTGCGCGACGGCGGGCAGGGACCACAGGTCCTGCCCGGCGAGCAGCCGCGCTTTGGTGTCGAGGTCGAGTTCGCCGAGCGCGGCCTGAACGACGGCCTCACGGGCTGCGTCGGCCTCGGCCTCGCGGCCGGCTGTGTCCGGGGTCCGCGGGGCGCCTGGGGTGTCCGGCATGGTGCTGCTCCTGAGATGTCCGTACGGGTCCGGCCGGTGTCGCGCGCGGCGTCCGGCCGCACGAGGGTTCGGTGCGGGGCGGGGATCGGTGCGGGGCGGGGATCGGCCCCGCACCGGGCGCCCAGGAAGGCCGGGCGTCGGTGCGGGGCAGGGCGTTTGCGAGTTCTCCCGGAGCTTCTCGGGGCTGCTCGGGGCTTCAGCGCTCGGTGAATCTCGCTTCCGCCGCCCGCCAGCGCGCGGTGTCTCCCTGCGGCGTGTAGCGGGTGGGTGCCTGGGTACGGGCGAGCAGGCGGCGCATGTCGGCGAGGTCACCGGCCTTTCCGTGTGCCCGTGCCTGGACGAGGACGTTGCCGAGCGCGGCGGCCTCCGTCGGCCCCGCGACCACCGGGAGCCCGCAGGCGTCGGCGGTGAGCTGACACAGCAGGGTGTTGCGGGTGCCGCCGCCGACGATGTGCACGACGTCGACGGGGTGCCCGGCTAGGCGCTGCGCGTCCTGGACGGCCCTGCGGTGGGCGAGCGCGAGGGAGTCGAGGATGCAGCGCGTGGTCTCGGCAGGCGTCCCGGGTACGGGCTGACCCGTCTCCCGGCAGGCGGCCGCGATGCGTTCCGGCATCCGGCCGGGGGCGAGGAAGGCGGGGTCGCCCGCGTCGATGACCGATCTGAGGCCCGGCACGGCGGCGGCGCCGCGCAGGAGTGCGCCGAGGTCCGGATCGCCCCAGGCGCGTACGCACTCCTGGAAGAGCCACAGGCCCATGATGTTGCGCAGGTAGCGGACGGTGCCGTCGATGCCGAGTTCATTGGTGAAGTTGGCGGCGCGGGAGTCCTCGGTGAGCACGGGCGCCGTCAGTTCGAGGCCGGCCAGCGACCAGGTGCCGGTGCAGATGTAGGCGAAGCGCTCATTGCCCGCGGGAACGGCGACGACGGCGGACGCCGTGTCGTGCGAGGCGACGGTCGTCACGGGGACCGGCCCGGTGAGCCCGGTCTCCTCCAGCACCTCGGACCGCAGCAGCCCGGCCGGGTCGCCGGGCTGCCGCAGCGGGGCGAAGAGCCCGAGGTCGACCCCGGCCCGCTCGGCCACCCCGTGCGCCCAGTCGCGGGTGCGCGGGTCGATGAGCTGGGTGGTGGAGGCGTTGGTCAGCTCGGTGCCCTCGGTGCCGGTGAGCCAGTGGGTCAGCAGGTCGGGCAGGAGCAGCAGTCGCGCGGCGCTCGCGTACTGCCGTGTGGAGCGGGCCGCGAGCAGTTGGTAGAGCGTGTTGAACGGCGCGTACTGGAGGCCGGTCGCCGCGTAGAGCTCCTCGGGCGGCAACGTGGCCCACAGCTTCTCGGCGACGCCGTCGGTGCGGCTGTCGCGGTAGTGCACCGGGTTGCCGAGCAGTACGCCGTCCGCGTCGAGCAGCCCGTGGTCGACGGCCCAGCTGTCGATGCCCACCGAGTCCACCTGGCCCGCCGCCCGCAGCCCGTCGAGGACGCCCGCGTACAGGGCGAGGATGTCCCAGCGCAGCCCCTCCGGGAGGCGCACGGGCCGGTTGGGGAAGCGGTGCGCCTCGCTCAGTTCCAGTGTGCCGGGACCGACACGGCCGACCATGACGCGCCCGCTGGAGGCGCCGAGGTCCACGGCGGCGTACGCAGCCGGGGTGCCGCTCATCGCAGGAAGGCGGCGGCGACGCCGGCATCGACGGGGATGTGCAGGCCGGTGGTGTGGCTCAGTTCGCCACCGGTGAGGGCGTAGACCGCGTTGGCCACGTGCTCGGGGAGCACCTCGCGCTTCAGCAGGGTCCGCTGGGCGTAGAACTCGCCGAGCCTGCTCTCCTCCACGCCGTACGTCGCGGCGCGCTGAGCACCCCAGCCGTTGGCGAAGATGCCGGAACCGCGCACGACACCATCGGGGTTGACACCATTGACCCGGATCCCGTGGCCCCCCAGCTCAGCGGCGAGCAGACGCACCTGGTGGGCCTGGTCGGCCTTGGTCGCCGAGTACGCGATGTTGTTCGGCCCCGCGAACACCGAGTTCTTCGAAGCGATGTAGACGATGTCACCGCCCAGGTTCTGCGCGATCATCACCCGGGCGGCCTCGCGCGAGACGAGGAAGGAACCGCGCGCCATGATGTCGTGCTGGAGGTCCCAGTCCTTCACCGTCGTCTCCAGCAGCGGCTTGGAGATGGAGATGCCCGCGTTGTTGACGACGAGGTCGACACCGCCGAAGGCGAGTGCGGCCTGCTCGAAGGCCGCGATGATCCCGTCCTCGTCGGTCACGTCCACGGTGACCGCGACGGCCTTGTCCGGTCCGCCCAGTTCCTTCGCCACGGCGGCGGCGTTCTCACCGTTGAGGTCGGCGACGACGACGCAGGCGCCCTCGGCCACCAGACGGTGCGCGATCGCCTTGCCGATGCCCGAACCGCCGCCGGTGACGAGCGCGACGCGGGCTGCGAGGGCCTTCGGCTTCGGCATCCGCCGGAGCTTGGCCTCTTCGAGGGCCCAGTACTCGATGCGGAACTTCTCCGACTCCTCGATGGGGGCGTAGGAGGAGACGGCCTCGGCGCCGCGCATGACGTTGATGGCGTTCACGTAGAACTCACCCGCGACCCGGGCGGTCTGCCTGTCCGTGCCGAAGGAGAACATGCCGACGCCCGGAACGAGGACGATGGCCGGATCGGCACCACGCATCGCGGGCGACTGGGGGGCGGCGTGGCGCTCGTAGTAGGCGCGGTACTCCGTCCGGTACTCCTCGTGCAGTTCCTTCAGGCGCGCGACCTGGTCGGCGAGCGGTGCCGAGGGGGCGAGGTCGAGGACGAGGGGGCGGACCTTGGTGCGCAGGAAGTGGTCCGGACACGAGGTGCCCAGCGCGGCGAGGCGCGGGTGCCCGGCGTGCGCGAGGAAGTCGAGAACCGGCTCGCTGTCGCTGTAGAGGCCGACCTGTGGACGGTCGGTGGAAGCGAGCCCGCGAATGACCGGGGCGAGGGCTGCGGCGCGGGCGTGCCGCTCGGCCTCCGCCAGGGCCCCGTACCCCTCGATCGCGGAACCGAAGGGCTCCGCCTTGCCCTTCTCCGCCAGGTAGTTCTCGGCGGTGCGGATCATCCAGAGGGCATTGCGCTCGCACTCCTGGGAGGTCGTACCCCACGCGGTGATGCCGTGACCGCCGAGCACGACCCCGACCGCCTGCGGGTTGGCCTCCTTGATCGCCGCGATGTCCAGGCCGAGCTGGAACCCGGGACGCCGCCACGGCACCCACGCCACCTTGTCCCCGAAGCAGTCAGCAGTCAGCCGCTCACCATCGGCCGCGCACGCCAGCGCGATACCGGAATCGGGGTGCAGGTGGTCGACGTGCGCCGCGTCCACGAGACCGTGCATCGCGGTGTCGATGGACGGGGCGGCCCCGCCCTTGCCGTGCAGGCAGAAGTCGAACGCGGCGACCATCTCGTCCTCGCGCTCCGCCCCCGGATACACCTCGCAGAGAGCGCGCAGACGGTCCAGCCGCAGCACGGCGAGACCCTGCTCGGTCAGAGTGCCGAGGTCACCGCCTGAGCCCTTCACCCACATCAGTTCCGTGGGGTTTCCGGTCACGGGGTCGGTCTCGACACCCTTGGCCGAGGCGTTGCCCCCCGCGTAGTTGGTGTTGCGCGGATCGGCACCGAGGCGGTGGGCACGGTCGAGAAGAGCGGCGACTTCGGGATGCGTGGCGGAGGCCATGAGAGGAGTTCCTTCGTGAAAGGTCGTGGAGGACGGGTGCGGCCGGAATCGGATCGACGCCGACGGGCGGCAAGGGGGCCGTGCCCGTGACCCCGGGCGGCCGGGCCTGTGGCTCGTACGGGACGGGGTGGCGTGCTCCGGCCGGTGCGGCTCGGGCTGGGAGCATGCACCACGCCCGGCGCCCGTCACGCCGGTACGCGTACGGTGCCGGACCGGCGCGAGCCCCTGGGACGTACGGGGCTCAGGCGCCCCAGCCGGCCTGCTCGCCGCCGACGCGCTCGACCTCGATCCGCTGCTGCCAACCGGAGGCGTGGTAGGCGGCGACCGGGTCGGGAGCGAGGCCCATCTCGGTGCGGACCGTGGCGAGAAGCGGACGCACATCGGTGTTGTACGCGTCCATCAGCACGGCGTTCGCGGCCAGGACGTCACCGGACCGCTGCGCGGCCTTCAGTGCCTCCCTGTCCACGAGGAGCGCCTTCGCGGTCGCCTCCTGCACGTTCATGACCGAACGGATGACGGCCGGGATCTTCTGCTCGATGTTGTGGCACTGGTCGAGCATGAAGGCGATCCCCGAGTCCTCCTCCAGACCGCCGCCGCCCTGCACCTCGTGCATGATGCGGAAGAGCTGGAAGGGGTCGGCCGCGCCCGCCATCAGGTCGTCGTCGGCGTAGAAGCGGGAGTTGAAGTCGAAGGCGCCGAGCTTCCCCTCGCGCAGCAGGAAGGCGACAATGAACTCGATGTTCGTGCCCGGCGCGTGGTGGCCCGTGTCCACACAGACCTTCGCCCTGTCGCCGAGCTTGAGGCAGTGCGCGTACGAGGTGCCCCAGTCCGGCACGTCGGTCGCGTAGAAGGCGGGCTCGAAGAGCTTGTACTCCAGGATGAGCCGCTGCTCCTCGCCCAGAGCCTCGTAGACGGCGTGCAGGGCCTCCTCCAGGCGGCCCTGGCGGGCGCTGATGTCGTCCTGGCCCGGGTAGTTGGTGCCGTCCGAGAACCACAGCTTCAGGTCGCGCGACCCCGTGGCGCCCATGATCTCGACGCACTCCATCAGGTGACCGAGCGCCTTGCGTCGCACGGCGGGATCGGGGTTGGTGACCGAGCCGAGCTTGTAGGCGTCGTCCTGGAAGACGTTCGCGTTGACGGTGCCGAGCCGCACCCCGCGCTCCCCCGCGTACGTGGCGAGGTCGCGGTAGCCGTCGATGCCGTCCTGCTTGTCCCACGGAATGTGCAGGGCGACCACGGGGGCTACACCGGTGAACTCCTGCACCTTCGCGGCGTCATCCACCTTCTCCCGCGCCGTACGCGGCACGCCCGGCTGCGCGAACACCTTGAAGCGCGTACCCGAGTTGCCGTAGGCCCACGAAGGGGTCTCTATCGCCTGCTGCTTCAGCGTCGCTATGGCACGCGCGGTACGCGACTCGTGCCCTGTCGGCTCACTCAACGTATCTCCCGGGAAGACCAACCACTGTGAAACGATTCAAGAGCACGTTAAGGTCACACCGGCCACCTGTCAACGCCCCCTCACGGGATCTGCTCGGCCTGGATTCCGCCGACCTCGCCTCCGGGGCCGGGACCGGCGGTACACGAGCGGTCGGGCGGTGACCACGCGCACCCTGCGGAGGGTCGCTCCAGGGCGGAGAAATCGAAGTCTCGGCAGGTGGGAGGGGCTCCTGTGCGCGCCGACGGGCCTATGCGTCCCGGGCCGCGACCAGACGGATCCCCCGTTACCTCAAGGACGGAATCCGCCGGCCGCCCACCCGCGGCCCGTCGGGATGACGGCGGGAGTCGGCGCAAGCCGCACCCGATCGACTCACTGATCGTTTCAAAATGCCTCCCCGGAGCCGCCGCAGCCAAGATGATCAAACAGGCGAGTCCGAGTAGACCTCGGTGAGGATCCGCGGCGGCGGAGGGGCAGGGACAGGGGGCGGCACGAACCGAACCTCCGGCCGCGCGGCCCTGCAGAGCGTGCCGGGCACCGTCGACGCCGCCGGAAAGGCGCAGCGGAAGCCCGTACCGGAAGTCCTTCCCTTGTGCCGATAGTGCTGCCCATGCGGCAGTAGCCGAATGTGGGCGAGAGGTTGGGACTTCCGGTTCGAGGGTCATCCGAGCGTCAAGCCATCTTCGAACGACACCCTGAGGACATCGCCGACGCAAGCGTCTCCCCTGATGAATGCGCAGACCAGAAGGCTTGCGGGGCCGACCCCCCGGCCGACCAGTCACCCGGCAGGAACGGGACGAATAATCCACCGGAACCCACAGAACAGCAGCTCAGTCGCCCTTCTTCACCGGCGCCAGAATCGCCACGCACTCCACGTGATCGCTACCAGTTTTCGCACGTCAAGCTCGGTGCAGCGGTTCGGCCGACATCCCCGCCGGGGCCCGGCGGGCCGTACGCAGCGCGGCGCAGCCGGCTACGGCGCGGACTCCCGTACGGTCAGCCGGGTCGGCAGGATCAGCGGGCTCGGGTCCTGCCCGTTGATCGCGCTGACCAGCATCCGCGCCATCTCGTGCCCCAGCGCCCTGACCGGCTGACGCACGGTGGTCAGCGGCGGGTTGGCGTGCCGAGCCCCGGCCAGGTCGTCGTAGCCGATCACCGAGACGTCCTCGGGAACCCGCCGCCCCCGGCGACGGAGCACCTGGAGCGCGCCGATCGCCATCCCGTCCGATGCCGCGAAAACCGCGTCCAACTGCGGGTTGGCGTCAAGCAATTGCTCCATCGCAGCTGCGCCGCCCTCCACCTGGAACGCACCGGAGGAAACCCCCAGCAGCGGGACGCCGGCCAGCGCCAGTCCTTCGGCGAAGCCCTGCTCGCGGGCCACCGAAACCCGGCTGTCCACCTGACCTGTGATCATGACGGGTCGGGTCCGCCCCGCGCGCACGAAGTGATCGGCGGCCAGCCTGGCCCCGCCCCTGTTGTCGGCATCCACGTACCAGCGGGGCTCCCCGGCCAGGGGCAGGCCGCCGAAGACAACCGGCATCCCGGCATCCTCGGCCAGCCGTCCCAGCGGGTCGTCGCCACGCAGCGCCATCAGCATGATGCCGTCGGCACGGCCTGAGCGGACCATCTGCTGCAGGCGGCCGCGGCCGCGCGGCGTATTGGCGAGCACCAGGATCAGTTGCAGGTCGGTCTCCTCCAGAGCCGTGCTCACCCCGACGATGATCTCGGCGAAGAACGGATCCGCGAACAGGCCGGTCTCGTCACTGGAAGCGGCCAGCACCACGGCGCCGAACTTGCTGCCGGCCAGCGCCCGCGCGGTCGAGTTCGGCACGTACCCCAGCTCGCGGACGGCCCGTTCGACGGCCTCCCGCTTGGCCCGGCTCACATGCGGGACGTTGTTGATCGCCCGGGAAGCCACTGCGCGCGACACGCCGGCTCGTGCGGCCACCTCATCGAGGGTCGGCATGCGCCTGGGCGTCGGCTGCATCGGAACACTTACTCCTCGGGCTTCACCGCGGCGGTGGACCTGGCGATGATCCCACGGGCCCGGCGGACCGAGCTGTGGCCCCTGGGAAAGGCCGAGCTGTGGGCCCCGGGGAAAGGCGGACGAGTTGCCTGCCGCTCGAAGACCGTATTCGGGTGGCGCCCCTGATCGCTGGGCCGTGAACGTCCCGCCGCGGCACGGTGACCCTGTCCCAGGTCTCGCGACGGCCCACCTTGGTCGCGCCGCATGCCCCGCGCCCGGTCGACTGCGAGCCGCGGCCCAGTCGCCCCCTCCTCCTTCGAACCCCCGGTCGTCGACGATCGGATTCGCGGTCGGGAGGCACCGCCCGGTTCGGCAGTGTCACCCAGTGCCGACTACTGACAGAGCGCAACCCTCTGACCTGCGCCGAAGACTTTCCCTCACGGCCGGCTTGAGGGCTCCCCAGGGCGTCCTTGACGCGGACCGAATTGGTAGCGCTTCCAGTTTCTCGCTTCGCCCGGGTTACCTCCACGTGAAGAGGAAGTTGTGCGAGGTCCCTTGACAGGCGGAATTGCGGCCCACACGATACCGGTCATACCCCATAGACCTCCGGGACTCATGGTGGGAGCGCTTCCAGTGGGAGCGCTCCCATTACCTCACAGTCTGTGGTGTGTGCGTCCCTGCCCGAGCCGTGGGTTGCCCGGGACGTCGTACTACCACCGCCGCCCCCTCCGCGCCGCACGCTCACGACGACAGTTGCGCGGCGTATCCCCGTCAGGAACTGAGGTACTCCCATGCGTCACCTCTCCCGCGTGATAACGGCAGCGCTGCTTGCCCTGCCGTTGGCCCTCGCCGCCTCTCCGTCCGCCCAGGCCGCCGACCCGACCACGCTGACCAGCGGCTTCTACGTCGACCCCAGCTCCAGCCCGGCCCTCTGGGCCGCCGCCACCCCCGGCGACGGACGGGCGCCCGCTATCCGTGACAACGTCGCCACCAAGCCCATGGCCCGCTGGTTCGGCAACTGGAGCGGCACCATCGGAACCGCGACGGGGGCGTACGTCGGAGCGGCCGACGTCAAGGACAAGTTGCCCATCCTCGTGGCCTACAACATCCCCAACCGCGACATCTGCGGCGGGCAGTCCGGCGGCGGGGCAGGGTCCACCGCCGCCTACAACGAGTGGATCGCCGCGTTTGCCGGCGGCATCGGCACCAGGCCCGCCGTCGTCATCCTCGAGCCGGACTCGCTCGGGGACACCAGCTGTATGAATGCCGCCCAGATCGCCGAGCGCAACTCCCTGCTCAACAACGCGATCACCCAGTTCAACCAGAAGGCCCCCAACACCTGGGTGTACCTCGACGCGGGCAACCCGGGCTGGCAAAGCGCCTCCAAGATGGCCGCGAACCTGAACGCCGCCGGTCTCAGCCGTGCCCACGGCTTCTCGCTGAACGTCTCCAACTACTACGGCACTGCGCAGAACATCACCTACGCCAACTCGATCAATGCCGCGCTGAAGTCGTCCAGCGGATACACCAAGCCGTTCGTCGTGGACACCAGCCGCAATGGCAACGGCTCCAACAACGGTGAGTGGTGCAACTCCGCCGGCCGCAAGATCGGCACCCCCTCCCAGAAGGGCGGTGGCGCCGAGATGCTCCTCTGGATCAAGACGCCCGGCGAGTCCGACGGCAACTGCGGCGTCGGAGCGGGCTCTGCGGCAGGCCAGTTCCTCCCCGAGGTCACCTACAAGATGATCTACGGCTACTGACCTCTAGGGCCTGTCGTCAAACTGCCGTCTGCCGCGCGACGCCATGCACGCACTCTCGCCGCACCGGCCAGTGGCCATGCAGGTCCTCCCTGACCCCTGACGGCCACACCCACCGGCCGGGGCCCGTTGGCCGTAAGGCACACCACGGATCCCGGCCGGCGGCGGACTTCCGCCCCTTCCGATTCACGACCAGGAGTTCCGATGAAACCCCGCACCCTCCGGCGCCGTACAGCCATCGTCACCGCGGCGCTCACCGCCTGCGCCGCACTCGCCGCCACGCAGGCACAGGCCGTACCCGCCCCTGACCGGGGCCATGTCACCCCAGCCACGAAGTTCTACGTCGACCCGAACAGCAAGGCGGCCCGGCAGGCGATCGACGACCTCAGGGCCGGAAGAGTCCAGGACGGCCTGAACATGGCCAAACTGGCCGGCTACCCGCAGGCAGCGTGGTTCACGGGGGGCACACCGGCCGAAGCCGACACGAAGGTGCGCAAGCTCGTCCGTGCCGCCAAGCTCGCCCACCGTGTCCCGGCCCTGGTGGCATACAACATCCCCGGCCGGGACTGCAGCCTCTACTCCAGCGGCGGAGCCGCCTCGTCGGCCGCCTACCGTCAGTGGCTCGACGCCTTCGCCCAGGGCATCGGCAACGACAAGGCCGTGGTCATCCTGGAACCCGACGGCCTGGCCTCCCTCCCAGAGGACTGCGCCGGCGACGTCGACCCGACCGGAGAACTCACCGCCCACCGGATGGCCGACCTCGACTACGCGGTACGCACTTTGAAGAACGGAACGAACGCCACGGTCTACCTGGACGCGGGCAACAGCCAGTGGCGGTCCGTCGGGGACATCACGCAGCGACTCCTGGACGCCGGCGTCCAGCAGAGCGACGGCTTCGTCCTGAACATATCCAACTACCAGCCCACCGACGAGACCTCCCAGTACGGGACCTGGGTGTCCAAGTGCATGTGGTTCGCCACCAAGGGCCCCGAGTCGTCCCGCGGCCACGCAGACCGGTGCGCCAGTCAGTTCTACTCCCCGGACGCCCCCAACGACGGAACCCCGGGCAACGCCGTCTCCTCCACCGACCCCACCACCTGGCACTGGACCGACAGCTGGTTCGACCAGAACGTGGGCAGCCCGTCCAGCAAGGACCTGGCCCACTTCGTGATCGACACCAGCCGCAACGGCAAGGGCGTATGGACCCCGCCTCCGGGTAAGTACAGCGGCGACCCGGAGACCTGGTGCAACCCGCCCGGGCGGGGCATGGGCCCTCGCCCGACCTCCGACACCGGCGTCCCGCTCGTCGACGCGTACTTGTACGTGAAGACCATCGGCGAGTCCGACGGCAGCTGCACCCGCAACACCGGCAGCACGATCGACCCCGAGTACGGCATCGTCGACCCGGCTGCCGGAGCTTGGTGGCCCGCACAAGCGCACGAACTCGCCCGCAACGCGGAACCCCGCTTGACGCTCAACCACTGGTCCGGACTCTGAAGACGCTCGGTGCCTCGATCAGGGACAGTGCACAGAGGTAGAGGCGAGCGTGAAGGAAGGAGGCCGAAACCATCAAGGCGGCCGAAGCCCGACCGATGGACTGTACAACGGTGCTCGGCTGCCCACGGCAGACGTTCCGTGAGCCGGTTCCCGGGCATCATGGAGCGCGATATGGCCTGTAGTGCCCGCACCCGCACATTACGCGCACCACCCGAACCCGCAGGTCAGTCGTCCTTCTTCACCGGCTCCAGAATCGCCACACACTCCACGTGATGCGTCATCGGGAACAGGTCGAACGCCCGCAGCGTCCGTACCTTGTAGCCGCCCTCCGCGAAGTACGCCAGGTCCCGCGCCAGGGCCGCCGGGTCGCACGCGACGTACGCGATGCGGCGGGCGCCGAGGGCGGCGAGGCGCTTCACCGTCTGCTTGCCGGCCCCCGCGCGGGGCGGGTCGAGGACGATGAGGTCGGCCTCTGTGATGCCGGTGCGGGGCAGGATCTGGTCGACCTTGCCGTGCTCGATGCGGACCCGCTCCAGGTCCTTGAGGTTGTGGCGGGCATCCTCCACCGCGCGCTTGCCGGACTCGATGCCGAGGACCGCGCCCTTGTCGCCGAGGCGTTCCGCGAGGGAGCCGGCGAAGAGGCCGACGCCGCAGTACAGGTCGAGGGCCATCTCGCCCTTGCGCGGCATGAGGCCCTGCATGACGGCCTTCACCAGGGTGTACGCGGCCTGCGGGTGGACCTGCCAGAAGCCGCCGGAGCCCACGCGGTAGGTGCGGTCGTCGGCGCGTTCGCGGACGAAGCCCCGGCCGTGGACGCGGTGGACGCCGCCGTCGTGCTCGTCGACGCGCAGGACCGAGACGGGCTTGTCGAGCTCGACCAGCGGGAGGCGGCCGCCGGTGCGGGGGGTCAGGATGACCTGGCGGTCGTTGGAGCCGGTGGCGGCGATGGCCTCCACCGTGGCCATCTGGGGCCAGTCCTGCTTCTCGATGCCGAGCTCGGAGACGCCGGGGGCGGCGATCAGGCACTGGTCGATGATCTCGATGTCGTGCGAGCGGTGCTTGCGCAGGCCGACCCGGCCGTCCTCGTCGATGGCGTACTGGACCCGGGTGCGCCAGGCCGGGACCTCGCCCGGCGGGAGCTTGTCGCCCTCGGCCGGCATGACGGTGCCGTCCCAGCCGGCCTCCTCCGGGGTGAGGCCCGCGAGGTGCTGGAGCTGTTCGGCGATCACTTCGCCCTTGAGCCGTCGCTGGGCGCCGGGCTTGGCGTGCTGCCAGTCGCAGCCGCCGCACTTGCCGGGGCCCGCGAACGGGCAGGGGGCCTTCACCCGGTCCTTGGACTCCTCGATGATCTGTACCGCGTCGGCGCGCAGGAAGCGGGATTCGGCCGTCCCGTCGGTCACCTTGGCGATGACCTTCTCGCCGGGGAGCGTGTGGCGTACGAACAGGACCTGGCCCTCGGCGGTCCGGGCGATGCAGTGGCCGCCGTGGGCGACCGGGCCGACCTCGACCTCGTACTCCCGCCCCACGAGCGATTCCACGGTCTGGGCTTCGCCCGTCTGCGGCGAAGTGGATTCGTTCTGCATGAGGGGGAGGCTCCAGAGATCAAGGGGTAAAGGCGAACGGCAAGCGGCCGGACAACAACCTACGAGTCTACGTGGGTGCCGTCCGGCCGCTTACCACCGATGAGGGGGCGGTGTCAGCTCTTGTGCGTGTGCTCCTTGGACCTGCGCTCCACCGGTCCCCGGCGCACCGAGCCCGGTGCGGTCCAGTCCGCGCGCCTGCGGGCGCGCTTCTTGGCCGCCTCCGAGGATTCCAGCTGGTACGGGACCGAGGTGACCATCACCCCCGGGGTGAAGAGCAGCCGGCCCTTGAGCCGCAGGGCGCTCTGGTTGTGCAGCAGGTGCTCGTACCAATGGCCGACGACGTACTCGGGGATGTAGACGCTCACGACGTCGCGCGGGCTCTCCCGGCGCAGGCCCTTGACGTACTCGATGACCGGGCGGGTCACCTCGCGGTACGGGGAGTCGAGGATCTTCAGCGGTACGTTGATGCCGCGCCGCTCCCAGTCCTCCCTGAGCGCCTTCGTCTCGGCCGGGTCGACGCTGATGGAGAGCGCCTCCAGATGGTCCGTGCGAATCAGCTTCGCGTAGGCGAGCGCGCGCAGGGTGGGGCGGTGGAGCTTGGAGACCAGGACGATCGAGTGGACCCGGGAGGGCCTGATGCTCTCGTCGGACGGCCCCTCGTCGGCGGCGATCTCCGCGGCGACCCGGTCGTAGTGCTTACGGATCGCGGTCATCGTGCCGTAGAAGATCACCATGCCGAGCAGCGCGACCCAGGCGCCGTGGGTGAACTTGGTGGCGAGGACGACGACGAGCACCAGGCCGGTGAAGAAGGCGCCGAAGGTGTTGATCGCGCGGGAGCGGATCATGTGGCGGCGCTTGAGCGGGTCCTTCTCGGCGCGCAGGTGGCGGTTCCAGTGCCGCACCATGCCGGTCTGGCTCAGGGTGAAGGAGACGAACACGCCGACGATGTAGAGCTGGATCAGCCGGGTCGAGTCCGCCCCGTAGATCACGACCAGCAGGATCGCGGCGCCGGCCAGCAGCACGATGCCGTTGGAGAAGGCGAGCCGGTCACCGCGGGTGTGCAGCTGACGGGGCAGGTAGCTGTCCTGGGCCAGGATCGAGCCGAGCAGCGGGAAGCCGTTGTACGCGGTGTTCGCGGCCAGGAAGAGCACGAGCGCGGTGGCCGCGGCGAGGATGACGAAGAAGAACGTCCCGTCACCGAACACGGCGGCCGCGACCTGGGAGATCACCGGGTCCTGGACGAAGCCGGATCCGACCGGGGAGCCGTTGCTGATCAGGTCCTTCGCCGGGTTCTCCGCCATCTTCACGTCGGTGGCCATGGCCAGCCCGATGATGCCGCAGAACATGGTGACGGCCAGCAGGCCCATCGCCGCGAGGGTGGTGGCGGCGTTCTTGCTCTTGGGCTTGCGGAACGCGGGGACGCCGTTGCTGATCGCCTCGACGCCGGTGAGGGCGGCGCAGCCGGAGGAGAACGCCCGCAGCAGGAGGAAGACGAGGGCGAAGCCCGCCAGTCCCTGGTGTTCGGCCCTGATCGTGTAGCCGGAGGTCGGGGCGTGCATGGTGTCGCCCAGCACCAGTCCGCGGAAGGCACCCCACACGATCATGATGAAGACGCCGGCCACGAAGAGGTACGTGGGGATGGCGAAGAGCTTCCCGGACTCCTTCACGCCGCGCAGGTTCATCACCGTGAGCAGCACGATGGCCGCGACGGCACAGGCCGTCTTGTGCTCGACGACGAACGGGATCGCGGAGCCGAGGTTCTCCACCCCGGAGGCGATCGACACGGCGACGGTGAGGACGTAGTCGACCAGGAGGGCGCTGGCCACGGTCAGCCCGGCCTTCGGGCCGAGGTTGGTGGTCGCGACCTCGTAGTCGCCGCCCCCGCTCGGGTACGCGTGCACGTTCTGCCGGTACGAGGCGACGACGGTGAACATCAGGACCACGACGGCGACCGCGATCCACGGGCTGAAGTGGTACGCCGACACGCCTGCGATGGACAGCACCAGGAGGACTTCTCCGGGTGCGTACGCCACCGAGGACAGCGGATCGGATGCGAAGACGGGCAGGGCGATGCGTTTGGGGAGGAGTGTCTCCCCCAGCTTGTCGCTGCGCAGGGCCCGTCCGATCAGGATCCGTTTGGGCACGTCGGTCAGTTTGGACACGCTGTGGATCGTAAGGGTTCCGTATGGGGCCCGCCCACGCACCACCCCCGTATCACTTGAATCTCCTGCACTCGGACGGAAAAGCCACGAAATCCTTAACGCAATCCTTGCGCCGAGGCGCTCCGGGAAGCTCGAAAACGTGCCGGAACAGTTCGGGCCCCGTCCCTTTGCCATCGTGGCCCCGGGGAAAGGACACTCGAATGAGGCAACGCACCCGGCGCCGCATAAGCTCATCCTGGGCAACGGGACGAACCGTTGCCCCATTGTTTGCCCGGCCAGCCGAGGAATGAGTGTGAGCAGGGTGTTTTCGCAGGTCAGCCGGACGATCAGGACTGCGAGGTAGGCGCAAGGTGCACATCGTCATCATGGGCTGCGGGCGAGTAGGAGCCGCTCTCGCGCAGACCCTGGAGCAGCAGGGGCACACGGTCGCCGTCATCGACCAGGACCCCACCGCGTTCCGGCGCCTCGGCTCCGGATTCGGCGGCCGACGTGTCAGTGGCGTCGGTTTCGACCAGGACACCCTCCGAGAGGCGGGGATCGAAGAGGCCGGCGCGTTCGCGGCGGTCAGCAGCGGCGACAACTCCAACATCATCGCGGCCCGGGTGGCGCGCGAGATGTTCGGCATCGAGAACGTCGCGGCCAGGATCTACGACCCCCGGCGCGCCGAGGTCTACCAGCGGCTCGGCATCCCCACGGTCGCCACGGTGCGCTGGACGGCGGACCAGATGCTGCGCCGGCTGCTGCCCTCGGGCGCCGAGCCGCTGTGGCGGGATCCGAGCGGCGGTGTGCAGCTCGCGGAGGTGCACACCACACCGTCCTGGATCGGCCACAAGATCAGCACGCTGCAGGAGGAGACGGGCGTCCGCGTGGCGTTCCTCACCCGACTGGGCGAAGCCATACTGCCGTCGTCGCAGACGGTGCTGCAGGAGGGCGATCTGGTCCACGTGATGATGCGTACGGACGAGATCGCGAAGGTCGAGGCGGCCTTCGCCGAGGGCCCTGAGGAGGGCGGTCACTGATGCGTGTCGCGATTGCCGGGGCCGGTGCGGTGGGCCGTTCCATCGCGGCCGAGCTGCTGGAGAACGGCCACGAGGTGCTGCTCGTCGACAAGGCGCCGACCGCCATCTCGGTGGAGCGGGTGCCGATGGCCGAGTGGCTGCTGGCGGACGCCTGCGAGATCACCTCGCTGGACGAGGCGGCGTTGCAGCGCTGCAACGTCGTGATCGCCGCGACCGGCGACGACAAGGTGAACCTGGTCGTCTCGCTGCTCGCCAAGACGGAGTACGGCGTGCCGAGGGTGGTCGCCCGGGTGAACAACCCGAAGAACGAGTGGCTGTTCAACGAGTCCTGGGGCGTCGATGTGGCGGTCTCCACCCCGAGGCTGATGTCGGCCCTGGTCGAGGAGGCGGTGAGCGTCGGTGATCTGGTCCGGCTGCTGCGCTTCAGCCACGGCGACGCCAACCTGGTCGAGCTGACGCTGCCCCCGGAGTCGGCGCTGGCCGGTACCCAGGTCGGGGATGTGGCGTGGCCCGAGGACACCTCGCTGGTCACGATCATCCGCGGCCAGCGGGTCCTGACGCCGAGCACGGAGGAGACCCTGGAGGCCGGTGACGAGCTGCTGTTCGTCGCGGCCCAGGCGCGTGAGGAGCAGCTGGAGGACCTGCTCTCGGTGCGCCAGGGGGACTCGGAGAGCTGAGCGGGGACGTGTGGAGGGGCCCGGTAACGCCAGTGGCGCTACCGGGCCCCTCCACACGTCCGGCTCGTGTCCGGGCCGTCCCGTTCAGAACTCCTGACCGCGGGCCGCTTCGGCGGCGGCCGCCGCGCGGGTCTGCTCGGCCTTGCGGTCCTTCTCGGCCTGCTCCTCGGCCTCCATCTCGGCGAAGACGTCGATGGGCGGCGGCGCCTTGGCCAGGAAGACCCAGGTGAGGTAGACGGCGAGCAGGAACGGCGGGATCTTCAGTGCCACCAGGACCCAGCCGAACTGGGTGGTGTCGCCCCACCAGTACAGCGGGAAGAGGATCGCGCACTTGGCGAGCAGGATCAGTCCCCAGGCGTAGCTGGCCTTGGCGTAGGCCTTCTTGCGGCCGGGGTTCCTGGTGCGCCAGGAGAGGTTCTCCTTGAAGACCGGGCCGAGGATCAGGCCGATCAGCGGCATTCCCGCCACCGTGGTGACCAGGTAGGCGAGGGCCAGTCCGAGCGTGTAGATCATGCCCGGGAGATAGAAGTCCTTGGCGTTGCCGGTCATCTTCGCGAAGACGACACCGAAGGCCACACCGAAGACGCCGCTGAAGGCGTGCTTGACGGTGTCCCTGCGGATGAGCCGGACGGCCACGAGCACCAGCGACACCGCCAGGGCCGCGATGGCCGAGTACGTGAGGTTCTTGTCGATGGTGAAGATCGTGACGAAGAGCAGTCCCGGCAGGACTGTCTCCACCATGCCCCGGATGCCGCCGAAGGCCTCGAAGAGCGCGGCCTCCGTGACCGCCTTCGCGTCAGCCTCCTGCTGGTCGGTGCGGGTGGTGGGGTCCGTTTCGGACGTCGGCTTGTCAAGAGACGTCACCGGCTACTCCTTGCCGAGCGGTCGGAGTTCGTATTTGGGGTTGAACAGCACCCGGCGCCCGTGGCTCATGGAGATCCGGCCCGAGGCGATGAGCTTGCGGCCCGGCTCGATGCCCACGATGGAGCGGCGGCCGAGCCAGACCACGTCCAGCGGAGCGGTGCCGTCGAAGAGCTCCGCCTCCAGGGCGGGCACTCCGGCGCGCGGTCGCAGGGTGACCGTCCGCAAGGTACCAGTGACCTTCACGATCTGTCGGTCACTGCACTCGGAGATCCGGGTGCATCCCGAGGCGTGCGAGTCCTCCGCCAGCTCCTCGCACTCCAGGTCCTCCTGGGAGCTGGAGAGCCGGTCGAGCATCCGGCGGAAGCGCCCGGACGGCCGCTCGGCCTTCCCGGCCTTCTCGAATCGAGGGACAGCACTCATAACCGAAGCGTACCGGTCTCCGGAGGTCGTGGCGGGTGGCCACCGTCTCACTCGAACGGGTTACGGGGAGAGCCGGGCGGCTGACGTCAGGCCCGCTCGAAGCGGTAGCCCATCCCCGGCTCTGTGACGAAGTGCCGGGGATGCGCGGGATCGGCCTCCAGCTTGCGCCGCAGCTGCGCCATGTAGACCCGCAGGTAGTTGGTCTCGGTGCCGTAGGACGGTCCCCAGACCTCCTGGAGCAGCTGCTTCTGGCTGACCAGCCGGCCGCTGTTGCGGACGAGTACCTCCAGCAGGTGCCACTCGGTGGGGGTGAGCCGTACGTCCCGGCCCTCGCGCTGCACCTTCTTGGCGGCCAGGTCGACGGTGAAGCCCGTGGTCTCGACGATCACGGCCTGGTCGCCGCCGTCCTGTCCGACGGGCTCGGCGCGGCGCACGGAGGCGCGCAGCCGGGCCAGCAGCTCGTCCATGCCGAACGGCTTGGTGACGTAGTCGTCGGCCCCCGCGTCCAGCGCCTCGACCTTCTCGTCGGAGGTGTGGCGGGCCGAGAGCACCAGGATCGGCACCCGGGTCCAGCCGCGCAGCCCCCTGATCACCTCGACTCCGTCCATGTCGGGCAGCCCGAGGTCCAGCACGACGACGTCGGGGTGGCGGGCGGCGGCGAGCTGGAGGGCGGTCGCGCCGTCGGGCGCGGCGTCCACCTCGTACTTGCGCGCCTTCAGGTTGATCACGAGGGCGCGTACGATCTGCGGCTCGTCGTCGACCACAAGCACCCGGGTCATCTCGGTCCTGCCTCTCTGCTGTACGGGGGGTTGTGCGGCGGTCTGCGGTAGGTGGGTCATGAGGTGACCCGCGCGGGCAGGTCGGGGGCGACCGGGACGTGTCCCGGGGCCGCGCTGAGGGTCAGCACCATGGTGAGGCCGCCGCCGGGGGTGTCCTCCGCGTCCAGCGTGCCCCCCATGGACTCCACGAAGCCGCGGGCCACGGCGAGGCCCAGGCCGACGCCGGCGCCGCGCGGGGCGTCGCCGTAGCGCTGGAAGGGCTCGAAGATGCGTTCCTTGCCGTCGTCGGGGACGCCGCGGCCGCGGTCGGCGACCCGGAGCTCGACGCGGGCGCCGAGCGCGCTGGCGGCCACCGTGACGCGGTCGCCGTCCGGGCTGTACTTGACGGCGTTCTCGACGATGTTGGCGACGGCCCGCTCCAGCAGCCCGGGGTCGACGGCGACCATCGGCAGCGTCTCGGGGATGTCCAGCTCGACGCTGTCCTCCGGCACGCCGCCCAGGGCCATCGGCACGACCTCGTCGAGGTCGATCTCGCGGATCAGCGGGGTGACGGTGCCGGTCTGCAGCCGGGACATGTCGAGGAGGTTGCCCACCAGGTGGTCGAGGCGGTCGGCGCCGTCCTCGATGGCTTCCAGGAGCTCGGCCTCGTCGTCCTCGGACCAGGCGACGTCGTCGGAGCGCAGGGAGCTGACCGCGGCCTTGATGGCGGCGAGCGGGGTGCGCAGGTCGTGGCTGACGGCGGCCAGCAGCGCGGTCCTGATCCGGTTGCCCTCCGCGAGCCTGCGGGCCTCCTCCGCCTCGCCGACGAGGCGCTGGCGGTCCAGGACGACGGCGGCCTGGGCGGCGAAGGCGCCGAGCACCCGGCGGTCCTCCGCGGGCAGCACCCGGCCGGAGAGCGCGAGGGCCATGTGGTCACCGACGGGCATGTCCACATCGGCCTCCTCCGGCCGGGCGACCGGCCCCGGCCCGACGCTCCCGGCGCACGTCCAGGGGTCGACGTCGCTCTGCCGCTCCAGCAGGGCGACGGACTCCATGCCGAAGGTCTCGCGGACCCGGTCGAGCAGCGCGGCCAGGGTCGTCTCGCCGCGCAGCACGCTGCCGGCCAGGAAGGACAGGATCTCGGACTCGGCGCGCAGTCGGGCGGCCTGGTGGGTGCGGCGGGCCGCCAGATCGACGACGGAGGCCACCGCGACGGCCACCGCGAAGAAGATCACGATGGCGACGAAGTTCTCGGGGTCCTGGACGGTCAGGGTGTGGGTGGGCGGGGTGAACCAGTAGTTCAGCAGCAGCGAGCCCGCCGCGGCCGAGGCGAGGGCGGGCAGCAGCCCGCCGAGCAGGGCGGCGGCGACGGTCATGAAGAGGAAGAGCAGGACGTCGTTGGCGAGCCCGGGACCGTTCTCCAGGCCCTTGAGGAGCAGCGCGAGGAGGACCGGGCCGCCCACGCCGACGATCCAGCCCCAGATGATCCGGGCCCTGCCGAGCCGGGCGCCCCTGGCGATGGGCAGGCCCCTGCCCTTGGCGACCTCGTCGTGGGTGACGATGTGGACGTCGAGGTCGGTGCCGGACTCGCGGGCGACGGTGGCGCCGACGCCGGGGCCGTAGATGTACTGCCAGGCCTTGCGGCGGCTGGAGCCGAGGACGATCTGGGTGGCGTTGACGCCCCGGGCGAATTCGAGAAGGGCCGAGGGTATGTCGTCGCCGATGACGTGGTGGAAGGTGCCGCCGAGGTCCTCGACGAGCGTGCGCTGGACGGTGAGCTCCTTGGGCGAGGCCGAGGTCAGGCCGTCGCTGCGGGCGATGTAGACGGCGAGGATCTCGCTGCCGGAGCCCTTGGCCGCCATCCGGGAGGCGCGGCGGATGAGGGTGCGGCCCTCGGGGCCTCCGGTGAGCCCGACGACTATGCGTTCGCGGGCCTGCCAGGTGGTGCGGATGTTGTGCTCGCCGCGGTACTGCTGGAGGTATTCGTCGACCCGGTCGGCCACCCAGAGGAGGGCCAGCTCGCGCAGGGCGGTGAGGTTGCCGGGGCGGAAGTAGTTGGAGAGCGAGGCGTCGATGCGGTCCGGCTTGTAGATGTTGCCGTGGGCCATCCGCCTGCGCAGCGCCTGGGGCGACATGTCGACGAGTTCGAGCTGGTCGGCGCGGCGGACCACCTCGTCGGGCACGGTCTCGCGCTGGCGTACGCCGGTTATCGACTCGACGACGTCGCCGAGGGACTCCAGGTGCTGGATGTTGACGGTGGAGACCACGTCGATGCCGGCCTGGAGGAGTTCCTCGACGTCCTGCCAGCGCTTGGCGTTGCGGGAGCCGGGCACGTTGGTGTGCGCGAGTTCGTCCACCAGGGCGACGGCGGGTGCGCGCTCCAGGACCGCGTCGACGTCCATCTCGGTGAAGACCGCGGTGCGGTGCTCGATCTCGCGGCGCCCGGTCTGTTCGAGGCCGTGCAGCATGACCTCGGTGCGCGGGCGGTCGTGGTGCTCGACGAAGCCGACGACGCAGTCCGTGCCCCGCTCCACCCGGCGGTGTGCCTCGGAGAGCATGGCGTACGTCTTGCCGACGCCCGGTGCCGCACCGAGGTAGATCCGAAGTTTGCCGCGCGCCATGGCCCCATCGTCTTCCCGAAACCGGCTGCGGCCGATGCGGCAGCCACTGTCGAAGCTACCTCGTGAATTTCCGGCATATCGGGCGGGGGGTGCTGGAGCTGACCGTATTGACGTAATTCTGATGCCCGGCCGGGCTGTGTCTCACGGCCTGCGGCCCGCCGGCGGCCTACGCGTGTTCGACGATGTGCCCGTCGCTGAGTTCCAGGACCCGGTCCGCGAGGCCGAGCAGCTGGGCGTCGTGGGTGGCGACGAGCGCGGTGACGCCCTCGCTGTGCACGACCGCGCGCAGCAGCTCCATCACCGCGAGGCCGGTCTCCGCGTCGAGCTGTCCGGTGGGCTCGTCCGCGATCAGCAGCGCGGGCCGGTTGGCGAGCGCTCTGGCGATCGCCACCCGCTGCTGCTGGCCGCCGGAGAGCTCGCCGGGGCGCTGGGCGGCGTGGTCCGCGAGGCCGACCAGGGAGAGCAGCAGCGACACCCGCTCCTCGCGCTCGCGCGGATCGGCCTTGCGCAGCCGCATGGGCACGCCGACGTTCTCCGCCGCCGTCAGGATGGGGATCAGGCCGAACGACTGGAAGATGAACCCGATCCGGTCGCGGCGCAGTTCCAGCAGCCCGTTCTCGCCGAGCGCGGAGAGGTCGGTGCCGTCCACGGTGATCCGGCCGCTGTCGGGGCTGTCGAGTCCGCCGACGAGGTTCAGCAGGGTGGTCTTGCCGGAGCCGGAGCGCCCCTTGAGCGCGACGAGCTCACCGCGCGGCACCTCGAAGGACACCCCGCGCAGCGCGTGCGTGGCGGCGGCGCCGGAGCCGTACGAGCGGTGCAGGTCCTCGACCCGGACCATGGGCCGCTCCGTGACGGCCGTGCCGCTCTTCCCGCCGGTGCCCGCCGCGTCGATGCTCTCGGTCATGTCGCTCCCCGTACGTACTCGGTCCTGTCGGCCGCCAGTATGTGCGGGAGGCCCGGCGACGGGCAATGCCCGGGTCCGGCCGCGGCGGCCGGACCCGGGCATCGTGGCCGGTCAACGCCCGGCCGCGGCGTTCACGAGCTGCTTCAGGGCGATGTTCAGCCGGAGCACGTTGACCCGCGGTTCACCCGCGAAGCCCAGGATCCGGCCGTCGGTGTGCCGCTCCACCAGCTCCGCCACCCGCGCCGTGTCCAGGTGGTTGCGCTCGGCGACCCGGCGGACCTGGAGCCGGGCGTACGCCGGGGAGATGTCCGGGTCGAGACCCGAGCCGGAGGAGGTGACGGCGTCGGCCGGCACCTGCGCGGGGCTGACGGGGTGGCCGGGGACGGAGTTGTCCTTCACGGCCGCGGCCTTGGCGGCGGTGACCCAGTCGATCAGCTCCTTGTTGTCGCCGGAGCGGTTGGTCGCGCCGGAGACCAGCAGCGAGTACCGCGTGTTGACGCTGTTGGTGCCGAGACCGTTGGAGGGGCGCGGCTGGAACCACCTGAGATCCGGGGCCGGGGCCTCCTGGCCCTTCTTGAGCGGCAGCTCGTAGCGCTGCCCGATGAGTTCGGAGCCGACGACCTCGCCGTTCGCGGTGATCTCGGAGCCGTTGGCCCGGCCCGGCATGAGGCCCTGGGCGGCCCCGGTGACGGCGAGCGGATAGAGGACGCCGCAGACCAGGGTGAGTACGAGCAGGGCGCGCAGCCCGGCCCAGAGCGGCCGGACGGAGTTCGCGAGTGAGTTGTTCATGGCAGTTCAGCCGATTCCGGGGATGAGGGAGATGATCAGGTCGATGATCTTGATGCCGATGAACGGGGCGACCAGTCCGCCGAGTCCGTAGATCCCGAGGTTGCGCCGGAGCATCGAGTCGGCGCCGGCCGGCCGGTAGCGCACGCCCTTCAGCGCGAGCGGCACCAGCGCGACGATGATCAGCGCGTTGAAGATCACGGCGGACAGGATCGCGGACCGGGGCGAGGACAGATCCATGATGTTGAGCCGGTCCAGGCCCGGATACACCGCGGCGAACATCGCGGGGATGATCGCGAAGTACTTCGCGACGTCGTTGGCGATGGAGAACGTCGTCAGTGCGCCACGGGTGATCAGCAGCTGTTTGCCGATCTCTACGATCTCGATCAGTTTGGTCGGGTCGGAGTCCAGGTCCACCATGTTCCCGGCCTCCTTGGCGGCCGAGGTCCCGGTGTTCATGGCGACGCCGACATCGGCCTGGGCGAGCGCCGGGGCGTCGTTCGTCCCGTCACCGGTCATCGCGACGAGCCTGCCGCCGGCCTGTTCCCGCTTGATGAGGGCCATCTTGTCCTCGGGGGTGGCCTCGGCGAGGAAGTCGTCGACGCCCGCCTCCTCGGCGATCGCCTTCGCGGTCAGCGGGTTGTCGCCGGTGATCATGACCGTGCGGATGCCCATCCGGCGCAGTTCGCCGAACCGCTCGCGCATGCCCTCCTTGACGACGTCCTTGAGGTGGATGACGCCCAGGACCCGGGCGCCCTCCCCGTCGTCGACCGCGACCGGCAAAGGCGTGCCGCCCTCGCGGGAGATCCGCTCTGTGAGCGCGGCGACGTCGGGGTGGACCGTGCCGCCCCGTTCCCGGACCCACGCGGTGACCGAGCCGGTGGCGCCCTTGCGGATCCGGCGTCCGTCGAGGTCCACCCCGGACATCCGGGTCCGGGCGGTGAAGCCCACCCACTCCGCGCGGGACAGCTGCCCCTGATGCCGCTCCCGGAGCCCGTACGCCTCCTTCGCCAGGACGACGACGGAGCGGCCCTCGGGCGTCTCGTCGGCCAGCGAGGAGAGCTGGGCGGCGTCCGCCAGCTCGGCCTCCGTCACGCCCCCGACCGGGAGGAGCGCGGCGGCCTGCCGGTTGCCGAGGGTGATGGTGCCGGTCTTGTCGAGCAGCAGGGTCGACACGTCGCCCGCCGCCTCGACGGCGCGGCCCGACATGGCGAGCACGTTGCGCTGCACCAGCCGGTCCATGCCCGCGATGCCGATCGCGGAGAGCAGCGCGCCGATGGTGGTCGGGATCAGGCAGACCAGCAGTGCGGCCAGCACGGTCATGGACTGCTCGCTGCCCGCGTAGCCGGCGAACGGCTGGAGGGTGACCACGGCCAGCAGGAACACGATGGTCAGCGAGGCGAGCAGGATGTTCAGCGCGATCTCGTTGGGCGTCTTCTGCCGGGCGGCGCCCTCGACGAGGGCGATCATCCGGTCGATGAAGGTCTCACCCGGTCTGGTGGTGATCTTGATGACGACGCGGTCGGAGAGCACCTTCGTACCGCCGGTCACGGCGCTGCGGTCGCCGCCGGACTCCCGGATGACCGGGGCCGATTCGCCGGTGATCGCGGATTCGTCGACGCTGGCGACGCCCTCGACGACGTCCCCGTCGCCCGGGACGATGTCGCCGGCCTCGCAGACCACCAGGTCACCGACGCGCAGTTCGGTGCCCGCCGTCCGCTCCTCGACACCACCCGTCAGGCGGCGGGCGACGGTGCCCGTCCTGGCCCGGCGCAGAGTGTCGGCCTGGGCCTTGCCCCGGCCCTCCGCGACCGCCTCCGCCAGGTTGGCGAAGACCGTGGTCAGCCAGAGCCAGACGGTGATCGCCCAGCCGAACCAGTCGGTCGGGTCCAGGGCCGCCATGACGGTGGTGAGCACCGAGCCGGTCAGCACCACGAACATCACCGGCGACTTGATCATCACCCGGGGGTCGAGTTTGCGTACCGCGTCGGGGAACGCGGCGAGCAGCATGCCGGGGTCGAACAGACCGGCGGCGACGCGCTCCGACGGGGTGTCCCGGTGCGGTGCGCGGACCGGTGTGACGGTGGACATCGTGTCCTTCTGCTTCGTACGGAGGGTCATGACGCCAGCCCCTCGGCCAGTGGGCCCAGAGCCAGGGCCGGGAAGTAGGTCAGACCGGCGACGATCATGACGGTGGCGGCCAGCAGTCCGCTGAAGAGCGGCCGGTGCGTGCCGAGGGTGCCGGCGGTCGCCGGTACGGGCCGCTGCTCGGCGAACGAGCCCGCGAGCGCGAGGACGAACACCATGGGCAGGAACCGGCCCAGCAGCATCGCCAGCCCGATCGTGGTGTTGAACCACGGGGTGTCCGCGGCCAGTCCGGCGAACGCCGAACCGTTGTTGTTGGCGCCGGAGGTGTAGGCGTACAGGATCTCGGAGAAGCCGTGCGCGCCCGTGTTGGTCATCGAGTCGCCCGGGGTGGGCAGGGCCATCGCGACGGCGGTGAAGCCGAGCACCAGGGCCGGGGTGACGAGGATGTAGCAGGCCGCGAGCTTGATCTCGCGGGTGCCGATCTTCTTGCCGAGGTACTCGGGTGTGCGGCCGACCATCAGGCCAGCGATGAACACCGCGATGACCGCCATGATCAGCATTCCGTAGAGGCCGGACCCGGTACCTCCGGGGGCGATCTCGCCGAGCTGCATGCCGAGCATCGTGATGCCGCCGCCGAAGCCGGTGAACGAGGAGTGGAAGGAGTTCACCGCGCCGGTCGAGGTGAGGGTGGTGGCCACCGCGAAGAGGGACGAGCCGCCGACGCCGAAACGGTTCTCCTTGCCTTCCATGGCGCCGCCCGCGATCTCGAACGCGGGCCCGTGGTGGGCGAATTCGGTCCACATCATCAGCGCGGTGAAGCCGAGCCAGATGACGCCCATGGTGGCGAGGATCGCGTAGCCCTGCTTGAGCGAGCCGGTCATCCGGCCGAACGTGCGGGTCAGCGCGAACGGGATGAGGAGGATCAGGAAGATCTCGAAGAGGTTGGAGAGCCCGTTCGGATTCTCGAAGGGGTGGGCCGAGTTGGCGTTGAAGTAGCCGCCGCCATTGGTGCCCAGCTCCTTGATGACCTCCTGGGAGGCGACCGCGCCGCCGTTCCACTGCTGCGATCCGCCCATGAACTGCCCGACCTCATGGATGCCGGAGAAGTTCTGGATCGCCCCGCAGGCGACCAGCACGAGCGCGCCGATCACCGAGACCGGCAGCAGGATCCGTACGGTGCCGCGCACCAGGTCGGACCAGAAGTTGCCGAGTTCACCGGTTCGGGTGGCGGCGAGGCCCCTTACGAGTGCCACCGCGACGGCGATGCCGACGGCGGCGGAGACGAAGTTCTGCACCGCGAGGCCGCCGGTCTGCACGACGTGGCCCATGGCCTGTTCGCCGGAGTAGGACTGCCAGTTGGTGTTGGCGACGAAGGACGCCGCCGTGTTGAACGCCTGGTCGGGGTCGATCGAGACGAAGCCGAGCGAGCCGGGCAGCGAGCCCTGGAGCCGCTGCAGCAGGTACAGGAAGAGAACGCTCACGACGGAGAAGGCCAGGACACCGCGGAGATAGGCGGGCCAGCGCATCTGCGTGTTCGGGTCGGCGCCGATGGCCCGGTATATCCACTTCTCGGCCCGCAGATGCCGGGGCGAGGTGTAGACGCGGGCCATGTGGTCACCGAGCGGGCGGTACGCCAGACCCAGCGCCACGACGAGCGCGAGCAGCTGGAGCACACCTGCGAGGACGGGGCTCATAACGGGCTCAGAACCTCTCCGGGTACAGGAGGGCGAGGACGAGATAGCCCAGCAGGGCGACGGCCACGACGAGGCCCACCACGTTTTCCGCGGTCACAGCTTCGTCACCCCCTTGGCGATGAGTGCCACCAGCGCGAAGACCGCGATCGTGGTGACGACGAAGGCCAGATCGGCCATCGGGTGCTCCTGGATGAGGTGCGGATTTCTCGGACCCCATGAGCAAACCCGCCGCAGACACCGCTTTGACCTGCGTTGATGCCTTCCATACGGAAACGGGCCGGTCCTTGACGGCGCCTGTACGTGCCCGATACGCGCCCCATACGACGCCTGCCGCCCGGCCCCGGCGGCAGCCGGGCACGCAAAAGCCGGTGGGCCGTATCCCTGTACGGGGATACGGCCCACCGGCCGGTGCTTACGGGTGCGGGGTCAGCGCACCTCGGTGATCTCGGGGCCGCGCTGCAGGCCCGCCATGCCGCCGGAGAACTTCGAGTTCTCCTGCTCCTCCTGCTGGACGCCCTCGGGCACCATCTGGGCGTCGTTGGGAAGCTTCAGGACGATCGGGTCGCGCGGGGCCATCGGGCCGTCGCCGCGGACCACCACGGTGTCCCGGAAGACCGTCTCCAGCAGACCGGCCGCCTCCGGCTGCACGGCACCCTGGCCGGAGATCACCCCGCGCAGGAACCAGCGCGGGCCGTCGATGCCGACGAAGCGGACCAGCTGCACGCCGTTCGCCCCGTCGGGAAGCTGTACGGGAACCTGCGCGCGCAGCTCCCAGCCCAGCGGGCCCTCGACCTCGTCGATGATCCCGCCCTGCTGGGTGATGCCGGAGGCGATCTCGTCGCGGACCTCGCCCCAGATGCCCTCCTTCTTGGGGGCGGCGAAGGCCTGCAGCTGGATCGCGCTGTCGCGCAGCACCACGGTGGCGGCGACGATCGCGTCGCCGGCCACCTCCACGCGCAGCTCCATGCCCTCGACGCCGGGCACGAAGATGCCGCCCAGGTCCACCCGGCCCTCGCCGGGCTGGGAGACCTCTTCGATGTCCCACGGCCCGTCCGGCCGCGGCGCCGGCGGAAGGTTCATCCGGCGCGACCCGCCCTCGGCGGCATCGGCGTCATCGAGCCCGTCGACGACCTGCTCGGCCTCGCGCGCTTCGTCCGCCTTGTCCTCGGCGGAACCACTGTCCTTGCGACGTCCGAACACGTCACTGTCCTTCCCGGTCGGAATCGACCGAAGCGTAGCTGTTCCCGTCCTGGGGAAGCTCGCCCCGGACGCCATCAACATCAACGGCGGCATGACCGCCGGTGGACCCGAAGCCCCCTTCGGCCCGCGCCGAACCGGGAAGCTCCGACACCTCGTGGAAGCGCACCTTCTCGACCTGCTGCACGACCAGTTGGGCAATCCGGTCGAACCGCTCGAACCGCACGGACTCGCGCGGGTCGAGATTGATGACGATCACCTTGATCTCTCCACGGTACCCGGCATCAACCGTCCCCGGGGCATTCACCAGTGCGACTCCACAGCGCGCGGCGATACCGGACCGGGGGTGCACGAACGCGGCGTACCCGTCGGGCAGTGCGATCGAAACCCCGGTGGGCAGCACGGCCCGCTCGCCCGGTGCCAGCTCGGCGGCCTCCGTGGTCACCAGATCGGCTCCGGCGTCGCCGGGGTGGCCGTAGGACGGAATCGGCACGTCCGGCTCCGTCCGGCGGATCAGCACGTCCACGGGGTGGCGCATCAGGGGTTCACCTCGAAGGCGCGGGCGCGCTTGACCTGGTCCGGGTCGGCCATCGCAGCCTGGATCTCGGCCGGGCGGCCGTTGTCGATGAAGTGGTCGACCTTGACCTCGATGAAGAGGGCCTCTGCGCGGACCGCCACGGGCCCGTCCGGGCCGCCGATCCGGCCGGTGGCCCGGGAGTAGATCTTGCGGCCGTGCACGGCGGTGATCTCGGCGTCGAGGAACAGCACGGTGTCGACGGGGACGGGGCGGACGAAGTCGGTCTCCAGCCGTCCGGTCACCGCGATCACCCGCAGCAGCCAGTTCAGCGAGCCGAGCGTCTCGTCGAGCGCGGTGGCCAGTACCCCGCCGTGCGCCAGGCCGGGGGCGCCCTGGTGGGCCGCCTGCACGGTGAATTCGGCGGTGACCCCGACGCCCTCGCCGGCCCTCGCCTGGAGGTGCAGCCCGTGCGGCTGTCCCCCACCGCAGCCGAAACAGTGTTCGTAGTGCGCGCCGAGGAGCTCACCGGGGGCCGGCGCGTCGGGATGCCGGACCGGTTTCACCGCGTCGGCCGGGGGCTTCAGAGCCGCAGATGTTCCACTCACAGCCGCAGACCTTACCCGCGCGGCTACCCGCAGGTCGCGCCGTGCCAAGCTTGGGCTCATGCAGCCTTCCGCCCCGCCCTTCGACGAACGCCTCACCGCACCCCGTTCCTGGTGGGTGATCTGCTTCCTGTTCGGCATCGCGTGTGCGCTGATGCTGCTGCCCCTGGGCACCCTGCCGCTGCTCGCCGGACTGGTGGGCGGCACGGTCGCCTCGGCGGTGGTCGTCAGCTCGTACGGCTCCGTCCGGATCCGGGTGGTGGGTGACGCCCTGGTGGCGGGGGACGCGCGGATCCCGGTCTCGGCGCTCGGTGAGGCCGAGGTGCTGGACGCCGAGGAGGCGCGCGCCTGGCGCTCGTACAAGGCGGACACCCGGGCCTTCATGCTGCTGCGCAGCTACATCCCGACGGCGGTGCGGGTGAAGGTCACCGATCCGCAGGACCCGACCCCGTACGTCTATCTGTCGACGCGCGAGCCGAAGGCACTGGTGGCGGCACTGAAGGCGGCGGTACGGGCCTGAGGCCCGCGGTCAGTCGTTGGGGGGCCGGTCCGCCGGATCGCCGGGAAGGGGTTCGTACGGGAGCGCGGGCCGTTCCAGCGGCGGCAGCTCGGGGAGCCGGTCCCAGGGGACCTGGCGCTTGCGCAGATCCTTCCTGACCCGTTCGGCGAGTCTTCTGGTCTCGCGGCGGTTCATCATCGCGCCGACCGTGGCGCCGATCATGAACGGGATCAGGTTCGGCAGATCGCGCACGGTGCGCTTCATGATCTGCTGGCGCAGCTCGCGCTTCATCTGGCCACCGAGTGCCGCGTTGACGGTCACCGGACGGGTGACGTCGATACCGCGTTCCTCGGTCCAGGAGGTCAGGTAGGCGGTGGAGCGCTGGGCGAGGCTGCCCGGCGGGCGGAGTCCGTACACCTCGTGGAGCTCGGCGACGAGCTTCATCTCGATCGCGGCCACACCGGTGATCTCCGTGGCCAGCTCGGCGAGCATGGCGGGCGGCACGGGCATCATGGCCGCCGCGCCGATTCCGGCGCCGACGGTGGCGGTGGCCTTGCCCGCGCCCGCGATGAGCCGGTCGGCCAGCTCCTCGGGCCCGAGGTCGGGAAACTGCTTGCGCAGGGTGGCGAGATCGCGCACAGGGACGCGGGGAGCGATATCGATGATCAGGTCCGCGATATGACCGATCGCTGCCCTGGCGCTCTCCCCGCCCTTGCGTACGCCCCGTTTCACTGAATTCAGACGGCCTGCCCCGGTCACGGGCTCCGTCCTGTCGACCTGTTCGGCCCTGTCGGCCGTGTCGACTTCCGCAGCCGCTTCGGCTGTGCCGGCTGCTTCGAGCGAGGCCGGCAGGCCCCGCTCCTCTTCCTGTCCGCCCGGCGAGGGTGGCAGGGCGGACGGCTCGGCAGGCGCTGCTAGGCCTTCTGCCGGGCCGGTACCGCCCTCATGCGCCTCCGGCTCTTTACTGCGCCGGTGACGCCGCTTCCGGAACGGTGTGTCCCCTGCCACGGCCGACCGGACCTCAGTCGCAGTCGCGGCAGATCGGCTGGCCGTTCTTCTCACGGGCCAGCTGACTGCGGTGGTGCACGAGGAAACAGCTCATGCACGTGAATTCGTCGGCCTGCTTGGGCAGGACCCTTACGGCCAGCTCTTCGTTGGACAGGTCTGCGCCGGGCAGCTCCAGTCCTTCGGCCGCGTCGAACTCGTCGACATCGACGGCCGAGGCCGTCTTGTCGCTCCGACGAGCCTTGAGCTCTTCAAGGCTGTCCTGATCGACGTCGTCGTCGGTCTTTCGTGGGGTGTCGTAATCCGTTGCCATGTCGCTCTCCCCCTCTGGGTGTCTGCGGTGTCTCAGCGCACGTAACGCGTGAGAGGCCGGACTTGTGCCCGACCCGAGGCGGAGATTTTGCCTCACATCAAGGTCTGTTACTCAATCGACACCCAAAAGGACCGCTCGATAGCGATCGGCTTGGGTGGCGATGGGGACCGTACACGGTCCCGGCGGCGCCGTTGACCGGCGCCACCCCGTGTACTTCCCGTGATAATGACCCCCGAAAACCCCGACTTTTGCCGGATTTCCGGTGGGGGCCCTGATCACGGAGCGTGGACGGCCGTAAATTCGCTCTTGTGATCGATCACACACGGGCCGTCCGGGATCGGGTCCCGAAAATTCCGCTCAAAGCGAACAAAATAATCCGGGTGCGAATCGCTCCGTCCGGCCTGTCAGACAGGCAGTGAGACGCGCATCACAAGACCACCACCCTCGCGGGGCTCCGCGATGATACGGCCTCCGTGAGCGCGCGCGACGGACCGCGCGATCGACAGGCCGAGCCCCACCCCCTTGTCGCTGCCCGTCCGCTCGGTACGCAGCCGCCTGAAGGGCTCGAAGAGGTTGTCGATCTCGTACGCGGGCACCACGGGTCCCGTGTTCGAGACGACGAGCAGGGCCTGGCCAGGCAGAAGCTCGGTGGTGACCTCGACCCAGCCGCTGTCGGGGACGTTGTAGCGCACCGCGTTCTGTACGAGGTTCAGCGCGATCCGCTCCAACAGGACGCCGTTGCCCTGGACCACGGCGGGGGCCAGCCCACCGCGCATCTCCACGCCCTTGGCCTCGGCCTCCGCCCGGGTCTGGTCGAGGGCGCGCGAGGCGACCTCCGCGAGGTCGACGGGTTTGCGCTCGACGATCTGGTTGTCGCTGCGGGCGAGCAGCAGCAGGCCCTCGACCAGCTGCTCACTGCGCTCGTTGGTGGCCAGCAGGGTCTTGCCGAGCTGCTTGAGCTCCGGGGGTGCCTGCGGATCGGAGAGGTGGACCTCCAGCAGCGTGCGGTTGATCGCCAGGGGCGTGCGCAGCTCGTGCGACGCGTTCCCGACGAACCGCTGCTGCGCGGTGAAGGCCCGCTCCAGCCGGTCCAGCATGTCGTCGAAGGTGTCGGCCAGCTCCTTCAGCTCGTCGTCCGGGCCGTCCAGCTCGATGCGCCTGGACAGATCCGTGCCGGCCACCCGGCGGGCGATACGGGTGATCCGGCCCAGCGGCGAGAGCACCCGTCCGGCCATCCCGTACCCGAAGGCGAAGGCGATGATGCTCAGCCCGACGAGGGCCAGCAGCGACCGGTTGAGCAGCGTGTCGAGCGCCTGCTGACGCTGGTGGTTGACGCAGGCGTTCATGGCGGCGTTGAAGGTCTCGACCGACGCCTTCGCCGGCAGGTTGCAGATGTCGCTGGTCACCGAACCGTTGGCGATCTTGAACGGCAGCTCGCTGCCCACGTGCAGGGCCTGCGCGGCCAGCATGTAGATGATCGACAGCAGCAGGATGCCGGCGATCAGGAACATGCCGCCGTACAGCAGGGTGAGGCGTATCCGGATCGTCGGGCGCAGCCAGGGGTACGGCGGCTCCTGCTGCTTGGGCTCCCAGGTGGGCTTGGGGGGCGCCGTCGGTGGCGGCTGGACTGTGGGCACCGGCGTCAGATCCGGTAGCCGGAGCCGGGCACGGTGACGATCACGGGCGGCTCACCGAGTTTGCGCCGCAGGGTCATGACGGTCACCCGGACGACGTTGGTGAAGGGGTCGGTGTTCTCGTCCCAGGCCTTCTCCAGGAGCTGCTCGGCCGAGACCACGGCGCCCTCGCTGCGCATCAGGACCTCCAGCACCGCGAACTCCTTGGGCGCGAGCTGGACCTCCTGATCGCCCCGGAAGACCTCCCGGCGGTTCGGGTCGAGCTTGATCCCGGCACGCTCCAGGACGGGCGGCAGGGCGACCGTCGTGCGGCGCCCGAGGGCGCGTACCCGTGCGGTCAGCTCGCTGAAGGCGAAGGGTTTGGGCAGGTAGTCGTCGGCGCCGAGCTCCAGGCCCTCCACCCGGTCACTGACGTCTCCGGAGGCGGTGAGCATGAGCACCCGGGTCGGCATGCCCAGCTCGACGATCCGGCGGCACACGTCGTCGCCGTGCACCAGGGGGAGGTCGCGGTCCAGCACCACGACGTCGTAGTCGTTGACCTCGATGCGTTCCAGTGCCGCCGCACCGTCGTACACGACATCGACGGCCATGGCCTCCCGGCGCAATCCGGTGGCCACCGCATCGGCGAGCAGCTGCTCGTCCTCCACGACGAGTACGCGCACGGCGCTTCCTTCCTTAGAACTTCCACAACAGAGCCGCACAGTGTCCGAAAGCGACCGGCGGAACGTTCGAATCGGACCGTCGGACGGTGATCCGGGCCGCGACCGGGCCCGGTCTGTGCGCCTCCATCCTGCCCGTAACGCGTATAAACCGGCGGTAAGACGGCGCGGTCCCACCTGCGGCTTCCCGGAAGGCGGTGGTTTTCCGGGCCAGTTGAGGTTTCTCTGAGGGTGAGGCTGGGGAGGACGATTCCACACCCGCGATCACGTCTCGTATCTGGCGTACCACTGGCCCCTCCGTTCCTCCGGAGGCTGCGTGATCACCCGCCCTACCGCTTCGGCGGAGGGAAACCCGGGCACACCCCCGTGCCACCGACCCACGATGAGGGGGCGCCTCATGGACGCTTTCACCGCAGGTCTGCTGCAACGCATCCAGACCACCGAGTCCGACCTCACGAAAGCCCGCGAGACGGGCGACGACTTCCTCGCGGACGTCGAGCAGAGCGAGCTGGAGGACCTGCACCGCCTCGCCGCGGAGCACGGAGTCCACATCGGCGCCACAAGCGTCTGAGCCGTTACGAGAAGGCCCCGCGGTGCCGTACCGGCATCAGCGGGGCCTTCTTCGTTCCGATGCCGCCCACGGGCCGCACAGCGGCTTCCGGGCGGGTCGGGCGGGTCGGGCGGGTCAGTCGTGCCAGGCGCCGAGCTCCTCCAGCAGGGACTGCAGCGGTTCGAAGACGCCCGGTGACCCGGCCACCGTCAGACCGCCGTCGGCGGGCGTCCCCGGCCGCCCGCCGGTCAGCGCACCGGCCTCCCTGGCGATGAGGTCACCGGCCGCCAGGTCCCACGGGTGGAGGCCGCGCTCGTAGTAGCCGTCGAGGCGGCCCGCGGCGACGTCGCAGAGGTCGATCGCGGCGGAACCGCCACGCCGGATGTCCCGAAGGCGCGGGATCAGCACCCGGACCACGTCGGCCTGGTGCGCGCGGACGTCGGCGACGTAGTTGAAGCCGGTCGAGACGAGTGCCTGGTCGAGCGGCGGGGCGGGCCGGCAGCGCAGGGCGGCACCGTCCCCGTAGGCACCGCCCTTCGCGTACGCGCCGCCGCCGAGGACCGCGTGGTAGGTCTCCCGGCGCATCGGGGCCTCCACCACGCCCACGACCCGCTCGCCGTCGCGTTCGGCGGCGATGGACACGGCCCAGGTGGGCAGCCCGTACAGGTAGTTCACGGTGCCGTCGAGCGGGTCGATCACCCAGCGGACGCCGCTGGTGCCCTCGGAGCTGGCGCCCTCCTCACCGAGGAAGCCGTCCTGGGGGCGGCGCTCCGACAGGAAGCCGGTGATCAGCTTCTCGGCCGCGATGTCCATCTCGGTGACGACGTCCACCGGGCTGGACTTGGTCGCGGCCACCCCCAGATCGGCGGGGCGTCCGTCGCGCAGCAGCGCGCCGGCCCGGTGGGCGGCGTCCAGGGCGAGGTCGAGCAGTTCGGACAGCAGGGGGTCGGTCACGGCGCTCCCGGAGGTGTGAGGGGTACGGATCGAATCGCTCTACGCGTAGGGGCTGTCGGCGCCCGCGGCGGCCGGTTTGAGGGCACGGGCCGGGCAGCAGCCGACGGGGCACAGGTCGTGGCTCGGCCCGAGCGCCCCGAGCGCACACCGCTGCGGGTCCCGGCCCTGTTCGGTGGCGGCGCGCTCCAGCACGAGTTCGCGCACCGCCGCCGCGAAGCGGGGGTCGGCGCCGACGGTCGCGGACCTGCGGACCGGCAGACGGAGCTCTGCGGCCTTCGCGGTGGCCTCGGTGTCGAGGTCGTACAGGACCTCCATGTGGTCCGAGACGAAGCCGATGGGCGCCATCACGACGGCGGGAACGCCGTCGCTGTGCAGCAGCTCCAGGTGATCGCAGATGTCGGGTTCGAGCCACGGGATGTGCGGGGCGCCGCTGCGCGACTGGTAGACGAGCTGCCAGGGGTACTCGACGCCGGTCCGCTCGCGGACGGCCCCGACGATCACCCGGGCCACGTCGAGGTGCTCCGCGACGTACGCGCCGCCGTCGCCGTGCGTCTCCCGCGGTCCGGAGGAATCGGCGGCGGAGGTGGGGATCGAGTGTGTGGTGAAGGCGAGGTGCGCCCCGGCCCGTACGTCCTCGGGCAGGTCGGCCAGGGAGGCGATCACGCCGTCCACCATCGGCTCGACGAAGCCGGGGTGGTTGAAGTAGTGCCGCAGCTTGTCGACGCGCGGCACCGGCAGCCCCTCGGCCTCCAGGGCGGCCAGCGACTCGGCGAGGTTCTCGCGGTACTGCCGGCAGCCGGAGTAGGAGGCGTAGGCGCTGGTCGCCAGGACGGCGATGCGACGGCGTCCGTCCCGGACCATCTCGCGCAGGGTGTCGGTCAGGTAGGGCGCCCAGTTGCGGTTGCCCCAGTAGACCGGCAGGTCGAGTCCGTGATCCGCGAAGTCCTTGCGCAGGGCGTCGAGCAGCGCCCTGTTCTGGCCGTTGATCGGGCTGACCCCGCCGAACAGGAAGTAGTGCTTGCCGACCTCCTTCAGCCGCTCCTCGGGGATACCCCGGCCGCGGGTCACGTTCGCCAGGAACGGAACCACGTCGTCCGGGCCTTCGGGACCCCCGAAGGAGAGCAGCAGCAGGGCGTCGTAGGGAGCGGGCTCACGCAGATCGGACATGGCATCGATCCTGCCACCCGCCCCCCGCGCCGCTCCCACCGACATCCGCCCCGCACCTCCCCCGGCCGCTCCCACCGACATCCGCCCCGCACCTCCCCCGACCGCTCCCACCGACATCCGCCCGCGCCTCCTCCGGCCTCCCGCGGCCGGGTCGGCGTCGCGCCCCGCACGGCCCCGTCGGCGGTCACAGTGAGGCCGTAAGCTGTGCAGGCCTTATTCACCCCTGACACCGCGTGTGACCGCACCACGCGTACCGGAGTACCCCGTGCCCAGTCCCTACCGCGCGATCTTCGCCGCCCCCGGCTCCAAGGGGTTCTCCTCGGCCGGCTTCCTCGGCCGGATGCCGTTGTCCATGATGGGCATCGGCGTGGTGACCATGGTCTCCCAGCTGACCGGCCGTTACGGGCTGGCGGGCGCGCTCTCCGCGACTCTGGCGATGGCCGCCGCCGTGGTGGGACCGCAGATATCCAGGCTGGTCGACCGGTACGGGCAGCGCCGGGTACTGCGCCCGGTGACGCTGGTCGCGCTGGCGTCGGTGACCGGTCTGCTGGTCTGTGCGCAGCAGGGGCTGGCGGACTGGACCCTGTTCGTGTTCGCGGCCGGTGCCGGATGCGTCCCCAGCGTCGGCTCGATGGTCCGGGCCCGCTGGGCGGAGATCTACCGGGGCTCGGCGCGGCAGCTGCACACCGCGTACGCGTGGGAGTCGATCGTCGACGAGGTGTGCTTCATCTTCGGCCCGATCATCTCGATCGGTCTGTCCACCGCCTGGTTCCCCGAGGCGGGTCCGCTGCTGGCCGCCGGATTCCTGCTGGTCGGCGTCTTCTGGCTGACCGCGCAGCGGGCCACGGAGCCGGTGCCGCATCCACACGCGCGGCACACCAGGGGTTCCGCGATGAGCTCCCGCGGCCTCCAGGTCCTCGTGGTCACCTTCGTGGCGACCGGGGCGATCTTCGGGGCGATCGACGTGGTGACGGTGGCCTTCGCGGAGGAGCGCGGCCACAAGGCCGCGGCGAGCCTCGTACTGGCCGTGTACGCGCTGGGTTCCTGCCTCGCCGGGGCGGTGTTCGGCCTGCTGCACCTGAAGGGCAGGCCGTCCGGCCGGTGGCTGGTGGGAGTGTGTGCGATGGCCGTGAGTATGATCCCCCTCCAACTGGCCGGGAACCTGCCGTTCCTGGCCGTGGCGCTCTTTGTCGCGGGCCTCGCCATCGCACCGACGATGGTCACCACCATGGCCCTCGTCGAACAGCACGTACCGCGCACGAGACTGACCGAGGGCATGACCTGGACCAGCACCGGGCTCGCCGTAGGTGTGGCGCTCGGCTCCTCGGCCGCCGGCTGGGTGGTCGACGCGTCCGGGGCCAAGGCGGGGTACGCGGTGCCCGCGGTGGCGGGGGCGATCGCGGCCGCGGTGGCGTTCCTGGGGTACCGCCGGCTCAGTGGGCCGGTTCCTACGGAAGGGCGCGGGGAAGATGACCGACACCTACGCACGGACGGCGACGAGCGCTTGGCGTAACTGGGCGGGGAACGTCACCGCCCGTCCGGTACGGACCGTGTCACCCGCCTCCGTGGAGGAGCTGGCCGAGGAGCTGCGCCGGGCCTCTGAGGACGGCATCAAGGTGAAGCCGGTGGGCACCGGCCACTCCTTCACCGCGACCGCGGCCACCGACGGGCTGCTGATACGCCCAGAGCTGCTCACCGGCATCCGGGAGATCGACCGTGCGGCGATGACGGTGACCGTCGAGGCCGGCACCCCGCTGAAGCGCCTGAACACCGCGCTGGCCCGCGAGGGCCTCTCGCTCACCAACATGGGCGACATCATGGACCAGACGGTCGCCGGGGCCACCTCCACCGGCACCCACGGCACCGGCCGTGAATCGGCGTCGATATCCGCGCAGATCCGCGCCCTGGAGCTGGTCACGGCGGACGGCACGGTGCTGACCTGTTCGGCGACCGAGAACCCTGACATCTTCGCCGTGGCGCGGATCGGGCTCGGCGCCCTCGGCGTCATCACGGCGATCACCTTCGCCGTGGAGCCGGTCTTCCTGCTGGCCGCCCGCGAGGAGCCGATGGCCTTCGACCGGGTCACGGCCGACTTCGATCAGCTGGTGACCGAGAACGAGCACTTCGAGTTCTACTGGTTCCCGCACACCGGCAACTGCAACACCAAGCGCAACAACCGCAGCGCGGGCCCCGCGGCCCCGCCCGGAAAGGTCAGCGGCTGGATCGAGGACGAGCTCCTCTCCAACGGGATCTTCCAGGCGGCCTGCGCCCTCGGCCGGGCGGTACCCGCCACGATCCCCTCGATCGCCAAGCTCTCCAGCCGCGCCCTGTCGGCCCGCACCTACACCGACATCCCGTACAAGGTCTTCACCAGCCCGCGCCGGGTGCGGTTCGTGGAGATGGAGTACGCCCTGCCGCGCGAGGCGGCCGTGGAGGCGCTGCGCGAGGTCAAGGCGATGGTGGAGCGTTCACCGCTGCGGGTCAGCTTCCCGGTGGAGGTGCGTACCGCCCCCGCCGACGACATAGCGCTCTCCACGGCCTCGGGCCGGGAGAGCGCGTACATCGCCGTCCACCTCTATCGGGGCACGCCCTACCAGGCGTACTTCACGGCGGTGGAGCGGATCATGACCGCCCATGAGGGCCGCCCGCACTGGGGCAAGGTCAACACCCGTGACGCCGGTTACCTCGCAGGGGTGTACCCGCGCTTCGGAGAGTTCACCGCGGTCCGGGACCGGCTGGACCCGGACCGCCTGTTCGCCAACGACTACCTGCGCCGGGTCCTGGGCGACTGACCGCCGCGCCCGCTCACTCCCCGGTGTCCGTGCCGGCCGGCGGGTCCTGCTGCGCCGGGGCGCTGCCCGTGCCCGCCGGGTCGGGGGCGGTGCTGCCGCCGTCGCCGGTCTCCGACGGGGTGGGGGTGGGCGGCGCCGGGTCGGCCGCGGAGTCCGACGGGGTGGGCGTGGGTGCCGGGTCCGTCGCCGGGCTCTCGCCCCGGTCCGTCTCCGGGCTCCGGCTCTGTCCGCCCGGCTCCTGGCCGGTGCCTGGGGTGGAGCTGCCGCTCCGGTCCGGGGTGGGCCGGTCGTCCTGGCCGGGGTCCGTGCTGTGCGACGGCGCCGGGTCTGCGGGCGCCGATCCGCGCTCGCCGCGTACGACGGAGCCCACGGTGGTTCCCTGACCGCCGCTCAGGTCGTTGCCCGAGACCAGCTCGAACGTGGTGATCCCGGCCATCGAGACGGCGAACACCACGGCGGCCCCGAGCGCCGAGCGCTTCCAGCCGCGGATCCGGGTGCCGTGCGTGGTGGCCTGCGTGAACTCCTCGTCCCCGGCCCCGGGAGCCGTCGCGAGCGGCCGGGTTCCGTCGACCGCTCTGATCAGCTGGGTGCGCCCGGGGTCCTGCGACACCTTGCGCAGGACGGTGGTCGCGTCCGCGGCACGCAGGACGGTGGTGGCGTCCACGGCGCGCAAAACGGTGGTCGCGTCCGCCTCCTGGGGCGCGTCGGTCGCCGCGTCCGGCCGGCGCAGGAGCGTCGTGGCGTCCATCGCGGGCGGTACCGCGGCGGCATCGGCGGATCCGGCCGCCTCACGCAGGGCGACTTGCGTCTCGGGGGTCCCCCACGTCCCGTCCGGGTCACCGGCGTCACGCGTCTGGCGCGCATACACGGTCACCTCACGGTCCGGGTGCTTCACCTGGACCGTGACCTCGCGGATCTGCTCACCCGTACGACGGAAGAAGTGCTGGAAGACCGAGCCCCCGCAGGTGGCCACGATGCTCATCACTCCGGCGCCGAGAATCGTTCCGTACACGCCCAGTTGTGAGGCCGCCACCGCCGCCGCGACCGCCGCGACGGCACTGCCCGCGACCTGGGGCAGGCTGAGATCGATCCGCCTTTCTCTGGGTTCTATGTCACTTTCCGGCTTCTGCACCATTTCCAGCCCTTGATTGACATCGCTCCCACCATGCAACAGAAGGGACATTTGAGCGAAGCCGATAGTTCCGTTTACGGTGATTCTGTGAAGCAGGACACGCGAGAGGGACATCCCGCCTCCAACGGGGCGGCTCAACTCCCGTACCTCGCGAGAACTTCAGCGGCGCGGCGGTCCACCCACATGGCCCGAATGGAGTACTGTGGCGAGCCCTGGGGCCGGACTCCCGCGTGGAAGTCCGGAACCTTCGGGAGGGGGCCGAAGGAGGCACTCGATCCGGCGGCGCCGCGGCATCGCACGGGGGCCGGCTGCACAGAGTGACCAACTGATACTTTGTGTTGTGCAAGAGGTCACCGTGCCATACCGGCGATCAAGGGCTCACGCCCGACACGCCGGGCAACACGGCAATGTTGTGGCAGGCTGCACCCGGGCAGGTCACACTCGACTAGCGGAAGCAGCGACGCACGTGACGTCGGCAGGCACCACCCGGGAGGTCCCCATGCCCGAACTGCGTGTCGTGGCCGTCTCCAACGACGGCACACGACTGGTGCTCAAGGCTGCAGACAGCACGGAGTACACCCTCCCGATCGACGAGCGGCTGCGAGCCGCCGTGCGCAACGACCGCGCACGGCTCGGCCAGATCGAGATCGAGGTGGAGAGCCACCTCCGTCCCCGCGACATCCAGGCCCGGATAAGGGCCGGCGCGTCGGCGGAGGAAGTCGCCCAGTTCGCCGGGATCCCGGTCGACCGCGTCCGCCGCTTCGAGGGCCCCGTACTCGCGGAGCGCGCCTTCATGGCCGAGCGCGCCCGGAAGACGCCGGTGCGCCGCCCCGGCGAGAACACCGGACCCCAGCTCGGCGAGGCGGTGCAGGAGCGCCTCCTGCTGCGCGGCGCCGACAAGGAGACCGTGCAGTGGGACTCCTGGCGCCGCGACGACGGCACCTGGGAGGTCCTCCTGGTGTACCGGGTCGCCGGTGAGCCGCACTCCGCGAGCTGGACGTACGACGCCCCGCGCCGGCTCGTTCAGGCGGTGGACGACGAGGCGCGCTCGCTGATCGGCGAGACCGACGACGTCGCCGCGCCCGAACCGAGTTTCCCGTTCGTCCCGCGGATCGCCCGGCTGCCGCGCGACCGGCCGCTGGACCGCGCCCTGGACCGCCAGATCGAGCGCCCCGCGCCGCCTCCGCCGCCCGAGCCGGAGGAGCGCATCGGCGGGGTCACCGCGAGCGAACGCGATTCGCTCACGAGCCTCCTGGAGGCCGTGCCCAGCTTCCGGGGCGACATGGTCGTACCGGAGCGCCCCGCACCGCCCGAGCCGCCGGCGATCGAGCCGGCCGCACAGGAGCCGGAGGCCGAGGAGCCGCCGGCCGCCTCCGCGGGCGCCGGTTCCGCCTACGCGGATGTGCTGATGCCCCGCGCGGTGGCCGGTCACCGCGACCGGCTGACCGGCACGACCGACCGGCAGGCCGAGGCGGACGGCGTCCGGCCGGGCCGCCGGGCCGCGGTGCCGAGCTGGGACGAGATCGTCTTCGGCACGCGCCGCAAGAAGCAGGACTGACCGGGGTGACCGCCGCATGACGGGGGCCCGTACGCGCTTGCGTACGGGCCCCTTCACGCTGCGTGGGCGGAACCCCGCCTCCCGGTTACGGCCCGCCGTCCCGTTACCGGGGCTCGGGGCCCGTGGCGACCGGCCGGATCTCGTCGGCCGACCACTGCGACCAGGAGCCCGCGTAGAGAGCAGCGGTGAACCCGGCGACCTCCAGGGCCAGCACCTCGTGCGCGCCCGAGACGCCCGAGCCGCAGTAGACACCGACGTCCACGGCGTCCCCGTCGGCACCGAGCCCGGTGAAGCGTGCGGCCAGCGTCTGCGCGGACAGGAAGCGCCCGTCCGCCCCGACGTTCTCCACCGTGGGGGCCGAGACCGCGCCGGGGATGTGCCCGCCCACCCGGTCGATCGGCTCCACATCGCCCCGGTAGCGCTCGGCGGCCCGCGCGTCGAGCAGCAGGCCGGAGCTCGCCAGGGCCGCCGCGCCGTCCGCGTCCAGCAGCGGCAGCGCCCCCGGCTCCGGCACGAAATCGCCCTCGGCTGGGGCCGGGGTCTCCTTGGACAGCTCGCCGGTCCAGGCTGCGAGACCGCCGTCCAGCACCCGGACGTCCCGGTGCCCCGTCCAGCGCAGCAGCCACCAGGCGCGGGCCGCCGCCCAGCCCTGGCCGCCGTCGTACACGATCACCGAACTGTCCCGGCCGACCCCGGCGCGGCGCATCACGGCGCCGAATTGCGCCGGCTCCGGAAGCGGGTGGCGGCCCCCGCTGCCCGCCGGGCCGGCGAGTTCGCTGTCCAGATCGACGTAGACCGCCCCGGGGATGTGCCCGGCCTCGTAGTCGGGCCGGCCGGGCGGACCGCCCAGTTGCCAACGTACGTCCAGGAGCACCGGCGGCCGAGGCCCCGCCGACTCGCTCACACATTCGGATGCAGAGATGATGGGCTTCATGGGAGCCATCCTCGCGCAGTGGCCTGCCAGCCCGTAACAAAGACGAAATGGTCGTACCGGCACAAAGCGGAACCTCGTCCGTCGAGATCACGGAAAGTGCGGCGCGGCCGGGGCGCATCGAGCGCCGGGTGGTGCAAGCATCTGCACGGGGCGTACACATCCCGTACCGCACGACGGCGCGCAGGCCCCGTTCCCCCGTACGGCCACCACGATGGTCCGAGGAGATAGTGACGATGACCGAGGCTGCCGCGCGGCGTACACCCGGAACACCTTGCTGGGTGAGCCTGATCGTGCACGGCCTGGACACGACCCAGAACTTCTACGCCGAACTGTTCGGCTGGGAGTTCGGACCGGGCCCGGAGCAGCTGGGCCCGTACGTCCGGGCGCTGATCGACGGCGAGGAGGTGGCCGGCATCGGGCAGCTCTCTCCCGACCGGCACCTGCCGATCGCGTGGACGACCTACCTGGCCACCGACGACGCCGATCTCACGGCGGAGGCGATCCGTGCCTGCGGCGGCACGGTGGGTGTCGGGCCGCTGGACGCGGGCGAGGCGGGCCGGATGGCCATCGCCTCCGACCCGGGAGGAGCCGTCTTCGGGATCTGGCAGGCCGCCCGGCACATCGGCACCTCGCCGGCCGGAGCACCCGGAATGCCGGTCTGGAACGAGCTGGTGACCCGGGAGACGGCGACGGTCGCCAAGTTCTACCAGGCGGTCTTCGGCTACGAGACGGAGGCCGTGGTCTCGGCCGACTTCGACTACCAGACCCTGCACCTGAACGGCCGCCCGGTGGCGTCGCTGCACGGGGTCGGCCACGGCCTGCCGAGGGACCGCGGCCCGCACTGGATGACGTACTTCGAGGTCGCCGACACGGACGAGGCCGCGCAGCAGGTGGTGGAGCTCGGCGGGCACATCCTCCAGGCACCCAGGGAGGGCGCCTCCGGCAGGGTCGCGACGGTCGCCGATCCCGAGGGTGCGGCGTTCACGATCGTGCGGTCCGCGAAGCGCTGAGGCGGAGGCGGAGAGGCCGGCGGCCGCGCCGGCCCCCCGCGTTCCCGGACAGCAGGCGCTACCGCTGCGCCGCGAGCCAGTCGTACCAGTGGCTCAGGCCCTCGCCGGTGGTCGCGGAGACCGTCAGCACGCGCACGTCCGGGTTGACCGAGCGCGCGTGCCGCGTGCACTGCTCGACGTCGAAGTCGACGTAGGGCAGCAGATCGGCCTTGTTGATCAGGATCAGGTCGGCGGCGGCGAACATGTACGGGTACTTCAGCGGCTTGTCCGTGCCCTCGGTGACCGAGATGATCACGGCCTTGGCGCGCTCGCCCAGGTCGAACAGGGCGGGACAGACGAGGTTCCCGACGTTCTCCACCATGAGCAGTGAGCCCTCGGCCGGGGACAGCGCGGTCAGCGCGTCCCACATCATCTCCGCGTCCAGGTGGCAGCCGGCCCCGGTGTTCACCTGCACCACGGCGCAGCCGGTGCGGCCGATCCGGTCGGCGTCGAGCCGGGTCTCCTGATCGCCCTCGATGACGGCCACCGGGCGGCGGCCGGCGAGATCGGTGATGGTGCGTTCGAGCAGGGTGGTCTTGCCGGCACCGGGTGAGCTCATCATGTTCACGGCCACGACGCCGCGCTCCGTCATCCACGTCCGGTTGCGCTCCGCGAGGAGGTCGTTCTTGGCGAGCACCCGCTGCTCGATGGTGACGGTCTCGACGGCGCCGTCCGGCCGAAGGCCAGCGTGCGGGTGCGGATGTCCGTGCGGGTGCGGGTGCGGATGGCCGTGATCCGCTCCGTCGTCCTCGCGCAGCATCGTGATCCGGGTCCCGCCGGACTCCTCGGAACAACCGCAGGTGCCACACATGGTTCAGCCCACTCTCATGGAGACGATCTGCAGTTCCTGTCCCGATGTGATCTCCACATCCGCGCTGCCGCAGGGACACAGCAGAATCAGGTCGGTCAGGGTGAATTCGACAGCGCAGGTACGGCAGCGGCCGGCTCCGGGCGGCTGCTCGATCTCCAGCTCGGCGCCCTCCGCGGCCGTTCCCTCGGTGACCAGGCCGAAGCAGAAGCGCATCGAGTCCGGCACCACGGCGGTGAGGACGCCGACGCGGACCCGGACCGTGCGGACCGGGCGCCCCTCGGCGCGCTCGCACACCGAGTCGACGACGCTCTGCGTGATGGCCAGCTCGTGCACCGGTGCCTCGTCCTTCCTGGGGTGGCTCCGACCGTAGGGCGGCGGCGGGCCCCGTCCGTGCCCGACCGGACCGGTGCCCGGCCGGATCACCCGACCGGTCCACCACCCTGCGGTCATTCGGCCCCCGGGAATGGGCGGCCCGCGAATTCCCCGTGTTGCCGGTCCACCCGAATCGGGGCGTGATGGTAGCAATGTGCGCGTACCCATCCGTGGGGGCCGATGGCCCGGTGGGCCATCATCCTGAAAGGCGGCACTTCCATGCCGACAGAGGAAGCGGTAAAAGCGGAGGACACCCTGATCCACGTTCTGTGGATCAACGCGGGACTGAGCTGTGACGGCGATTCCGTTTCGCTGACAGCGGCCACTCAGCCGAGCATCGAGGAGATCGCGCTCGGCGCCCTGCCCGGACTTCCGAAGATCGCCGTCCACTGGCCGCTCATCGATTTCGAGTGCGGTCCCAACGGCGGTGCCGATGACTTCCTCGAATGGTTCTTCAAGGCCGACCGGGGGGAACTCGAACCGTTCGTCCTGGTCGTCGAGGGATCCATTCCGAACGAGCAGTTGCACGACGAGGGGTACTGGTGCGGATTCGGCAACGACCCCGCCACCGGTCAGCCGATGACCACCAGCGAGTGGCTCGACCGGCTGACCCCGAAGGCCACCGCGGTCGTCGCGGTCGGCACCTGTGCGACGTACGGCGGCATCCACGCCATGGCGGGCAACCCGACCGGTGCGATGGGCGTGCCCGACTACCTGGGCTGGGACTGGAAGTCCAAGGCCGGCATCCCGATCGTGTGCGTCCCCGGGTGCCCGATCCAGCCGGACAACCTGTCGGAGACGCTCACCTACTTGCTCTACATGGCGACGGAGCAGGCGCCGATGATCCCGCTGGACGACGCGCTGCGGCCGACGTGGCTGTTCGGTTCGACGGTGCACGAGGGCTGTGACCGGGCCGGGTACTACGAGCAGGCCGACTTCGCGACGGAGTACGGCTCGCCCAAGTGCATCGTCAAGCTGGGCTGCTGGGGCCCCACGGTCAAGTGCAACGTGCCCAAGCGCGGCTGGATGAACGGCATCGGCGGCTGCCCCAACGTCGGAGGCATCTGCATCGGCTGCACCATGCCGGGGTTCCCGGACAAGTTCATGCCGTTCATGGACGAGCCCCCGGGCGGAAAGCTCTCGACCAACGCGGTCGGGCCGTACGGGTCGACGATGCGGCGGCTGCGCCACATCACCACCCACACCCTGGACCGCGAACCGAAATGGCGTAAGCCCGGCAGGGAACTCACGACCGGCGCCACACGCACCTGGTAAGTGACCGCGTAAATCACCGCAACAAAAAGAAAGATGAGGCGGCGCACATGACCGCGACGCAAGCCAAGGGTGCCCGGGGAGGCCAGGGAAAGAACGACCTGGTCGAAATGGCGTGGGACCCCATCACCCGGATCGTCGGCAGCCTGGGCATCTACACGAAGATCGACTTCAAGCAGAAGGTGGTGGCCGAGTGCCACAGCACCAGCTCCATCTTCCGCGGCTATTCGGTCTTCATGAAGGGAAAGGACCCGAGGGACGCGCACTTCATCACGAGCCGCATCTGCGGAATCTGCGGTGACAACCACGCCACGTGTTCCTGTTACGCGCAGAACATGGCGTACGGGGTGAAGCCGCCGCACCTCGGTGAATGGATCGTGAATCTCGGCGAGGCCGCGGAGTACATGTTCGACCACAACATCTTCCAGGAGAACCTGGTCGGGGTCGACTACTGCGAGAAGATGGTCGCGGAGACCAACCCCGGGGTGCTGGAGCAGGCCAACCGCACCGAGTCCCCGCACGCCGAGGCCCACGGGTACAAGACCATCGGCGACATCATGCGGTCGCTCAACCCGTTCACCGGCGAGTTCTACCGCGAGGCGCTCCAGGTCAGCCGGATGACCCGGGAGATGTTCTGCCTGATGGAGGGGCGGCACGTCCACCCCTCCACCCTGTATCCGGGCGGCGTCGGCACCGTGGCGACCATCCAGCTGATGACGGACTACATCACCCGGCTCCAGCGCTACGTCGAGTTCATGAAGAAGGTCGTGCCGATGCACGACGACCTCTTCGACTTCTTCTACGAGGCGCTGCCGGGGTACGAGCAGGTCGGCAACCGGCGCATCCTGCTGGGCTGCTGGGGCTCGTTCCAGGACCCGGAGCACTGCAACTTCGAGTACAAGGACATGACCGACTGGGGCCGGAAGATGTACGTCACCCCCGGCATCGTCGTGGACGGCAAGCTGGTCACCACCGACCTGGTGAAGATCAACCTCGGCATCCGGATCCTGCTCGGCTCCTCGTACTACAACGACTGGGACGAGCAGGAGACGTTCGTGTCCCACGACCCGCTCGGCAATCCGGTCGACCGGCGCCACCCGTGGAACCAGCACACCAACCCGCAGCCCCAGAAGCGGGACCTGGACGACAAGTACAGCTGGGTCATGTCGCCCCGGTGGTTCGACGGCAAGGACTACCTGGCGCTCGACACGGGCGGCGGGCCGCTCGCGCGGCTCTGGACGACCGCGCTGGCCGGACTGGTCGACATCGGCTACATCCAGGCCACCGGTCACAGCGTCAAGATCAACCTCCCCAAGACCGCGCTCAAGGGCCCGGTGGAGCTGGAGTGGCACGTCCCGAAGTGGAGCAACACCATCGAGCGCAACCGGGCGCGCAGCTACTTCCAGGCGTACGCCGCCGCCTGCGCGCTGCACTTCGCGGAGAAGGCGCTCGCGGAGATCAGGTCCGGGAACACCAAGACCTGGGAGAAGTTCGAAGTCCCGGAGGAGGGTGTGGGCTGCGGGTTCACCGAGGCGGTGCGCGGAGTGCTCTCGCACCACATGGTGATCCGGGACGGCAAGATCGCCAACTACCACCCGTACCCGCCGACCCCGTGGAACGCGAGCCCTCGCGACACTTACGGCACGCCGGGCCCGTACGAGGACGCCGTGCAGGGGCAGCCGATCTTCGAGGAGAACGACCGGGAGAACTTCAAGGGCATCGACATCATGCGCACGGTGCGCAGTTTCGACCCCTGTCTGCCGTGCGGCGTGCACATGTATCTCGGCGAGGGCAAGAAGCTGGAACTCCTGCACTCCCCCACCCAGTCCGCGGGCAGCGAGTGATGGCGCGGGAGGACCTCCCGCCGGAGCCCGACTGGCGGGCCACCGGTGACCGCATCGACACCCTGATCGCCGCCAGCGGCTCGGGCGGCGCGATCGCCCGCGAGCGCAGCGAGGAACTGGTCCGGCTGGTCGTCGACTTCTACGGCGCGGGTCTTGAGCGGCTGCTCGACCTCGTGCACGAGCAGGGGCGGCTGGACGACGACGTGCTGGCCGCGCTGGCCGGTGACGATCTGGTGGCCAGTGTCCTGCTGGTGCACGGGCTGCACCCGTACGGCGTGGAGACCCGGGTCGAGCAGGCGCTGGAGAGTGTGCGGCCGTATCTCGGGTCGCACGGCGGCGATGTCGAACTGCTCGCCGTCACCGAGGAGGGCACCGTCCGGCTCCGGCTGCTGGGCAGTTGCGACGGCTGCCCGTCGTCCTCCGTCACGCTCAAGCTGGCCGTGCAGGGCGCGGTGGAGGCGGCGGCTCCGGAGATCACCTCGATCGAGGTCGAGACGGCGGCGGAGGAGTCCGGGGCGGCGGGGCCGCTGGTGCCGGTGGACTCGCTGTTCGCCAGGCTGCACACGGACGCCGGGGCGGTCGCCGGGGACGGCGCGTCCTGGGAGGTCGTCCCGGAGCTGTCCGCGCTGGAGTCCGGCGCGGTGGCCCGGGTCGAGGTCGGCCGGATGCCGGTGGTGGCCTGCCGGGTGGGTACGGACCTCTTCGCCTTCGAGGACCGGTGCGCGCGTTGCGAGCGGCCGTTCGAGGGTGCGGCGCTGGCGCGGCGGCTGGGTGGTGGCTCGGGGGACGCGATCCTGCGCTGCGGCGGCTGCCGGGCGCACTACGACGTGCGGCGGGCGGGTGTCTGCCTCGACGAGGACGGTGTCCATCTGGCCCCGTTGCCGCTGCTCGCGGAGGGCGGCGAGGTCTCCGTCTCGGTGCCCGTGACGGTGGCGCCGTGATCGCGGCCGGCCGTTCCGCCTCCCCGGCGTCCACGCTGCTGCGCCTGAGCCGGGACCGGCCGCCGCCGGCCGCCGGGGAGCGCTGCGAGATGTGCGCGGAGCCGATCGGGGAAGAGCATCCCCATGTGGTGAACCTCGACAGCCGCGCTCTGATGTGCGGCTGCCGGGCCTGCTACCTGTTGTTCACCGACGAGGGGGCGCGGTTGCGCTACCGGGCGGTGCCCGAGCGCTATCTGCACTTCGCCGGGCTGACCGTGGACGGGCGGGCCTGGGACGAGCTGCAGATCCCGGTCGGGCTCGCCTTCCTGTTCCGCAACTCCGTGCAGGACCGGATGGTCGCGTTCTATCCGGGCCCGGCCGGGGCCACCGAGTCGGAACTGCCGCTGGACGCCTGGGAGGCGGTGGTCGAGGCGAGCCCGGTGCTGGCCGGTCTGCGTCCCGATGTCGAGGCGCTGCTGATCAGGCGTACGGCGGACAGCGGCGGATCGTGCCATCTGGTGCCGATCGACGCCTGCTACGAGCTGGTGGGGCAGTTGCGCACGCTGTGGCGCGGCTTCGACGGCGGCTCGGAGGCGCGCACCGCGATGGACGCCTTCTTCGCCCGGGTGGCGGACCGCAGCCGTCCCGCCGAGGGGGTCGGGGCGCCGTGAACGACTTCGCGTTCTCCGTACTCGACATCTTCGCCGAGCCGTACGCGGCCTCGCCGCAGCTGACGGCGAGGCTGCGGATCGAGGAGCGGACGGGCCGGCGCATCCACGCCGTCGCGCTGCACTGCCAGGTCCGGATCGAGCCGCAACGGCGCCACTACGACGATGCCGAACAGAGCGGTCTGCACGCCCTGTTCGGTGGCCGGGAGCGCTGGACGGACACCCTGAAGCCGTTCCAGTGGATGAGCTGCGACACCACGGTGCAGGGGTTCAGCGGGGCGACGGAGGTCGATCTCGCGCTGCCCTGCACCTACGACTTCGACGTGATCGGCTCCCGCTATCTGCACGCCCTCGGTGAGGGTTCGGTCCCGCTCGCCCTGATGTTCTCCGGCACGGTCTTCACCCGGGGCAGCAAGGGCTTCGGGGTCGAGCAGGTGCCGTGGGACTGCGAGGCCCGGTACGCCATGCCGGTCGAGGTGTGGCGGCGCATGGTGGCGGCGCACTTCCCGAACACCGGGTGGATCAGGCTGGACCACGAGGTGCTGGCGCGCTTCGCGGACTTCCGGGCCCGGCGCGGGCTGATCAGCTGGGACGAGACGGTCCAGGCCCTCCTGGCCGGGCACGACGAGGTGGGCCCTGTGGGCGTTGAACCGGCACGTCACGACGAGGTGGTCCCGCGATGAGTCTCGACCAGGTGCGTTCGATCGCGGACGCCGTCCTGTACGAGGGATATCTGCTCTACCCGTACCGGGCGAGCTCGAACAAGAACCGCTCGCGCTGGCAGTTCGGGGTCCTCGGCCCGCCGAACGCGGAGGCGGCGAGCTTCGGTGAGCAGCCGGGGATGGCGACGCAGGTCCTGCTGGCACCGCACGACGGGCCGGCCGCGGTCACCGTGCACCTGCGCTTCCTCCAGCTCCAGGTCCGCGAGGTGTGGGCGCCGGACGCGGACGGGGCGGAGCAACCGGTCGACCGGCTGACCGTCGACGGGGCCGAGGTGCTGTCCTGGGACGAGGCGGTCGAGCGGGAGGTCGTGCTGGCCGCGCTGCCGCTGGGCGAGGCGGTGGACACCGTCCACGCGGTCCCCGGCGGTGAGCACAGCGAGCCGCTCACCGACGCGCGGGGCGCCGTGGTGGGCCGGATCGTGCGGCGGCGGCTGCCGCTGACGGTGGGTATCCGCACGGACAGCGTCGTGGACGACGGGTACACCCGCCTCTCGGTGGCGGTGCGCAACGAGCACCCGGAGCCGGCGGCCACCAAGGACGCCGCGATCCGGGCCTCGCTGATCGGCGCGCATCTGCTGCTGCGGGCGCACGACGCGGAGTTCGTCTCGCTGCTCGAACCGCCCGCCGGGGCGGCGGCCGCGGCGGGGCGCTGCCGGCAGAACAGATGCTGGCCGGTGCTCGCCGGTCCGAAGGGGACGACGGACGTCCTGCTCGGTGCGCCGATCATCCTGTACGACTACCCGGAGGTCGCCGAGCAGAGTCCCGGCGCCCTGTTCGACTCGACCGAGATCGACGAGATTCTGACCCTCCGGGTGATGACCATGACGGAGGCGGAGAAGGCGGAGGCGCGGGCCACCGACCCGCGGGCCCGGGAGATCATCGACCGGTGCGACTCCATGTCGCCCGCCGGGCTCCAGGAGCTGCACGGGCTGCTGCGCGACCCGCACCTTCCGCAGCCCGCCGCTCTCGCGGAGCCCGCGGGGGACGTGGGGTTCGTGGCCGGTGCGGGGCCGGTGGCCGACGTGGGGCCCTCGGTCGGCGGGCGGGAGGTGGAGCCTTCCGCCTTCGACACCTCCGGCGCCCCGTGGTGGGACCCGGCGGCCGATGCCTCGGTACGGCCGGGGAGCGACGCGGTGGTGATCGACGGGGTCCGGGTGGCCAAGGGCAGCCTGGTCCGCGTCCATCCGTCCCGGCGGGCCGACGCGCAGGACCTGTTCTTCGCCGGCCAGGTGGCCCGGGTGACCGCGGTGCTCTCGGACGTGGACGGCGGTACGCACGTCGCCCTGGTCCTCCTCGACGACCCGGCCTCCGACCTGCACGACTGGTACGGCCGCTACTTCTACTTCGCACCCGACGAGCTCACACCGCTGACCGTCGAGGAGACGGCGCGGCACCGAGAGGAGAACCGATCATGAAGACCCTGGGCATCATCACCGCCGGCCTGGCGGCGGCCGTGGCACTGGTCGCCGTGGGCGTCGGCATCAAGTCGATCCCCGACGTCCGCCGCTATCTGCGCATCCGGTCGATGTGAGTCGCCGGCGCCGATGACGACGACGAGCGAACCGGGCACGGCCACGCGGGTACTGGTGGCCGGCATCGGCAATCTGTTCCTCGGTGACGACGGCTTCGGCCCCGAGGCGGTCCGCCGGCTGGCCTCCGACGGCGGACTGCCGCCGGAGGTACGGGTGGTGGACTACGGCATCCGGGGCATGCACCTCGCGTACGACCTGCTGGACGGGTACGACGCGCTGGTGCTGGTCGACGCGTACCCGGGTGGCGGCGCGCCCGGGGAGCTGACCGTGCTGCGTATCGGCGCGGAGGACCTCGGTACGGGTGAATTCGACGCCCATGGGATGAATCCGGTCGCTGTCCTCGCAAACCTGGATCAATTGGGCGGTACTCTTCCGCTCACTTACCTCGTCGGCTGCACACCCGCCGGAGTCGAGGAGGGCATCGGGCTCAGTAAGGCCGTCGAGAACGCGCTGCCCGAGGCCGTCCAGACCGTGCACACCCTGGTCCGGCAGCTCGTGCCGGACCGGCCACCCGTACCGACCGCGTCCGTGAAAGGCGCCGAACCCCGGAGATCCTGATCATGTGCCTGGGCATTCCTGGTCGCGTCGTGGAGATCGTCGACGGGTATGCGGGCCAACTGGCTCTGGTCGATGTCGAGGGCGCCAGGCGCCGCGTCAACATCGGCATGCTGGACGAGGCACCCGGTTGCGACGACTGGGTGCTTCTCCACATGGGCTTCGCCGTCGAGCTGATCGACCGGGCGAAGGCCCGCGAGGCACTGTCGGGTCTGGAGATGATGGGCCGGGGCCGGGCGGAGCGGATCCGGCGCAGGTTCGAGGTGTGCGGGGTCGTGCAGGGGGTCGGCTTCCGGCCGTTCGTCTACGTCACCGCGTCCGAGCTGATGCTCACGGGCACGGTGACGAACACCGGCGACGGGGTGCTCGCCGAGGTCGAGGGCGACGCGGACGCGGTGGAGGAGTTCGGCCGCCGGCTCCGTAGCGACGCCCCGCCGCTCGCGGTCGTCGTGGACGTGCGCACCAGCGAACAGCCGGTCCGCGGCGGTACGGGCTTCACCATCGTGGAGTCCGGCGGGGGCGGCCGCTCCAGGACGCTCGTCTCACCGGACACCGCGACCTGCCGGGACTGCCTCGACGAGCTGGCCGACCCGGCGAACAGGCGCTACCGCCACCCCTTCATCACCTGTACGCACTGCGGCCCCCGGTTCACCATCGTCACCGGCCTCCCGTACGACCGGGCCGCCACCACGATGGCGGACTTCGAGATGTGCGGGGCCTGCCGGGCGGAGTACGAGGACCCGGGTGACCGGCGCTTCCACGCCCAGCCGATCGCGTGCCCCGACTGCGGGCCCCGGCTCGAACTGGTCGGCGGCGACGGGGTGTCCCGCTGCCGCGACGAGGACGCGCTGCGGGCCGCCCGGGAGCTGCTCGCCGACGGCGGGATCATCGCGGTCAAGGGGCTCGGCGGCTACCACCTGGTGTGCGACGCGCGCGACGACGCGGCCGTGGCCGAGCTGCGCCGGCGCAAGCGGCGCGGCGGCAAGCCGTTCGCCGTCATGGTGGCCGGGCTCGACGTGGCCCGGGAGCTGGTGACCGTGACGGCCGGGGACGAGGAGCTCCTGACCGGTGGCCGCCGGCCCGTCGTCCTGCTCCCCCAACTGGATGCGGGCAGGCCCGGTGTGTCCCCCGCGGTGGCGCCCGGGAGCCCCGACCTCGGGCTGCTGCTTCCGTACACGCCCCTGCACGTGCTGCTCCTCGGCATCGGTGACGACCGGCCCGGCCCGGACGCGCTGGTGATGACGTCGGCCAACCTGTCGGGCGAGCCGATCGTCACCGACGACGCGGACGCGCTGACCACGCTGGCGCCGCTGGTCGACGGCTGGCTGCGGCACGACCGGCGCATCCAGGTGCCGTGCGACGACTCGGTCAGCCGCTGGGTGGCCGGTGCCGAGCTGCCGGTCCGCCGGTCGCGCGGATACGCCCCGCTGCCCATCGCGCTGCCCTTCGACGTGGAGCCGACGCTCGCCGTGGGCGCCGATCTCAAGAACACCTGCGCGCTGGGCGAGGGCCGTTACGCCTGGCTGAGCCAGCACATCGGTGACATGGACGACCTGTCCACGGTGGAGGCGCTGACCAGGACGGAGAAGCACCTGGAGGACCTCACCGGGGTGGCGCCCGTCCGGCTGGTGGCCGACCGTCACCCCGGTTACCACTCCGCCGGGTGGGCCCGTGCGCACGCGGCCGGGCGGCCGGTGCGCACGGTCCAGCACCACCACGCGCACATCGCCTCCGTGATGGCCGAGCACGGTCTGGGCGCGGGCGAGCGCGTGATCGGCATCGCCTTCGACGGCACCGGCCACGGCGACGACGGGGCGGCCTGGGGCGGCGAGGTCCTGGTGGCGGACTACGCGTCCTTCCGCAGGGCCGCCCACCTGGCTTACGTACCGCTGGCCGGGGGCGACGCGAGTGTGCTGCGCCCGTACCGGATGGCTCTCGCCCACCTGCACGCGGCCGGTGTCCCCTGGGACGCGGACCTGCCCCCGGTCGCGGCGTGCCCGGCCGCCGAACGCGAGGTACTGGCGCATCAGTTCGCCACCGGGTTCGGCTGCGTGCCCACGTCGGGCATGGGCCGGCTCTTCGACGCCGTCGCGTCGCTGGCCGGCCTCCGGCACGAGGTGGCGTACGAGGCGCAGGCCGCCATGGAGCTGGAGGGGGCGGCGCGCGGCGCACACGGACTCCCCGCGGCTCCCGAGGGCGGCTACCGCTTCGCGATCCGGCCCGGGGCGGGCGAGGAGCCCGCGATCGCGGATCCGGGCCCGGTCGTGCGGGCCGTGGTGTCCGACGTACGGGCGGGCGTCCCCACCGGGCTGATCGCCGCGCGCTTCCACGCGTCCGTCGCCGCGCTGATCACCGAGCTCGCGGACCTCTGCCGTACGCGCACCGGTCTGGGCACCGTGGCCCTGGGCGGCGGGGTCTTCCAGAACGCCGTACTGCTCGAAGCGGCGCAACAGGGCCTGGCGGAGCGGGGATTCACCGTACTGCGGCCGAGGCTGCTGCCCCCGAACGACGGCGGGATCGCACTGGGCCAGCTCATGATCGCCGCGGCGGGCTGACCGCCTCGCACCTCCCGTACCCCGAGGGATCCACAGAGAAGAGGAACCATGTGTCTGGCTGTTCCGGGGCGTGTCCTCAGTACCGCGGAAGTCGACGGCACCGTGATGGCGGAGGTCGACTTCGGCGGGGTCCGCAAGGAGGTGTGCCTCCAGTACATCCCCGATGTGACCGTCGGTGAATACGTCATCGTGCACGTCGGATTCGCCATTCAGCGCCTCGACGAGGCCTCCGCCCAGGACACCCTGGCCAACTTCGAACGCCTGGGCATCCTCGCCGAGGAGTTCGGGGACGGCTTCGAACTCGCGGCGCAGCAGCGCACATCACCCGAAGGAGCCGGCCGGTGAAGTACCTCGAAGAGTTCAGCGACCCCGATCTCGCGAAGAAGCTGGTCGACGAGATCCACGCGGCGACCACCCGCGAATGGGCGATGATGGAGGTCTGCGGCGGCCAGACCCACTCGATCATCCGGCACGGGATCGACCAGCTCCTGCCCGAGGGGGTGGAGATGATCCACGGCCCGGGGTGCCCCGTCTGCGTCACCCCGCTGGAGACCATCGACCGGGCGCTGTCGATCGCCGCCCGCCCCGGCGTCATCTTCTGCTCGTTCGGCGACATGCTGCGGGTGCCCGGCAGCAGCCAGGACCTGTTCTCCGTCAAGAGCGCCGGCGGTGACGTACGGGTGGTGTACTCCCCCCTCGACGCGCTGAAGCTGGCCCGCGAGAACCCGGACCGTGAGGTGGTCTTCTTCGGGATCGGGTTCGAGACCACCGCCCCCGCCAACGCCATGACGGTGTACCAGGCCAAGCAGCTCGGGGTGCGGAACTTCTCGTTGCTGGTGTCCCACGTCCTGGTGCCGCCCGCGATGGCCGCGATCATGGAGTCCCCGAGCTGCCGGGTGCAGGCGTTCCTGGCCGCCGGTCATGTGTGCAGTGTGATGGGGACGGCCGAATACCCGCCGCTGGCAGAGAAGTACAAGGTGCCGATCGTGGTCACCGGCTTCGAGCCCCTGGACATCCTCGAAGGCATCCGCCGGACCGTCCTGCAGCTCGAATCGGGCCGCCACGAGGTGGAGAACGCCTACCCCAGAGCCGTGCGCGACGAGGGCAACGCGCCCGCCATGAAGATGCTCGCGGACGTCTTCGAGGTGACGGACCGGACCTGGCGCGGCATCGGGGCGATCCCCCGCAGCGGCTGGCGGCTCTCCGAGAAGTACCGCGAGTTCGACGCGGAGCAGCGGTTCGACGTGACGGGCATCCGGACCGCCGAGTCGTCGCTCTGCCGCTCGGGCGAGGTCCTCCAGGGCCTGATCAAGCCGCACCTGTGCGAGGCGTTCGGCAAGGAGTGCACGCCGCGCAACCCGCTCGGCGCGACCATGGTGTCCTCCGAGGGCGCCTGCGCCGCGTACTACACCCACCGCCGCCTGGAACTGGTCGATGCGAAGTGACTGACGCGATGCAGGACCTGACCGCGATGGTGAGCGGTGTACCCGGCGCGCTGCCGGTCCGGACCGGGCTGGACTTCGAGGGGTGGTCCTGCCCCGTACCGCTGCGGGACGTTCCGAACGTCGTGATGGGCCACGGTGGCGGCGGCGCGATGTCCGGCGAGCTGATCGAGCATCTGTTCCTGCCCGCGTACGGGGCGGCGGCGGCCGCCGATCTCGGTGACTCGGCCGTCCTGACGGTCGGCGGAGACACCCGGCTCGCCTTCTCGACGGACTCGTTCGTGGTGAAGCCGATGTTCTTCCCCGGCGGGTCCATCGGTGACCTGGCGGTGAACGGGACGGTGAACGACCTGGCGATGTCGGGTGCGACGCCGCTGTTCCTGTCGACCGCCTTCATCCTCGCGGAGGGCACGGAGCTGAGCGTCCTCGGCCGGATCGCGCAGGCCGTGGGCCGGGCGGCACAGGACGCCGGCGTACGCCTGGTCACCGGCGACACCAAGGTCGTGGAGCGCGCCAGCGGTGACGGCGTCTACCTCAACACCTCGGGGATCGGTGTGGTGCCGGCCGGTGTCGACATCAACCCGCGCCGGGCCCGCCCCGGCGACGCCGTGCTCGTCAGCGGCGACATCGGGGTGCACGGGGTGGCGGTGATGAGCTGCCGCGAGGGCCTGGAGTTCGGTACGACCGTCGAGAGCGACACCGCGGCGCTGCACGGACTGGTCGCCGCGATGCTCGCCACCGGCAGCGACGTCCATGTGCTCCGGGACCCGACGCGCGGGGGTGTCTCCGCTTCGCTGAACGAGATCGCCCGCGCCTCCGAGGTGGGCATCGAGCTGGTCGAGCGGCTGCTGCCGGTGCCGCCCACTGTGCGGGACGCGTGCAGTCTGCTCGGGCTCGACCCGCTCCAGGTGGCCAACGAGGGCAAGCTGATCGCCATCGTCCCGGCCGCGGACGCGGACCGGGTGCTGGCCGCGATGCGGGCCCACCCGTTGGGCCGGTCCGCTTGTGCGATCGGCAGCTGCGTACCGGATCACGCGGGGATGGTGGTCGCGCGGACGGGCCTGGGCGGGAGCCGGGTGATCGGGCTGCCGATCGGTGAACAGCTGCCGAGGATCTGCTGAGTGCGCGGCGAACGACTGCCGGGGACCGGCCGGGTGCGTAGCGACGGGCGAGGATCTGCTGAGTGAGTGCTGAGGGCGCGCTGTTGTTCGCGCGATACGCCTATCCGCCCAACGAGCTCGGCTACTGCGGCCCCGCCGACGCGGCGGCGCTGCTGCGCCGGGAGGAGACCGCCGGCATCGAGCGGCGGGCCCGGCAGTTCGAGGGGGCCTGGTGCTATCTGCAGTTCCTCGCGGAGACGGCCGGGCTCCCCGACCCGCTCGATGTGCGGGTGGTCGAGGCCTACTGGATCGGCAACGAGCTGCTGGAGCTGGCCGATCCGGCCGCCCTGGTCGAGCGGCTGACCGACCGTTTCCGCGGCCAGCTGGGCGGCACCTGGCGGGAGGCGGCGGGGCGGGCCCTGGCCCACCACAGCTTTCAGGTGTTCGAGGTGTATCCGTGGGCGCGGATGCTGCGGCCGGACGGGAATCCGACCGCGTTGTCCGTCCTGGACCGGTGCCGCATCCGGACGGGCGTGGTGCTCACGGGCGGCAGCGAGGTGGCGACCGTCCGGTCCCGTCCGCTGGTCTGGGACGGAACCGGAACGGCTGCCGGCGACTGGCAGGAGGAGACGGTGCGCCTCGCGGCCGGCGGGCGGACGCTGATCGACGGCGTCCGCCCCGGTGACCGGGTGGCGCTGCACTGGGACTGGGTGTGCGACGTGCTCACCGATGAACAGGCCCTGCGCATCGAGTCCTTCGAGGCGCGCACGTGTGGCGGGCTGGGCCTGCTCGTTCCGTAGGCCCAGCCCTGCACGTTCCGGAGGCGGCGGCCCCGGCTCCGGCTCCGGCTCAGAGCGAGTTGATCTCCTCGCCGGACAGCGCCCCGGCCCAGGTGCGCACCTCGTCGATGTCACCGTCGAGGTAGTGGGCCCCGACCCCGTCGGCGGCCGAGTCCCGGCCGGCCTGGAGGAACTGCACGGCCTCCCAGGCATCGGCCGCCGCGTACGGCGCGCTGTCGGCGAGGGTGCCGTCGATCCAGAGCTGGACGTCGCCGGCCTTCGCGTCGTACTGCAGCAGCAGGGTCTGGGTGCCGCCCGGCGCGGGGCCGCCGATCTGAGTCGTGGTGGCGTCCGGCTCGTCGGCGTGGGCGAGGAGGGCCTGCCAGGTCCGGTCGGCCGAGCGGTACCGGAGGGTGAAGGCGTCCGCCTGCCGGCCGAGCTGCGAGAGCACGGCCATGTCGCGGTCGGGAGTTCCGTGCAGCCGGACCTTCGCGGAGACGGCCCAGCTCCTGGACGTGTTGAGCGGCGGGATGTTGCTTTCGAGATAGTCGCCGTCGCCGTCCAGCGAGACGCTGCCGGTCCCGGCCAGCGCGTCATCGGTGGTGATGTGGGCGTCGCCGCCGAGCAGGAAGTCCGCACGGTGGTCCACTTCGGGAATGATCGTCAGCCCGTCGCAGCAGGTCTCGGCGCTCTCCATCGGCCAGTAGGCCCTGAGCCACGGCTTGCGGCGGCCGAGCTCGGCGAGTTCGGCCGGAGCGACGACGGAGTCCCACAGCCTGACGTCCGCGAGGCTGCCCTGCCACCTCTTCGACCGGTCGTCTCCGTCCCGCCCCATCACGAAGTTCCAGAGGATGGTGTCCTCGGGCACGGCCGCGTCCGCCGTGGCCACTTGGGCGCCGTCCACGTAGAGCCGCGCTTTGCCGGTGGCGGGGTCGTAGGCCCCGGCGAGGTAGGCCCACTCGCCCGCCTGCGGGGTGCCGCCGGTGACCCGGCTCTCGCCGTCGGCCGAGGGCAGCGTGAAGCTCCAGACGGGATTCCCGGCTGCGTCGGTGGTCGTGCCGAGGGAGAAGTTGGAGGTGCTCGTGATGCCGGACTGGGTGATGGCGATCATGTCCCGGCCCGTCTCCTCGGGGAGCACCCATACTCCGGCGGTGAAGGCGTGGGTGGTGTCCACGGCCGCGCCTTGCGTGTTCACGTAACTGAAATCGCCCCCGTCGAAGTACGCGGCGCCCGGCATGTTGCCGTCCGGCCCCTGGTCCCCGAACCGGACGCCGGGGCCGGGCAGGCCCGCATACGACCCCGCCCAGGCGGCGGCCCGCTCGGAGCGGTTGCGGTCGTCGAGCCGCCAGGCGGCCACGGGCGGGGTCTGGGCCGCGACCGCGGCCGGAGCACCGGTCGGCTGCCGGGACGCCAGGTGGTTGTCGGCGGCCGACGCCGAGGGTGTCGCGGTGACGGCTGCCGACAGCAGTGCGGCGGCCAGAGCGGTGCGAACCGCGAATCGGACGTGCAAGGTCCCTCCCAGTGTGTGATGAGGGTGGGCAGAGCTCTCCCCGACACACATCAGCCGCCCCGGCACCGGCCCGGCCACCCCCCCGTACAATCCGCGACTCTAGAACAGGAGTTCGGCACCACGGGAGATGCGGAGAGTCGGTTTCCGGCCATCGAGTTCCGGAACCGTTGCGCCCCGGATCACCCCGGTAGCCGAGCACGGCGAAACCGGCCGAAATTCGGCCATCAGTGCCCATCGCCTCCCGGGAAGGCGCCCTCGGTGTCAGGCGGACGAGACCGGCAGGACGTCGGGCGAGAGCGCGCCCGCCCGAGCGGACGCGGCGGTCACCCGGCGCGAGTGGTGGCGGCGGCAGAGGACCTCGTAACCGACCTCGCCCGCCTGGCGGTTCACATCACCGACCACGACCTGAGCACCCTCGACGACCATCTCGCCCTCTATCGTCCGGGCGTTGTGCGTCGCACGGGCCCCGCACCAGCACAGGGCCTCGACCTGAAGCTGCTCGACCCGGTCAGCCAGCTCGATCAGCCGCTGCGAACCGGGGAACAGCTTCGTACGGAAGTCCGTGGTGATCCCGAAGGCGAAGACGTCCATCTCCAGGTCGTCCACGACGCGGGCCAGCTGATCGATCTGGTCCGGGGCCAGGAACTGCGCCTCGTCCACGATCGTGTAGTCGACCCTGGCGCCCTTGGAGAGCCTGGCCACCACGTACGCGTACAGGTCCATCCCCTCGTCCGCCTCGACCGCGTCCGTCACCAGACCCAGCCGGGAGGAGAGTTTGCCCTCCCCCGCCCGGTCGTCCCGGGTGAAGATCACGCCCTGGAGGCCCCGCGCCGAACGGTTGTGCCCGATCTGGAGTGCGAGTGTGCTCTTCCCGCAGTCCATGGTTCCGGAGAAGAAAACCAGCTCGGGCATGAGAGGTCGAGCACCTTTCGGGACGGGCAGGAGGGGTACGGGGACCTGGGCTAGGAGCGTACTTCGAGGAGCGGGACGAGCTGCTCGACGGGGGTCATCGAGCCGTGCATGCCCACCATCGCGGACTCGTGGGGCTCGTTGTCGGTGGCGGTGATCACCACGTCGTCGTGGGCCGCCGCGACCACGTCACCGATCCGGCCGAGGACGCGTTCGTCGACGCGGGGGCCGAACCAGCCCGCCGCGATGGCCTCATCCCGGCTCGCCACCCAGAACTGCTCGCCGAGCACCTCGCGCCAGACGGCCAGCACATCGGCCTCCGCGCCCGGGACGGCGTACACATGGCGGGCGCGGCCCTCGCCACCGAGCAGCGCGACGCCCGCGCGCAGTTCCCAGTCCTCGTCGAAGTCGATCCGGGACTGCTCGTCGAACGGGATGTCGATCATGCCGTGGTCGGCGGTGATGTACAGCGCCGAGCGCGGCGGGAGCTGCTCCGCCAGCCGCCTGGCCAGTCCGTCGACGTGCATCAGCTGGCCGCGCCAGGCGTCGGAGTCGACGCCGAAGCGGTGCCCCATGCCGTCGACCTCGCTGTAGTAGGTGTAGACGAGCGAACGGTCACCGGCGGCCAGCCGCTCGGCCGCGACGTCCATCCGGTCCTCGCCGGTCAGCCGCCCGAGGAACGAGCCGCCGCTGAGCGCGACCTTGGTGAGCGGGGTCTGTTCGAAGGCGGGCGCGGAGACCTGGGCGGTGCGCACTCCGGCCGCGTCGGCGAGGGTGAAGACGGTGGGGTGCGGCTGCCAGACCTTCGGCTCCGACCAGGGCCGCCAGCGCAGTTGGTTCATCAGCGCGCCGGTCGCCGGATTGCGCACGGTGTACCCGGTGAGGCCGTGCTCGCCCGGGGGCAGGCCGGTACCGACCGAGGCCAGCGAGGTCGCGGTGGTCGCCGGGAAGCCGGCCGTGATCGGGCGGCCCGTGCCGCCGCGCGAGGTGGGCAGCAGCGAGTGCAGGAAGGGCGCCTCGTCGGGATGGGACCGGATCTGCTCCCAGCCGAGTCCGTCGATCAGGAAGACGCAGTTGCGGTCGGCGGGCGTGAGCTCCGCGATCGCGGGCGTGAAACCCGCCACCCCCTGACCCGCGACGAGCGTGGGCAGCAGATCGGCCAGCGAACCGCTGCCGTACTCGGGCACGGGGGCGGTGTCGATGCCCAGTGGTACCGGGTCCTGCCAGGCCGGCTGGGCCATCAGCGGTCGGCCGCGGCGGTCGCGGCCGTGGCCTCGGAGAGCGCCTGGGCGAAGGCGAGGGTCTGGCGCACGGTGTCGGGGCCGTCGCCGGCCTCGCTGACCCGCAGGCTCAGGTCGTCGGCGGTGGAGCTGCCGGTGTAGCCGTGGTCCGCCTCGCAGTTGGGGTCACCGCAGGCGGCGGGCTCCAGGTCGATCCGGGAGACCGCGCCCCAGCCGATGGTCAGGACGACCTCGCGGGGCAGCGTGCCGGGCACGTACTTCTCCGGGTTGGCCACCACGCGGCTCACCACGACGGAGGAGATCCGGTCGAGCTTGACCGACTCGGTGGAGGTGGTGGCGTAGGGCGTCGGGGAGCTGGTGTCGGCGTTCTGCTCGTCGGTGTGGCTGACGACGAAACGGTTATCCGTCAGCACCAGGACGGTGACGTGCCGGCGCACCTCGTTGGAGTCGAAGGTGGTCTCCTGGTGCACCAGGTACGAAGCGACCGGCTCACCGCCCACGGCGGCCTCCACCGCCTCGGCCACGAGGGCCGGGTAGTAGCCACTGCGCTCGATCGCCGCGCGCAGCCCCTGGGTCGTCGTACCGGTCTTAGCCATACGGACCATCCTACGGGGGGCTGATGGCTGCCGGGGACGTCCTGCCCGCCCCGTGCCGGACGGAGTCCGGGGGCGGTGCGGGCCCCGCGGGTCAGTAGTTGGAGAGCCGGCGGGGGCCGAGGTCGGTACGGGCCGGGGGCGGTGACAGCCGGACGCTCGCTCCGAGGACCGTCAGCCCCTGGGTGGCGACCACCACGGGTTCCAGGGCCACGGCGACCACCTCGGGGTGGTCGTCGACCAGCAGCGAGACCCTGAGCAGGAGTTCTTCCAGCGCCGCGGTGTCCACGGGCGCCGAGCCGCGCCAGCCGAAGAGGACCGGGGCGGCCCGGATCGAGCGGATCAGCTCGGCGGCGTCCCGGTCGGTGGCCGGAACCAGCCGGTGGGCGGTGTCACCGAGCAGCTCGGACGGCGCGCCCGCCAGGCCGAAGGAGAGGACGGCGCCCGCGGCCGGGTCGATCGTCGCCCGTACGACGGTGTCGACACCGCGCGGCGCCATGGCCTGCACCACGGGCCTCAGCTCGGCGGGCTTGCCCAGCAGCTCTGTCAGCTCGCCGTAGGCACGGCGCACGGCGGACTCGGTGGCGAGGTCCAGCCGGACACCGCCGAGGTCGGCGCGGTGGCGCAGATGGGGTGCGGTGGTCTTCAGCGCGACCGGGTAGCCGAGCCGCCCGGCGGCGGCGACGGCCGCCTCCGCGTCGGGGGCCGGCAGCGTCGGCCGGACGGCGATGCCGTAGCAGGCCAGCAGCTCGCGGGCCTCGTCGGGCGACAGGGGCCTGCCGCGCGGATCGGGGTCCTTGCCGAGAGCCGCGTCGATACGGGCTGCCGCGCCCGGCTCGTCGATGGTGTCGTCGAGGAACTCGGGCACCTTGCCGGGAACCGCCGCCTGGCGCCGCCACTGGGCGTACTTCACTGCTTCGGAGAGCGCCCGGACGGCGCGCTCCGCGGCCGGGTAGGCGGGGATCCGGCCGACGGCGCGGGCCCCTCCGGATTCGGCCGCCTCGGGCGCGGCGTCCGTGTCGCCGGGGGGCGCGGGCGTCACCGGAGGCGTCGTTGGGGCAGGAGGCGTCGTTGGGGCGGGAGGCGCCGTTGTGGCGGGCGTGGCCGGGGTGCGGCCCGGCGCCGGGCCGGACGGCTGCGCCTGGGCCGGGCGCTGCTGGGCCACCGTGCTGGTGGCCGCCGCCAGGGCCTCCGCGAGGCCGCCGATCTCCACGTGGACGACGGCCACCGGCTTGGCCGGACCCGCGGCGGCCGCCGTGTGCAGGGCGGTGGCCAGCACCTCGCCGTCACCCTGCTCCGCCTCTCCGTCCTCGCCCACCCAGGGGATCGCCGTCACGATCACCGCGTCGCAGCCCTCGTCGGCCAGCGCCTCGGCCAGCGCGTCCCGGAAGTCCTGCGGGGTTGCGGCGGTGGTGAGGTCGCGCGGCGGACGCGGGCGCAGCCCCTCGGCCAGGCAGGCGTCGTACGTGAGCAGCCCGAGGGACTCGGAGTTGCCGAGGATCGCGACGCGGCCGCCCGCCGGGAGCGGCTGGTCCGCGAGGAGCAGGCCCGCGTCGACCATCTCGGTCACCGTGTCGACGCGGATCACGCCCGCCTGCCGCATCAGCGCGGAGACGGTGGCGTCCGGGATCCGGCTGATGGGCACGGCGTGGCCCGGCGGGGTGGAGCCGCTGTGCCGGGCGCCCTTGACCACGACCACCGGCTTCACGGCTGCGGTACGCCGGGCGAGGCGGGTGAACTTACGGGGGTTGCCGAGCGATTCGAGGTACAGCAGGGCGACGTCGGTGTCCGGGTCCTCGTACCAGTACTGGAGGAAGTCGTTGCCGGAGATGTCGGCGCGGTTTCCGGCCGAGATAAAGGTGGAGAGCCCCGCGCCGCGCCGGTAGAGCCCGGAGAGCAGGGCGATGCCGATCGCGCCGGACTGGGTGAACAGGCCGATGCGCCCGGAGGCGGGCCGCTCCGGGGCGAGTGAGGCGTTCAGCCGGACCGCCTCGGAGTTGTTGATGATGCCGAAGGCGTTCGGGCCGATGATGCGCATGCCGTACGAGCGGGCCTGGCGCACCAGTTCGCGCTGCCGCTCGCGGCCCTCGGCGCCCCACTCGGCGTATCCGGCGGAGAGGACGACGAGGCCCTGGACGCCGTGCTCCCCGCAGTCGGCGACGGCCTCGGGCACCCGCTCGGCGGGGACGGCGACGACGGCGAGGTCGACCGGTTCACCGATCTCGCCGAGGGAGCGGTGGGCGGGCACCCCGTCGATGGTGTCCTGGTCCGCGTCCAGGGCGCTGTTCACCGCGTAGGTGCGGCCGGTGAAGCCCGCGCCCAGGAGGTTGCGCAGGACGGTGCGGCCGACCCCGCCCGGGTTGCGCCCCGTGCCGATGACGGCGACGGAGCCGGGTGCGAGCAGCCGCTGCACGGACCGCGCCTCTGCCCGCTGCTCGCGGGCGCGCTGGACGGCGAGCGACTCGGCGGTCGGTTCGAGGTCCAGGGTGAGGTGGACGGAGCCGTCCTCGAAGCTGCGCTGCTGGGTGTATCCGGCGTCCCGGAACACCTTGATCATCTTGTTGTTGGCGGGGAGCACCTCGGCGGCGAAGCGCCGGATGCCGCGCTCGCGGGCGACGGCCGCGATGTGTTCGAGCAGCGTGGAGGCGACGCCGCGGCCCTGGTGCGCGTCCTGGACGAGGAAGGCGACCTCGGCCTCGTCCGCCGGGGCGGAGGCGGGCCTGCCCGTGGCGTCGATGCGGTCATAGCGGACGGTGGCGATGAACTCGCCGCCCACCGTGACGGCGAGTCCCACCCGGTCGACGTAGTCGTGATGGGTGAAGCGGTGGACGTCCTTGGCGGAGAGCCGGGGGTAGGGAGCGAAGAAGCGGTAGTACTTCGACTCGTCGGAGACCTGCTCGTAGAAGCTGACCAGCCGTTCGGCATCGTCCGTGGTGATCGGCCTGATCCGGGCGGTGCCGCCGTCGCGGAGCACCACGTCCGCCTCCCAGTGGCCGGGGTAGGCGTGATGCGGACTCTGCTCCACAGAGGGCTCCATGGGCAAAGCCTACGGCTCTGCCAGCGGTCGCGTGGGGGTCGGGGCCGGGGCAGTCTTGGGGTGGCCGGCCGACGGCGGAAGCGGTCCGCGGACGGGCCGCGGGTCGGCCGGAGCATCGCGCACTGCATGAGAGACTGGTCTAGACAACCATTGATTCGTGAAGGGCAGAACCATGGCTGAGCGCCGCGTCAACGTCGGTTGGGCCGAGGGCCTGCACGCCCGCCCCGCATCCATCTTCGTCCGTGCCGCCACGGCCTCCGGCGTCCCCGTGACCATCGCCAAGGCCGACGGCAACCCGGTGAACGCCGCGTCCATGCTCGCGGTGCTCGGGCTCGGCGCCCAGGGCGGCGAGGAGATCATCCTCGCGTCCGAGGCCGACAACGCAGAGGCCGCTCTGGACCGTCTGTCCAAGCTGGTCGCCGAGGGGCTCGACGAGCTCCCGGAGACCGTCTGATCCAGCGGTCACGACCGCCTGGAATTCCTGCGCAGGAGCCGCGGCACCCCCGACCGGGAGCCGCGGCTTTTGCGTTCGCACGAGAATGCCGCCCGACCCATATGGTCCGGCCGCGGAAATGATTCAGGACGGCGAGCAGAACAACAAAATGGGCCGGCCCTGGAATGCCTCGACGAATAGCTGCTTCTTGTATACGGCGTAATTGTTAATGACGGCCGCCCTGGGTGTTTACGGCATGTTGCGAAGTCCTCACCCGGGCGGCCCGGGGTACGGCCGGCGCAGCAGGGCGGCCGGGGCGGCGCAGCCGGTGCGCGCCGGTGGCCCGCTCGGCGTGCTGGGCGGCGAGCACCCTCGCCCGTTCCGCGTCACCGCGTGCCACGGCGTCCACGATGGCCCCGTACTCGGCCCAGGAATCGGCGGGACGGGCCGGCGGGTCGACCGCGTACATCCAGGCGATCTTGTGCCGGAGCTGGGTGAGCAGTGCGATCAGGCCGGGGCTGCCGGAGGCCTGGGCGAGGGTCTCGTGGAACCAGCCGCCCAGTGAGCGCAGATCCTCGCCCTCGCCCCGGCGGGCCCGCTCCTGGCCCAGCCTGACCAGGCCGCGCAACACCTTGAGATGGGCGTCGGTGCGGCGCTGGGCGGCACGGGCCGCACCGAGCGGCTCCAGCAGCATCCGGACCTCGAGCAGGTCGGCCGCCTCCTGCTCGTCGGGCTCGGCGACGCAGGCCCCGGCATGCCTGCGGGTGACCACGAAACCCTCGGACTCCAGGGTGCGCAGCGCTTCACGCACCGGGACGCGGGAAACCCCGTAACGGCGTGCGAGCACCTCCTCGGTGAGTCGGCTGCCGCGTTCGAAGACACCGGAGACGATGTCGTCACGGATTGCCGTGCATACCGAATGCGCCGGAATGCGCATGTCCGAACCTCCGCCTTAATCCCCGCGAAACGCGGCCGATCGACGCCTGTCCTGTGACTCTATTGCAATGCGGACGCATTTCCGATGCCGGGCGTAAATTCATGAATATCTTTTGGTCGCGGACGGGTTCGGGAAGGGGGGCCGCACCACGGCCCGGCGGCCGGGTACGACTGAAGGCCCCGGCGCATCGCCGGGGCCTTCGGTGAGGTGCTTCGCGTCGGTCAGACGGTGACGCCGTGCGCGCGCAGATACGCGACCGGGTCCATGTCGGAGCCGTACGACGGGGTGGTGCGGGCCTCGAAGTGGAGGTGCGGTCCGGTGGCGTTGCCGGTGGCGCCGGAGAGGCCGATCCGCTGCCCCTGGCCGACGCTCTGGCCGACGGAGACGCCGATCGAGGAGAGGTGGCCGTACTGGGTGTACGTGCCGTCCGTCATCCGGAGCACGATGTTGTTGCCGTACGCGCCGCCCCAGCCGGCCTCGACGACCGTACCGGCGCCGACGGCGACGACGGAACTGCCGGACGCCGCGTGGAAGTCGATGCCGGAGTGGCTGCCGGAGGACCACAGGGAGCCGCTGGACTTGTAGCCGGTGCTCACGTAGGAACCCGCGACGGGCAGCTGGAAGGTGCCGAGCCGGGCGCGCTCGGCGGAGCGGGCGGCGCGCGCCTCGCTCTCGCGGGCCTCCTTGGCCTTGGCGGCGGCCTTGGCCTTCTTGGCCTTCGCCTCGGCCTTCTTCTTCGCGTCGGCTTCGGCCTTGGCCTTCGCCTTGGCGACGGCGTCGGCCTGGTGCCGCTGTGCGTCCGCCTGGGCGTCGATCCGGTCGGCCAGGTCGCCCTCGATGGTGATGATCTGGGAGAGACCGGTATCGGCGGCGGGGGCCTCGGTGTCCGCGGCGAGCGCCGGGGAGGCCAGCGAGCCGATGACGCCGGTGGTCGCCAGGGTCGCGATGCCGACGGCCTTCGCGCCTCGGCGCGTCAGACGGCTCGGGGCACGGTGCTTCCCCGTGGCACGGGTGAACGCCATGAAGTGGCTGGTCCTTTCCTTCCTTCTCGCCTACCGGGTTAGCTGACGGGTTCGGAGCAGGAAGGTCTCCTACGGAGTCCCGAACCTCGTCGAGGCATGGGCATCCGATTCACCCCAGGGACTGCGTGGGTCCCCGGCTCCCCGGGCTCGCGCCTGACGGGGACTCGGCGATGGCTGCCCGGTACGTCGCGGATGCGGCATACGAGTGACGGACAGCCGGGCCGACGCTAAGCGGGGGCACTTCCCCGCACCAAACGGACAGGCGGTTTTGTAGCGCATCCCACAGGGCAGACAGGCAACCTCTCCACCAAAGCGGACAAAAAGGGAGGCCCTGGCGGCAGACGACCCGCCAGGGCCTCGCTCCCGCCCCGCTGTCGGGGGCGGTGGCAGGTCAGCCGGTGACGACCGAGACCTCTCCGATGCCGAGAGCCGTGACGGGCTCCTTGATCTGTGCGGCGTCCCCGACGAGGACCGTGACCAGCCGGTCCTCCGGGAAGGCGTTGACCACGGCCGCCGTCGCCTCCACCGTGCCGGTCTCGGCGAGGCGCGCGTACAGCTGCGCCTGGTAGTCGTCCGCGAGGTGCTGCTCGACCTGGTCCGCGAGGGTGCCCGCGACGGAGGCGGCCGTCTCGAACTTCAGCGGTGCCACGCCCACGAGGTTCTGCACGGCCGTCTCGCGCTCGGCGTCCGTCAGGCCCTCCGCGGCCAGGGTCCGCAGCACCTTCCACAGGTCTTCCAGCGCCGGGCCGGTGGACTCGGTGTCAACCGATCCGCTGATGGCGAGCATCGCGGCGCCGGTCGCCCCCGAGGCGGAGTCCGGGGCCGAGGAGCGCAGCACCTGGGCGAAGGCGCGTACGCCGTAGGTGTAGCCCTTCTCCTCACGCAGCACCCGGTCGAGCCGGGAGGTCAGCGTGCCGCCCAGGCAGTACGTGCCGAGTACCTGGGCCGGCCAGACGCTGTCGTGCCGGTCGGCGCCGATCCGGCCGATCAGCAGCTGGGTCTGCACCGCTCCGGGGCGGTCCACGATGACCACGCGGCCGGTGTCGTCGGCGGTGATCGGCGGGACCGGACGGGACGCGGCGGTGTTGCCCGACCAGTCGCCCAGGGTGTCGGAGAGCAGGGCGTCCAGGTCGATGCCGGTGAGGTCACCGACGACCACGGCGGTCGCGGTGGACGGGCGGACGTGGGCGTCGTAGAAGGCGCGCACGGCCGCGGAGTCGATCCGCTCGACGGTCTTCTCGGTGCCCTGGCGCGGGCGCGACATACGGGCCGTGGCCGGGAAGAGCTCCTTGGAGAGCTGCTTGGCCGCGCGCCGGGCCGGGTTCGCCTGCTCGTGCGGGATCTCGTCGAGCCGGTTGTTCACCAGCCGCTCGATCTCACTGTCGGCGAAGGCCGGGGCCCGCAGGGCCTCCGCGACCAGGCCGAGCGCCTTGGCCAGCCGGGAGGCGGGCACCTCCAGGGAGACCCGGACACCGGGGTGGTCGGCGTGGGCGTCCAGGGTGGCGCCGCACCGCTCCAGCTCGGCGGCGAACTCCTCCGCGCTGTGCTTGTCGGTGCCCTCCGAAAGGGCGCGCGACATGATCGTGGCCACCCCGTCCAGACCCTCGGGTTCGGCGTCGAGCGGGGCTTCGAGGAAGACCTCTACGGCGACGACCTGCTGGCCGGGACGGTGGCAGCGCAGCACCGTGAGGCCGTTGGGCAGGGCACCGCGCTCGGGCGCGGGGAAGGCCCAGGGCCTGGCCGTGCCGGGGGCGGGCTGCGGGTGGTACTCCATCGAAACTCCAGTCACGGCAGCGTCGCTCACTTGTCCGCCCCTTCGTGCGCGTCGGTGTCGTCGGCGGCGTCGGTCTCCGCCTCGTCTGCGGGCTCCGCGGACTCGACCGGCTCGTAGACCAGCACCGCCCGGTTGTCGGGCCGCAGCTGGGCCCTGGCGGCCGCCCGGACCTCCTCCGCGGTGACGTCGAGCACCCGGTGCACCGCGCTCAGGGCGAGCTGCGGGTCACCGAACAGCACGGCGAACCGGCACAGTTCGTCGGCGCGGCCCGCGACCGTACCGAGCCGGTCCAGCCACTCGCGCTCCAACTGGGCCTGGGCGCGCTCCATCTCCTCCGGCGAGGGGCCCTCCTCGGCGAACCGGGCGAGCTCCTCGTCGACCGCGGCCTCGATCTGCGCCACCTCGACGCCGCCGGACGTCTTGACGTCCAGCCAGCCGAGCGAGGGCGCGCCGGCCAGCCGCAGCAGCCCGAATCCGGCCGCGACGGCCGTCCGGTCACGACGGACCAGCCGGTTGTGCAGCCGGGACGACTCGCCGCCGCCCAGCACGGTCAGCGCGAGATCCGCGGCGTCGCACTCCCGGGTGCCGTCGTGCGGCAGCCGGTAGGCGGCCATCAGCGCACGCGCCGGGACCTCCTCGTGGACCTCCTCGCGCAGCTCACCGCCGATCACCTCGGGCAGCGAGCCGTCCCTCGGCGGCTGCTTGCCGTCGTGCGACGGGATGGTGCCGAAGTACTTCTCGATCCAGGCGAGCGTCTGCTCGGGGTCGATGTCACCGACGACCGAGAGCACCGCGTTGTTGGGCGCGTAGTTCGTACGGAAGAAGGACCGCGCGTCATCGAGGGTCGCCGCGTCCAGGTCCGCCATGGACCCGATCGGGGTGTGGTGGTACGGGTGGCCCTCCGGGTACGCGAGGGCGGTCAGCCGCTCGAACGCGGTGCCGTACGGGACGTTGTCGTACCGCTGCCGGCGCTCGTTCTTGACGACGTCCCGCTGGTTCTCCATGGACTCCTCGTCGAGCGCGGCGAGCAGCGAGCCCATCCGGTCGGCCTCGAGCCACAGGGCGAGCTCCAGCTGGTGCGTGGGCATCGTCTCGAAGTAGTTGGTCCGCTCGAAACTGGTGGTGCCGTTGAGCGAGCCGCCGGCGCCCTGCACCAGCTCGAAGTGGCCGTTCCCCTTGACCTGGCCGGAGCCCTGGAACATCAGGTGCTCGAAAAGGTGAGCCAGGCCGGTGCGTCCCTTGACCTCGTGGCGCGAGCCGACGTCGTACCAGAGGCACACCGCGGCGACCGGGGTCAGATGGTCCTCGGAGAGCACCACGCGCAGGCCGTTGGCCAGACGGTGCTCGGTCGCTGTCAAGCCGCCGGAGCCGGCCTGGGCTGTGGCCGTGTGACCCATGGGCATGTACGTCCCTTCGATCGCGATACTGGATGTGATGCGAGACCTGCCACTGTAAGCAAGCGCACCGACACCTGGCGAAGTTCCCGTGCCGCGCACGTCATGCGCAAGTCATGCGGAAGTTCTGCGGAAGTCGGCGGCAAAGAGGGTCCCGGCCCCATCGGGACGGGCCGAGAACCCCCTCGGAGCGGGTGCGGAACCCCCCTCGGAACGGGTCGAGAACCGCCTTTGGGACGGGTCGAGGTCGGAGTTGTCGGTGCGGCGGTCCACAATGGTCCGCGTCAGAACCTGAGGTTGCCCGAACAGAATCCGTGAAGGAGTCGCAGCCGCGATGGCCCGCCGCAGCACGAAGACCCCGCCGCCGGACGACTTCGAGGAGAAGATCCTCGACATCGACGTCGTCGACGAAATGCAGGGCTCCTTCCTCGAGTACGCGTATTCGGTGATCTACTCACGGGCCCTGCCGGACGCCCGTGACGGCTTGAAGCCGGTGCACCGCCGCATCGTGTACCAGATGAACGAGATGGGCCTGCGCCCGGACCGCGGCTACGTGAAGTGCGCCCGCGTCGTCGGCGAGGTCATGGGTAAGTTGCACCCGCACGGTGACGCGTCGATCTACGACGCGCTGGTGCGGATGGCACAGCCGTTCTCCATGCGGCTCCCCCTTGTCGACGGACACGGAAACTTCGGCTCGCTCGGCAACGACGACCCGCCGGCCGCGATGCGGTACACCGAGTGCCGGATGGCCGACGCGACGTCGTTGATGACGGAGTCGATCGACGAGGACACCGTCGCTTTCCAGTCGAACTACGACGGCCAGGAGCAGGAGCCGGTCGTCCTGCCGGCCGCCTATCCCAACCTCCTGGTCAACGGCACGACCGGGATCGCGGTCGGCATGGCGACCAATATGCCGCCGCACAACCTGGGCGAGGTCATCGCCGCCGCCCGCCACCTGATCAAGCATCCGGGCGCGGACCTGGACACCCTGATGCGGTTCGTCCCCGGTCCCGACCTGCCGACCGGTGGCCGGATCGTGGGCCTCGGAGGCATCAAGGACGCGTACGCGAAGGGGCGCGGCTCGTTCAAGATCCGGGCCACCGTCGCCGTGGAGAGCGTCACGGCACGTCGCAAGGGTCTGGTCGTCACCGAACTGCCCTTCAGCGTCGGTCCTGAGAAGGTGATCGCCAAGATCAAGGACCTGGTCTCGGCGAAGAAGCTCCAGGGCATCGCGGACGTCAAGGACCTCACCGACCGCGCGCACGGACTGCGCCTGGTCATCGAGGTGAAGAACGGCTTCGTGCCGGAGGCCGTGCTGGAGCAGCTCTACAAGCTGACGCCGATGGAGGAGTCCTTCGGCATCAACAACGTGGCGCTGGTCGACGGACAGCCGCTCACCCTGGGCCTCAAGGAGCTCCTGGAGGTCTACCTCGACCACCGCTTCGACGTGGTGCGCCGGCGCAGCGAGTTCCGCCGGACCAAGCGCCGCAACCGGCTTCACCTGGTCGAGGGCCTCCTCGTCGCGCTGATCGACATCGACGAGGTCATCCGGCTCATCCGGTCCAGTGACAATTCGGCGCAGGCCAAGGACCGGCTCATCGAGCGCTTCTCGTTGAGCGAGGTCCAGACGCAGTACATCCTGGACACCCCGCTGCGCCGGCTCACCCGGTTCGACCGGGTCGAGCTGGAGAGCGAGCGGGACCGGCTCAACGCCGAGATCGAAGAGCTGACCGCGATCCTCGAATCGGACCCCGAGCTGCGCAAGCTCGTCTCCACGGAACTGGCCGCGGTCGCCAAGAAGTTCGGCACCGACCGGCGTACGGTGCTGCTGGAGTCGGCCGGTTCGCAGATCGCGGCGGTTCCGCTGGAGGTCGCGGACGACCCGTGCCGGGTGCTGCTTTCCTCGACCGGTCTGCTGGCCCGTACGGCCAACGGCGACCCGATCGTCTTCGGCGAGGACGCCAAGCGCGCCAAGCACGATGTGATCGTGTCGTCCGTACCGGCCACTGCACGGGGCGATATCGGCGTGGTGACCTCGACGGGGCGGCTGATGCGGCTCGCCGTGATCGATCTGCCGCAGCTGCCGGACACCCACGCGGCGCCCAACCTCTCGGGCGGAGCGATGGTCGCGGAGTTCCTCACTCTGGAGGCGGACGAGGAGGTCGTGTGCCTCACCACCCTCGACGAGTCCTCGCCGGGGCTGGCGATCGGAACCCTGCAGGGCGTCGTGAAGCGTGTGGTGCCCGACTATCCGGCCAACAAGGAGGAGTTGGAGGTCATCTCCCTCAAGGACGGTGACCGGATCGTCGGCGCGGTGGAACTGCGCACCGGCGAGGAGGACCTGGTCTTCATCACCTCGGACGCGCAGTTGCTGCGTTACCCGGCGGCGCAGGTGCGCCCGCAGGGGCGTCCGGCCGGCGGTATGGCGGGCGTGAAGCTCACGGAGGGCGCGGAGGTGCTCTCGTTCGCCGCGGTGGATCCGGCCTCGGACGCCGTGGTGTTCACGGTGGCCGGTTCGCACGGCACGCTGGACGACTCGGTGCTGACCTGCAAGCTCACCCCGTTCGACCAGTACCCGCGCAAGGGCCGGGCCACCGGCGGGGTGCGCTGTCAGCGGTTCCTGAAGGGCGAGGACGTGCTCACGTTCGCCTGGGCGGGCCCGACACCCGCCCGCGCCGCGCAGAAGAACGGCACACCGGCCACGCTGCCCGAGCCCGACCCGCGCCGCGACGGTTCCGGGACGCCTCTGGAGTCCCCGGTCGCGGTGATCGCCGGCCCGGTGTAGCCGGCCCGGCCCTACGCGTCGTCGCCGGGCCCGCGCACGTACCGCAGGACGCCCCACATGGATCGCTCGTGTGCGGCGTCCTGCGCCATGTCGGGCGTCGGCCCGTCCGGTGCGCGACAGTCCTCCAGCGCCTTGCGCAGGGCCGGTACGTCGATGCCGGAGCCGATCAGCACGAGCCGGGTCAGCCGGGGCCCGCCACGTGCCCAGGGCTGCGGGGCGAACCGCAGGAACCTGCCGACGGAGTGCAGCGCGTAGACGTTGCCGGGGTCTCCCGCGCCGAAGTCGACGTACCCCTTGATCCGGTAGAGCCCTTCCGGCCGGGAGTCCAGGAAGGCCATCAGCCGACGGGGGCTCATGGGCACGTCGGAGGTGAAGTCGAGACTCTCGTACGCCACGTGCAGATGGTCCCCGTGCTCCTCCCCCGTATCCGGCGCCCGCTCCTCCAGGTACAGGTCCTCGAAGCTCAGCTGACGTGCCTTCTCCTCGCTGTCGGGCCGCAGCGCGGGATCGAAGAGCAGCTCGGGATCGACGCGTCCGTAGCAGGCGGGGACAACGGCCGCCGTGCTGCCGGTGGCCGCGACGGCCTCCCGGACGCGCAGTTGGTCGGCCTCCCCGGCCCGGTCGGTCTTGTTCAGTACGACGAGGTCCGCCACCGCGAGATGGCGGTCGATCTCCGGGTAGCGCTCCCGGGTGGCGGCGAACTCGGCGGCGTCGACCACCTCGACCAGTCCCCCGTAGACGATGTGCGGGTTGTCGCTGGCGAGCAGCATCCGTACGAGTTCCTGGGGTTCGGCGAGCCCGCTCGCCTCGATGACGATCACATCGAGGCGGGCGGCGGGCCGGGTCAGGGTCTCCAGATAGGTGTCGAGCTCGCTCACGTCGACCGCGCAGCACAGGCAGCCGCCGCCGAGCGAGACGGTCGAGCCGACCTGTCCGGACACGGTCATGGCGTCGATCTCGATGGACCCGAAGTCGTTGACGATCACGCCGATCCGGTTTCCGGCGCGGTGGCGCAGCAGGTGGTTGAGCAGCGTCGTCTTGCCGGATCCCAGGAATCCGGCGAGGACGATGACCGGGATCTGCCGGCTGCGGGGCGGTGACGACGGGTTCAACGGGGCCCTTCCGGGGACGTCAGGCGGCCGGGACCGGCTGCGGCGGAGGCGGGCCGACGTAGCGGGCCGCCGGGCGGATGATCTTGGAGTCCTCCGCCTGCTCCAGGATATTGGCGCTCCAGCCGACCACCCGCGCGGAGCAGAACGTCGGCGTGAACATCTCGCGCGGCAGCCCGCACAGCTCCATGACCACTCCGGCGTAGAACTCCACGTTGGTGTGCAGTTCGCGCCCCGGCTTGAGCTCGGCGAGGATCGCCTCGACCTGCCGTTCCACCTCGACGGCGAAGTCGACGAGCGGTCCGCCGAAGCTCTGGGCGATGGAACGCAGCATGCGGGAGCGGGGGTCCTCCGTGCGGTAGACCGGGTGTCCGAAGCCCATGATCCGGTCGCCGGCGAGCACCCGCTCGCGGATCCAGCCGTCGATGCGGTCGGGGGTCCCGATCGCGTCCAGGGTGTCCAGGGCGCGGCTCGGCGCACCGCCGTGCAGCGGTCCGGAGAGCGCGCCGACGGCCGCCACCAGGCAGGCGGCGATGTCCGCGCCGGTGGAGGCGACGACCCGGCCGGTGAAGGTCGAGGCGTTGAAACCGTGGTCGACGGTGGAGATCAGATACTGCTCGACGGCCCTGACCCGGGCGGCGTCCGGCACGGAACCGGTGAGCATGTAGAGGTAGTTGGCCGCGTAGGGCAGGTCGTCGCGGGGTTCCACCGGTTCGAGTCCCTGGCCGAGCCGGTGCAGGGCGGTGAGCACGGTGGGGACCGCGGCGCAGGCGGTCAGCGCGTCGGCGCGGCGCCGGTCCGCGTCGATGTCGTACACCGGGCGGAAGCCCGCCGACGCCCCGAGCAGCGAGAGCGCCGTGCGCAGCCCCGCGAGCGGGCCGGAGACGGCGCCGGCGCGGGCTATGGCGGGCAGGGCGTCCCGCACCTCGGCGGGCAGCCGGCGCAGCGCGGCGGTACGGGTGGCGAAGTCGGCGCGGGCGGCCGGACCCGGCAGCTCGCCCTCGGTCATCAGGTACCAGACGTCCTCGAAGCTGCGGGTCTGCGCCAGCTCGATCGCCGAGTACTGCCGGTAGTGGTAGAAGCCCTCGCGCCCCCGGACATCGCCGAGGGCCGTGTCCGTGACGACGACACCCGCGAGACCTCGGGGGACGTCGAGCGGGGCCGAGCCGGTCATGGTCGTCATTGCTTCCTCCAGGAGCATTCCGGTGCTGCGAGTCTTGACATTGATTCGACTGTCCATGCTTGACTTGAGATCTGTCAATGTTGATTGAATCAATATGGATACGGTGAGCACCATGACGGATCAAGCGGGCGCGGGCGACGGTTCGGGGCGCACGGCGCACCGGCTCACCACCCGGGAGACGGCCGAGCGCCTGGGCGTGAAGCCCGAGACGGTGTACGCGTACGTGAGCCGGGGCCAGCTGAGCAGCAACCGCGCGCCCGGCGGGCGGGGCAGTACGTTCGACGCGGCGGAGGTCGACGCCCTGGCGCGGCGGACGGGACGCAGGGAGCCCGCCTCCCCGGCCGGCGAGCTGTCGTTCCGGACCGGCATCACGCTCATCGAGGGCGACCGCTACTGCTTCCGCGGCGTGGACGCCACGGAGCTGGCCCGGCGTCACACCTACGAGGAGATCGCCGAGTGGCTCTGGACCGGTGAGCTGCGGACGGGCGCGCACTTCACCGCACCCCGCGAGGCGCTGGCCGCGGCGCGCCGGACGGTCGGCGCACTGCCGGCGCACTGCGGTTCGACGGACCGGCTGCGGGTCGCGGTCGTCGCCGCGGCCACCGCCGATCCGCTGCGTTTCGACCTGTCTCGCGAGGCGGTGCTGGGGAGCGCGCGGAGCCTGATCCCGACGCTGGTGGGCGCGCTGCCGATGGTGGGCGCGGACAGGGTCGCGGATGCGGACGCTTCCGGGGATCCGGCGGGGGACGCGAATGGGGACGGCGGTGCGAACCAGGGCACGGGCCGGGGCACGGTCGCGCCCACCGATTCCGGACTCGCGCGTCAACTGTGGCCGAAACTCACCGAACACCCCGCCGACGAGGCGTCACTCGACGTGCTGGACACCGCCCTCGGGCTGCTGATCGACCACGATCTGGCCGCTTCCACCCTGGCGGCCCGGGTCGCCGCCTCGGCCAGGGCCCATCCGTACGCGGTGGTCTCGGCGGGGCTCGGAGTTCTGGAGGGGCCACTGCACGGCGCGGCCAGCGGACTGGCGCACCGGATGCTGGCCGAGGCGCTGGAACGGGGCGGGGCGGCCCCGGTGGTCGCGGACCATCTCCGCACCGGCCGCCGGGTGCCGGGGCTGGGCCACCGGCTCTACACCGGCGAGGACCCACGGGCCACCGCACTGTTCGCCCTGCTCGCGGACATCCCGCGAGCGGCGCCGGCGCTGGCCGCGGCCCGCGACGTGGTCACCACGACCGCGCGCCACACCCCGTTGCACGCGAATGTCGATATGGCGCTCGCGGTGCTGTCCGTCTCCTCCGGCATGGCCACGGAGGCGGGCGAGACCGTGTTCGCGATCTCCCGTACGGCGGGGTGGATCGCGCACGCCCTGGAGGAGTACGGGGAGCGCCCGCTGCGGATGCGCCCCATCGGCCAGTACATCGGGCAGCGGCCGCCCCGGCCGCTGCCCGATGCCACAGGGTCACCTTCGCAATAGACCGTCCACGAGGCGCAAATTCACGACGATCAGCGGGAAGCGTTGCGCGGGGGCTGGGCAGTGGAGCCGCGCACCACCAGTTCGGGCTCGAAGAGGAGCTCGTCGGACGGCACAGCACGTCCTCCGATCTGCACGGAGAGCAGCTCGACGGCGGCCCGCCCCATGGCCTCGATCGGCTGCCGGACCGTGGTCAGCGGCGGCTCCGTGCAGTTCATGAACGCCGAGTCGTCGTACCCGACGACGGAGACGTCGGCGGGCACGGAAAGGCCGCGGCGGCGCGCCGCGCGCACCGCTCCCAGGGCCAGCACGTCACTGGCGCAGATGAACCCCGTGACCCCTTCGTCCAGCAGCCGCATGGCGGCCGCCTGCCCGCCCTCCAGCGAGTACATCGCCCTGGCGACCCACTTGTCCGGCATGGTCGTGCCGGCCTCCTCCGCGAGCACCCGGGCGGCGGCCAGCTTGCGCTGCGAGGGCACGTGGTCCGAGGGGCCGAGCACCAGGCCGATGCGCTCGTGGCCGAGCGAGACGAGATGCCGCCAGGCCTGTTCGACGGCCACGGTGTCGTCGCAGGAGATGCCGGGGAAGTCGAGGTGGTCGATGGCCGCGTTGATGAGGACGACGGGGATCTTCCGGTCGGCCAGCACCTTGTAGTGGTCGTGCGGGGCGTCGGTCTGGGCGTAGAGGCCACCGGCGAAGACGACGCCCGAGACCTGCTGCTGGAGGAGCAGTTCGACGTATTCCGCCTCGGAGACACCGCCCTTGGTCTGGGTGCACAGGACGGGCGTGAGGCCCTGCTGGGCGAGTGCGCTCCCGACCACCTCGGCGAAGGCGGGGAAGATCGGATTCTGTAGCTCGGGCAGGACCAGGCCGACCAGCCGGGCCCGCTCGCCGCGCAGTTGGGTCGGCCGCTCGTAACCGAGCACGTCCAGCGCGGACAGGACGGCCTGCCGCGTGGCGTCGGAGACTCCTGGCTTGCCGTTGAGCACCCGGCTGACCGTGGCCTCGCTGACTCCAACCTTTTGTGCCACCTGAGCAAGTCGTCGCGTCATGTGTGCAAGATTAGCGCAAGAAGCGCAAGCGGATTGCGTGGAGCTGGAAACGAGTCAATTCTCGGAAAGCCCCGGAGGGCCCCGCAGCCTCTCCACGGTGAGCGCGCGGCTCGCCGGCCATCGGACCACCACGCCGGCTCGACGACCCAAGCGATGTTTCTCGCAGGTACAGCTCATCCGGGCCGACCATCGCCAACAGCGTCACCGTACCCGCCGCCAGTCTCTTTCCGGCACCCCTCACCGCACAACTCGACGACCGGGCGGGCGCCCCTCCACCGGCCGTCGCACAGCGCGCTGCCGCCCAGCCGGATCGGCCGGATCGTTGGTCCCACGGGCCACTCCCGGACGGGCGGATCCCCGATGTGGCCTGATCCAGACGAAAGGCCCCTGATCCAGACCAAAGACCTCAGACGGCGCCGGCTCCGGTCAGCGCACGGACCTCGGTCTCCGCGTGCTTGGCCGCGTCCGGCGGTTCCTTCGAGGTCACCGTACCGATCCAGCCGGCCAGGAATCCCAGCGGGATCGAGACCAGACCGGGGTTCTCCAGCGGGAAGAGCTGGAAGTCCACGCCGGGGAAGAGCGAGCTGGAGCTGCCCGATACGACCGGGGAGAGGACGACGAGCAGCACGGCGGGGATCAGACCTCCGTAGACCGACCAGACCGCACCGCGCGTGGTGAAGTTCCGCCAGAACAGCGAGTAGAGGAGCACGGGCAGATTCGCGGATGCCGCGACCGCGAAGGCCAGGCCCACCAGGAAGGCCACGTTCAGGTCCTGGGCGAGCAGGCCGAGTCCGATGGCGGCCACCCCGATCCCCGCCGCTGCGACCCGGGCCACGGCGACCTCGCTGCGCTGCTTGGAACCCGGGCGACGGAGCGAGGCGTAGAGGTCGTGGGCGACGGAGGCCGAGGAGGCCAGCGTGATTCCGGCGACGACGGCCAGGATCGTCGCGAAGGCCACGGCGGCCACGACGGCGAACAGAATCGTTCCCCCGGTGGATCCCTCGCCACCGCCGAGCACCAGGGCCAGCAGGGGAACAGCCGTGTTCCCGGCGGGATTCGAGGCCCGTACGTCCGCCGTGCCGACCAGTGCCGCCGCCCCGAATCCGAGCACGATCGTCATCAGGTAGAAGCTGCCGATGAGGCCGATGGACCAGACGACCGACCGGCGGGCCGCACGGGCGGTCGGCACGGTGTAGAACCGCGACAGGATGTGCGGCAGGCCGGCCGTGCCGAGCACCAGTGCCAGGCCGAGGCTGATGAAGTCGACGCGTGCCGTCCAGGTACCGCCGTACCGGAGGCCGGGCGAGAGGAACTTCTTGCCGTTGCCGCTGCGGTCGGCGGCGGAGTTGAGCAGCTCGTTGACATTGCCGTGGAAGTGCACCAGGACGAGCACGGTGAGCACGATCGTGCCCGCCATCAGCAGGACGGCCTTCACGATCTGGATCCAGGTGGTGGCGCGCATGCCGCCGAGCGACACGTAGATCACCATGAGCGCCCCGACGCCGATGACGGTCCAGGACCGGGCGGCACCGCTCGTGCCGCCGAGCAGCAGCGCCACCAGGCTGCCCGCGCCCACCATCTGCGCCACGAGGTAGAGCACGGAGACCGTGACGGAGGACGTCCCCGCCGCGATCCGGACCGGCCGCTCGGCCATCCGCGCCGCCACCACATCGGCCAGGGTGAACCGGCCGCAGTTACGGACGAGTTCCGCGACGAGCAGCAGCACGACGAGCCAGGCGACCAGGAAGCCGACCGAGTAGAGCATGCCGTCGTAGCCGAAGAGGGCGATCAGACCGGAGATGCCGAGGAAGGACGCGGCCGACATGTAGTCGCCCGCGATGGCGAAACCGTTCTCCATGGGCGAGAACAGCCGACCGCCGGCGTAGAACTCCTCCGCGGAACCGTGCCTGTTGCGGCTCACCCAGGTGGTGATGCCGAGTGTCACGGCGATGAAGACGCTGAACAGCAGGAGCGCCAGGGTCTGGTGATTGCCGCTCAACGCCCGGCCCCCCGCGTCATCTCCTGCGTCTCCCAGCGCAGATCGAGCGCGGCCCGGTCCCTGCGCAGCCGCGCGTGCCGCGCGTACGCACCGGTGAGCAGGAACGTCGTGAGGAACTGTCCGAGTCCCGCCACCATGGCGACGTTGACGGCACCGGCCACGGGTCTTGCCATCAGGCCGGGCGCGGTGACCGCCATGACCACGTAGGCGAGGTACCAGACGAGGAACGCGAGGGTGGCGGGGACGATGAAGCGCCGGTACCGGCGCCGCACCTCCTGGAAGGCTTCGCTGCGCTGCACCTCCAGATAGATGTCCGCCGCACTGTGGCCACGCTGCGGCACCACGGAATCAGCGGTCCCGGCGGGCGCGAAGCTTCCCGTACCGTCCAGTTCCCCCCAGCCGGAGGCGAGCGCGTCGTACCAAGGGTCGTCGAATCGCACCGCTGCGGACTCGCGCCCTGCTTCCTTCTCCACCGAACAACTCCCCTTGTCCACGGACCACTTCGGCCGCGTACCCAAGAATGGTCAGATCGGGAAGATCCCGGGCACTTCATTCGCGAGACTTCACCTCTTCAGGTGAAGGATGTGCCGGGCGGCTGTGCGAGCCCCCGAACGTACGCATAGCGGACCGCCTGGGCGCGGTCACGGAGCCCCGCCTTGGCGAACAGGTTGTTGATGTGGCTCTTCACGGTGGCCTGCGAGATGTGCAGGCTGCGGGCGATCTCCGCGTTGGACAGCCCGTCGGCGATCAGGACGAGCACCTCCGCCTCGCGCGGGGTCATCCCGTCGGGCAGCTCCGGCTCAGCACCCGCGGCCGGCGGCAACGGCCCCGTGGTGACCTCCTCCAGCAGCCGGCGCTGCACGGCGGGCGAGAGCCCGACCTCGCCCGAGAGCACCGCCTCGATGGCCCGCACGATCTCGTCTCCCCCCGCGTCCTTGGTGAGGTAGCCGCGGGCCCCCGCCCGGAGTGCCGGGAAGAGTGAATCGTCCTCGGCGAAGGTCGTGAGCACGACGACCTGGGTGGCGGGATGGTTCTTGCGGATCCGGCGCGTCGCCTCCACACCGTCGCAGCGGGGCATGCGCAGGTCCATCAGGACCACGTCCGGGGCGCGCTCGGCCACCAGGGCGACGGCCTCTTCCCCGTCCTTCGCCGATCCGACCACCTCGATCCCGGGCAGCAGGCCCAGCAGCATGACGATTCCCTCGCGCACCACCGACTGGTCGTCCGCCACCACCACCCGCGCGGTCACGCGGGCACCCGCAGATTCACCACGAACCCCTCCTCGCCGGGACCGGCCTCCAGCGTGCCGCCGAGCAGTTCGGCGCGCTCCCGCATTCCCAGCAGACCGTATCCGGAGCCACTGACAGCGAGGTCGCCCTCAGGACCTCTGCCGCCCGAATCGCTTACCTCCAGGGCGATTCCGTCCGGCAGGTACTCCAGCCGTATGAGCACCCTTGCGCCCGGCGCGTGCTTACGGACATTGGTCAGCGCCTCCTGCGCGACGCGCCGCACCGCCTGCGAGGCCTCGGCGGTCAGCGCCCGGCGCTCCCCCTCCACCCTGACCTCGGCCGGCTCGGCCGCCACCAGCTGCCGCAGGAAGTCCTCCACCGGCGACACCTCGCCGCGCAGGGCGGAGAGCGCCTGGCGGGTCTCCGCAAGCCCCTCACGGGCCATGGAGCGGGCCGCGACCACCCGCTGCAGGACCTGGTCCCGGAACTCCCCCGCAGGCTCCCTCTCGATCAGCAGCCGCGCCGCCTCCAGGTGCACCAGCTGCGCGGAGAGGCTGTGGGCGAGCACGTCGTGGATCTCCCGGGCGATCCTGGACCGCTCGTCCAGAGCAGCCGTCGCGGCCTCCGCCACCCTCGCGGCCCGCTCCTGCGCGAGAAGCCGCGCCGCGCTTCCCCGGGCCTCGGCGTCCAGACGCAGTACGTAGCCCGCGAGGCAGAGCCCGGCCGTAGTCACCGCCGTGGACGGCCAGTTGTCGGTGTCCACCACGGCGTACGCACCCAGCGCCACCGCCGTGGACGGGATCCCCGCGACCAGCGGCAGCCGCTCCAGAGCCGTGACCGCACAACCGCACCAGAGCACCACCGCCGGCACCGTGGCCCCGGCCTCCTGCGCCCCGAACGCCGCCAGCATCAGCAGGGCGAGCGTGCCCAGCGAAAGCCAGAGGCGGTTCTCCAGGCTGACCCGGAAGAAGGCCACCGCGAGCACCGCGCAGCCGAACACGCCGATCAGGCCGACCGCGATCTCCCAGGGCTCGAACAGCCCGCCCGTGAACGTCCCCCAGAGCATCACCGTGAGCAGCCCGGCCCGTACGGACCACGCGATGGCGACCCGCGGACGGGTGCGCTTCTCCCGCGAGAGAGCCTCCCGTGAAGGCCAGCTCGTCCATGAAGCGGGGGTCACACACGGTCCTTCCATGCCTGCCGGAACGGCGCGCGGTCAGCGGTATCACCGTACGACGCCGGTATCCCCGCGGCCCGCAGGGCCAGCACCCCGCTGCGCACCAGCAGCGTCACCGCGAGCGCCATCATCAGGGCGGAGCTGCCCTGATGTACGCCCAGCGCCGCGGCCGCCCCGTAGAGGGCCACCCTCAGTGCCAGGCCCCCGGTCCAGACGTAGGCCGTGGCCCTGGTCCCCTTGCTCCAGAGAGAGCCGTCCTCCCCGCGCCACAGCCGGGCCGTCCACCCCCAGCCCGCGCCCGTGACCAGCCCGACGACCAACTCGGCTCCCAGGATGACGATGGAGAGCATCTCGTGGTCCCGGTCGACGAGTCCGGGCTCGCGCAGCGCCATGACGAGCAGGATGCCGGGCAGGACCCACCAGCGCCGGTCGCCGGAGATCCGGCGGGCCGAGCACTGGCGGACCACGACGAGAGCGATGACCGCGACGATCACCAGGACGTTGACGAGCCCGGGCATGGAAGCCTCCGAATTTCCGATCAGCGGGAAGTTCTGCGACTCCGACGCTACGGAAACAGCCAGGTCAGGGGATCGGCTCAGGGGTTGAACGTGGGTGGAGCCGTCGTCTCCACCCAGGGGTGGAGACGACGGCTCCGGTGTCGCGTGGGCCGGTCGAACGGGCCGGTCCCGCGGGGCCGCGGGCTCAGACGTCGATGCGCGAGCGGTCCAGCGTGGCCGCCGAGCTGGTGATGAACTCCTTGCGGGGTGCCACCTCGTTGCCCATCAGCAGATCGAAGACCTGCTCGGACGATTCCAGATCACCGATGTTGATCCGCCGCAGGGTGCGGAAGCGCGGATCCATCGTGGTCTCCGCCAGCTGGTCGGCGTCCATCTCGCCAAGACCCTTGTAGCGCTGGATCGAGTCCTTGTACCGGACGTTCTTGCGCTGGAGCTCCAGCAGGCGCGTGCGCAGCTCGTTGTCGGAGTACGTGTAGATGTACTTGTCCTGGCCCTTCTTCGGCTGGACGAGCTCGATCCGGTGCAGCGGAGGCACCGCGGCGAAGACCCGCCCCGCCTCGACCATCGGCCGCATGTACCGCTGGAAGAGCGTCAGTAGCAGAATCCGGATGTGGGCGCCGTCCACATCGGCGTCGACCAGCAGCACGATCTTGCCGTAGCGCGCGGCGTCGATGTCGAAGGTCCGTCCGGACCCTGCTCCTATGACCTGGATGATCGCGCCGCACTCGGCGTTCTTCAGCATGTCGGAGACGGATGCCTTCTGAACGTTGAGGATCTTGCCCCGGATCGGCAGCAGAGCCTGGAACTCGCTGTTCCGGGCCAGTTTGGCGGTGCCGAGCGCGGAGTCGCCCTCCACGATGAACAGCTCGCTGCGCTCGACGTCGTCACTGCGACAGTCGGCGAGCTTCGCGGGCAGCGAGGAGGACTCCAGAGCCGTCTTCCGGCGCTGCGCGTCCTTGTGCTGACGGGCCGCGATCCGGGTGCGGGCGGCTGCCACCGCCTTCTCCAGGACGGCCCTGGCCTGGGCCTTCGCGTCGCGCTTGGTGGACGTCAGGAACGCCTTGAGCTCCTTGGCGACGACATTGGCGACGATCCGGTTGGCCGCGGAGGTGCCGAGCACCTCCTTGGTCTGCCCCTCGAACTGGGGCTCCGCCAGCCGCACGGTCACGACCGCGGTGAGGCCCTCCAGGGCGTCGTCCTTGACGATGTCGTCCTCGGCGACGCGAAGGATCTTCGCGGAGCGGAGCACTTCATTGACCGTCTTCGTCACCGAGCGTTCGAAACCGCTCACATGAGTGCCGCCCTTGGGCGTGGCGATGATGTTGACGAAGGACTTGAGGGTGGTGTCGTAGCCGGTGCCCCAGCGCATCGCGATGTCGACGACCAGCTCCCGGGTGACCTCGGTCGCCGTCATGTGGCCGCGGTCGTCGAGCACGGGCACGGTCTCCTTGAACGTGCCCTGCCCCGTCAGACGCAGAACGTCGCAGACCGCCTTGTCCTGGGCGAGGTACTCGCAGAACTCGCTGATCCCGCCGTCGAAGCGGAACGTCTCCTCCGTCTTGCCCTCTCCGTCCACGCCTCGCTCGTCGCGCACGACGATGGTGAGGCCGGGGACGAGGAAGGCCGTCTGGCGGGCCCGCTGGTAGAGCGTGTCCAGATTGAGCTTGGCGTCCTTGAGGAAGATCTGCCGGTCGGCCCAGAACCGCACCCTCGTACCGGTACGTGTCTTCGGGACCCGCTTGCCCTTGAGCAGCCCGTTGGCCGGGTCGAAGGGGCTGTCCGGCCCCTGCTCGGTGAAGATGCCGGGGACCCCGCGGCGGAAACTGATCGAGTGGGTCGCGCCGTGGAGGTCGACCTCCACGTCGAGCCGGGCGGAGAGGGCGTTCACGACGGAGGCGCCCACGCCGTGGAGACCGCCGGAGGCGGCGTACGCGCCGCCTCCGAACTTGCCTCCGGCGTGCAGCTTGGTCATCACGACCTCGACGCCCGACAGGCCGGTCTTGGGCTCCGCGTCGACCGGGATGCCCCGGCCGTTGTCACGGACCTCGACGGAGTTGTCGTCGTGGAGGATGACCTCGATGTGGTCGCAGTAGCCGCCGAGGGCCTCATCGACCGAGTTGTCGATGATTTCCCAGAGGCAGTGCATGAGGCCGCGGCTGTCGGTGGACCCGATGTACATCCCGGGGCGCTTGCGAACCGCTTCGAGCCCCTCGAGTACGAGCAGATGCCGCGCGGTGTAGTTGGAACCGTCTTGGTCTGCTCCGGTCAGCAGCGCAGTGGACGGCACGGACGTATCGGCGGTCACGCGGTTCGCTCCTCGCTGAATTTCATTTGGGGCCCAGTGGGTAACGGGCTCGGCTTCGGTTGCCGCTGAGAGGGTACCGAGGCCTGGTAGAGCGGGTGTAACGCCACCCTAGGAGAACCCTCACACTAGTCCAGCTTCGCATACACGTTCGATCCCTCGTCGGAGTGACGTGCACATCACGTTCCCTTCCAGGCATGAACCATTTAGGCTCCGGGCACGTCCTCATGAACAAGCCGGCAAGCCAGCCGGTCGGACGGACCGACCAAAGACAAGCAACGCGAAACCGTAGCGCCACGCAATACGGCACATTCGCCGCGAACCGGCAACAGACAGCCTTCCTGAGAAGAAGTTTCGAAGAAAAGCCACGAGCGGGAACGTTTTCGGCCTGGTTGGATGTTGACCCTGGTACGACAGCTCGTCGAGCTAGAGAAGAGGCGACGTGACTACTGTTCTGACCCCCGCGAGCCCGCTGACCGCAGCAGACCGCTGTGACCGTTGCGGCGCCCAGGCATACCTGCGCGTCGTCCTGATCAGTGGCGGTGAACTGCTCTTCTGCGCCCACCACGGTCGCAAGTTCGAGCCGGAACTCAAGAAGATCGCCGCGGAAATACAGGATGAGACGGACCGACTGACGGCCGTGCAGGCCCAAGCCGCCGAAGAGGAACAACACTGACACCTCGCATCCACGACGAGCCAGGGGCCGGTCCTGTACCGACCGACGGGCGGCTCCCTCCACCGGAGGGAGCCGCCCGTTCTCGTACCCGGAGCCGGTGACGTCAGTCGGCGTCCGCCATCCACCCGATGGCGGCGGAGATCCGCGTATAGACGCCGGGGCTCCCGGCCTGGCCGCAGCCGGCCCCCCAGGACACCAGCCCCACAAGCCGCCCATGGGCCACCAGGGGCCCTCCGCTGTCGCCCTGGCAGGCGTCGTACCCGCCCTGCGGTTCGCCCGCACAGAGCATCGCTGAGGCCTCGTACGTGCCGTTCCTGCCGCCCGGGTAGGCCTCCTCGCACGAGCTGTCCGGCAGAATGCTCACGTTCGCGGACCGGAGTGACGAGGCGTAGTCACCGTTGCCCGTGGTGTCACCCCAGCCGTAGACGACCGCGGCGGTACCCGCCCGGTACCCTGCGTCACCGGCTTCGGCCATCGGGATCACGTCCTGCTCGGGCAGTGCTTCGGCGAGGGTCAGCACGGCGACGTCCCCGCTGTTGGTGGTGGCGTCGAACCCGGGGTTGACCCACGTCCCGCTCACCGCGATCTCCTTGCCGCCGGAACCGTTCAGCTCGTTCCGGCCGGAGATGATCCGCAGATCGCGCACCTGGCCGACATCGGTGCCGAGCGCCTCACGGCTGAGGCAGTGCGCGGCTGTCAGCACCTTCTTCGGCCCCACCGCCACGGCGCCGCAGAACTGGCCGGCGCGGGCATCCCCGAACCGGCTGCGGCTGGAGAGCGCCACCACCCACGGACTGTCCTTGACCTGGGCGGGCTGCCCCCCGATGACGATGCTGTCCGCGACCGCCGAGGCGGGGGACGCTAGCGGTATCACGGCCGCGGCGGCAGTGAGGGCAAGCGCCCCGGTCATGGTGCGGACGACGATACGGGACATAGGTACTCCTGACTCTGTGATGGACCATGCCTACCCAGAGTCATCGCGCCGACGCCGATCCGCACCCCCACATAGGCCGAGGGCTCGCATCCCCATGGGATGCGAGCCCTCGTTCCGGGTACTCCCCGACCTAGTCGAGGTAGTCGCGCAGCACCTGCGAACGCGACGGGTGACGCAGCTTCGACATGGTCTTGGACTCGATCTGGCGGATGCGCTCACGCGTCACGCCGTAGACCTTGCCGATCTCGTCCAGCGTCTTCGGCTGTCCGTCGGTCAGACCGAAGCGCATGGAGACCACACCGGCCTCACGCTCGGAAAGCGTGTCGAGCACCGAGTGCAGCTGCTCCTGGAGGAGCGTGAAGCTGACCGCGTCGGCCGGGACGACCGCCTCGGAGTCCTCGATCAGGTCACCGAACTCGCTGTCCCCGTCCTCACCCAGCGGGGTGTGGAGGGAGATCGGCTCACGGCCGTACTTCTGGACCTCGATGACCTTCTCGGGGGTCATGTCGAGTTCCTTGGCCAGCTCCTCCGGGGTGGGCTCGCGGCCCAGGTCCTGGAGCATCTGGCGCTGCACGCGCGCGAGCTTGTTGATGACCTCGACCATGTGCACCGGGATACGGATGGTGCGGGCCTGGTCCGCCATGGCGCGGGTGATCGCCTGCCGGATCCACCAGGTGGCGTACGTGGAGAACTTGTAGCCCTTGGTGTAGTCGAACTTCTCGACCGCGCGGATCAGACCGAGGTTGCCCTCCTGGATCAGGTCCAGGAAGAGCATGCCGCGGCCGGTGTACCGCTTGGCCAGCGAGACCACGAGACGGAGGTTGGCCTCCAGCAGGTGGTTCTTGGCGCGGCGGCCGTCCTCGGCGATGATCTCCAGCTCGCGCTTGAGCTTCGGCGCGAGCTTGTCGGAGTTCGCCAGCTTGTCCTCGGCGAACAGGCCCGCCTCGATGCGCTTGGCGAGCTCGACCTCCTGCTCGGCGTTGAGGAGCGGGACCTTGCCGATCTGCTTCAGGTAGTCCTTGACCGGGTCGGCCGTGGCGCCGGCGACGGCGACCTGCTGCGCAGGTGCGTCGTCCTCGTCGTCGTCGGAGAGGACGAAGCCCTTGTTCTCGCCCTCGCCCTCCTCTTCCTCGCCCTTGCCGGCCTTGACTTCCTCGGCCGCGTCATCGCCGTCGAGGGCTTCGTCGTCCTGCTTGCCGGCCTTCTTCGACGCGGTCTTCTTGGCCGCCGTCTTCTTCACGGCGGTCTTCTTGGCAGCCGTCTTCTTGGCTGCCGCCTTCTTCGCAGGGGCGGCCGCGGTGGCGTCATCGGCCACCACGTCCACGGTCTCGGCGGACGGGGCGGCGGTGGCCGCGACGGTCCGCGTCACGGTCGTCTTGGCCGCGACAGTCTTAGTGGCGGTGCGCTTGACCGGGCTCTTGGCTGCGACGCTCTTGCGGGCGCGCTTCGACGGCTCCGCGGCACTGACCATCAGCGTCACACCCTCTTCCTCGAGGATCTGGTTGAGGCTGCGCAGAACGTTCTTCCACTGGGTTGGCGGAATCTGGTCAGCCTCGAAGGCCCGACGCACGTCATCGCCGGCGATCTGCCCATCAGCCTTTCCCCGCTCGATGAGCGCCATCACAGATTCGGACTCGGCGATCTCCGGCGGGAGCGTACGGGATGTGCTGGCCGACACGAACAACCTCTCGGAACGATGGAAACGGCTTCCGGCCCGGCCCAGGAGAGGGCTGAACCGACGACCGTCGGCTGGGAATGTGCCAACGGCGCGGGCTATGCCTCAGAACTGCACAGCACACTGAATGGCTGCTGTATTCCTTCCGCGGCGGTCACCTCTTAAGTCATCGCGCTGTTTCGAGGAGTGTTACGCCCAATCCGCGTGGCCCGAGTCACACCCCATTTCCGGCGAACGCGACCAGGGGCGACATCCCCCCACAATTGTGCCGCCGGACCGCGGGGGCCCGGCGGCACACGGCCGGCACACCCGCCCGGTGCCGCGCTCAGTGCTGCTCGCGCGGCGCGGGGACCACCGGTTCGGCCGACTCCGTCTCCACCTCCAGCGGAACCGTGAGCAGCTGACGCATGGCCGATTCGGCGCCCGCGGAGTCACCGGACGCGAGGGCGTCGACGATCCGCGCGTGATGGCCGAGCGATCCCTCGTTCGGGCGGTCACAACCGGTCACCGGCCCACCCGAGACATGCAGGGCTGCGGAAACGATGCCGGAGAGGTGCTCCAGCATGCGGTTGCCCGCGGCCTGGATCAGCAGGGCGTGGAACTCGGCGTCGGCACGGGCGCAGGTGATCACGTCGCCCTGCCCGAGCGCGTGCCCCATGATCTCGACCATGTCGACGAGGCGCTGCTGAAGATCATCCCGGCCATGGCCCGCAGCGAGGCTGGCGGCCAGCGGCTCGATCGTCCACCGGAGCTCGTTCAGCTCACGACGCTGGTCGTCGCGCTGCGGGCCGAAGGCACGCCATTCGATGATGTCGGGGTCGAGCAGATTCCAGTCACTGACGGGCCTGACCCGGGTACCCACATTGGGCCGGGCGCTCACCAGCCCCTTCGCCTCCAGCACACGCAGCGACTCCCGTACGACGGTGCGGGAGACCTCGAATCGCTGACCGATCTCCTCCGGCACCAGGGGGCGGTCCGCGCCCAGGTCGCCGGAAACGATCATCTGTCCGAGCTGCTGGACAAGTTGGCCGTGCAGGCCTCGGCCGCGGCTGGCCGATCCCCGCCGACCCACCCTGCCGAGCTCATTGTCGGTACCGCTCCAGGAACGAATGGCGGCACGCTCGCCGGCCGGCGCGTCCGCGTAGGGGTAACGGTCGAGTTCGCCCGAGCCGGCGAGGCCGGAGTCGGCAGTGCGGGCGGCGGTCATCATGGTGTGCGCAAGGGTACTCACGCATCCTTTGTCGGCGCGGCTCAGCCGCCCCTTGAGGTCTTTGGTGAAAAGCACACGAAAGGGTGATCGGCACCCGCTTCCCAATTGACGCCTTAGTGGTATAAAACGGGCATTTCAAATGGAGTTGTGGGACTTTTGGCGCTCCGGCGCCGCCGTGCGATCACCAACGCACCCTGCCGCGAACGCTGGTGAACAGATACGCGCAGATCAGGACCGACAACGACAGGGTCAATGCGGTCCCCACCGGATGGGCCACGACCCGCATCGCCGCCAGCACCCACCGGTCCGTCTCGTGCGGCCAGTGCGGCCACGCCAGTTCCCGCAGCCGCCCCGGAAGTCCGGTCATCGAACGAGCGGTCGGCGCCTTCGGCATCCGCTGGACGAGCGGAACCATCAGCACCGGAACGGCAAGCACCGCGGCCACACCCGCCGCCGTCACCCGGAAGATTCCGGCGGCCAGCAGTCCGGCCCAGGCACAGCCGACGGTCAGGCCCGACCAACTCACGCCCAGCGACATCACATTCTGCGGGATCCGGATCAAGTCGCTGCCGTACACGAGACGAAGAGACGCCGCCGAGGCCACTACGACAAGCAGGGCGAGCAGCAGGGCCACGCCTGCGGACACCACCAGCTTGGCAAGAAGCAGCCCGAGGCGGCGGGGTACGGTGCCACGGCCGGCGGCGAGCGCGGGATACCGGAACTCGTCACCGAAGGAGAGCGCCCCGAGCAGCCCGGCGCAGATCGCGGCGGGCGGCAGCGGGAGCAGGGACGGCCAGGCGGCAAGCACGTTGGGCAGCGGCGTACGGCCGTCGCGGGCGAGCAGCACGGAGATCCCGGCCGACGCGACCACGGCGACGGCCATGATCAGTGCCGTGGTCCTGACCCCGAAGAGCCGGCGCAGTTCGTAACGCACCGGGCGCAGCGGACCACGGGCGGGACGCCGCCTGATCGGCGGCGGAAGATCCGGCCCTGCGGCGTTGGGGGCCGGTGAGCAGCCCTCTGCCCTACCGGGGTCGGGGCCGGCGGTAACTGCCCTGTCGGGACCTGATCCGACGGGATTTGGCCCGTCCGAACCGGTCCCGGCGGCCTCTGCCTCGCTCAGTCCGTTCCCGTCTGCCCCGTTCTCGCGGCGGGCGGGGCCTCCGGGAACCACGTGGCTGACGGCCGGGCCCATGTCTCCGACCTCGTCCGCGAGCTGGTGAACGGGAAGCCCGTGCCGGAACGCCGTGTCTCCGATCTCCGCGCAGCTGCTGCCGTAGACGGAGAGCCGGCTGCTGCTCGCCTCGGTGACGACCTCGACGGAGCGCCGGGCCGCCCTTGCCTCGCGGCTGACGACCGCGGCGAGCCGGGCGGCGTGCGGGGAACGGACCGCGACGCGGGGGCGGAGCCGGGTGCGCGCGAATTCGACGACGTCCTGATCCGCGACGAGCCGTCCGCCGTCGATGGACACCACGCGCCCCGCCACCTGCCCCGCGGCCCTCGCGGCCTCCTTGGCGTCGCTGGTGGTGTACAGCACGGTGCCGCCCCTGGCCGCATGGGATCGCAGCACCCCGTGCAGCCAGTCGGCCTCTCGCACGTCGAGGCCTTCCGCGGGTTCGTCGAGGATGAGCGTGTGCGGGTCACCGAGCAGCGCGGACGCGAGGGCCAGCCTGCGGTCCATGCCCGGGGAGAGCGAGGCGATGCGCTGGTCGCCGAGCCCGGCGAGGCCAACGGTGTCGAGGAGTTCGTCGGCTCTGGACGCCGGGACGCCCGCCGCGGCGCAGAGCATGCGGAGCTGCCCCCGGGCGGTGCGGACCGGGTGGCCCGGTACGTCCCCGAGGACCACTCCCACTTCGCGGGCGGGTTGCGCGACGCGGTGCAGCGCTCTGCCTCGGAAGTAGGTGATCCCCCGGCCCGGATCCAGTTCGAGCATCAGTCGCAGGGCCGCGGTCTTGCCGGAGCCCGGCGCGCCCAGCAGGGCGGTGACGCAGCCGGGGCCGGCTTCGAACGTGAGGTCGTCCACGGCGGGCTGAAGTCCGCGGTGGCGGGCGCTGGTGAGTCCGATGGCCTGGAGCATCGCTTCTCTCGCACGAGGTGAGACCGCTCGACGGCAGTGGGTACCACGGAAAGATAACCCGACATATAAGACTTTCTGCGCAACTCTGCGTCTACGGCGCTCCGGCCTCACTCCGCTCGAATCCCGGCGGCCCGTGCATCCGGCATGCGGGCACACCGGCTGCACGGGCGCGCGTCGGTTGACCGGGCATTCGGTTACACGAACACGCACCATGTACGGGCATGCCTCGCGGGTACGGAGGCACATCGGCCGTACGGCATCGGTGTGGACTCGCCCCGCGGCAGGGGGATCAGACCTCGGGCCGGAGCATCGGCGGGTTGAGTACGGTGGCCGCGCCCGACCGGAACAGCTGCGCGGGACGGCCCCCCTGCCTGGTGGTCGTGCCGCCGGAGGGCACCAGAAACCCGGGCGTGCCTGTCACCTTGCGGTGGAAGTTCCTCGGGTCGAGCACGACGCCCCAGACCGCTTCATACACCCTGCGCAGTTCCCCGACCGTGAACTCCGGCGGGCAGAAAGCGGTGGCCAGCGAGGAGTACTCGATCTTGGAGCGGGCCCGCTCCACACCGTCGCCCAGGATCCGCGCGTGATCGAAGGCCAACGGCGCCGGGTGTTCACCGTCGCGGCCGTATCCGCCCTCGGGTCCGAGCAGGTCACCGACAGGTGCCCAGCGGGCACCGTTCGCGTCCCCGCCCGCCCGGGGCGCCGGCAGGTCGGGGGCCAGCGCGAGATGGGCGACGCTGACGACCCTCATCCGCGGATCGCGCCCCGGGTCCCCGTAGGTGGCGAGTTGTTCGAGGTGAGCACCGTTCCCGACAGCGGGAACCGCCGGGTCGTGCGCGGAGAGCCCGGTCTCCTCCACGAGCTCACGCGCCGCGGCCGCTCCGAGGTCCTCATCGGCTTTGACGAAGCCGCCGGGCAACGCCCACCTGCCCTGGAACGGCGATTCACCTCGGCGCACCACCAGCGCGCAGAGCGCGTGACGGCGGACCGTGAGCACGACCAGGTCGACGGTGACGGCGAAGGGCGGGAAGGTCGACGGGTCGTAGGGCGGCATGCCGTGATCATAGTCGTCTGCCTGACGATAAACACTCCCTTCGTCGCGCTCTTCGTCCGTCCCGGCACCGGCCGGGACGCTCCGACGGCGCTCCGTCCCGTGCTCCCCCGTGCCTCGGAGTCCAGGAGCAGGGCGCCCGCGCCGTGTCCGGTGGTCGTCACGTCGCATCTGTTCCGGTACGACCAGGAGCAGGGCGCCCGCACCGCGTCCGCCGTCATCGACGGGTCCTGGACCCCCGGCGGCCCTGCGTCCGGGGCAGTCCTGCGCGGCGCCGGTCGGGCGCCGCTCCGGGCCTGGTGGAACCCTGCCGCGTCCGGCGCCGCCCGGCTGCCTGCGCCCGTACGGAACGGGCCCCCGCGACCCGTCCCGTGCCGTGGCCACGCCGTACTGTCCTTGTGGCGCGTTCGCCGCGCAGGCAGCGTCGCAGCGTCTCCGGATCGAGGCCCTGGTTGCAGGCCTCGTGCAGCAGCTGGGCGAATGTGTACCCGGGATCCAGCCGCAGAGCGAGGCCCAGCGCGACCCGCGCGGCTGGCTCGTCCCCGGTGGACCAGGCGACCCAGCCCGCCAGCGTGAGCGGGGCCGCCGCGTGCTCCACGTACGGCGCGACACAGCGGCGGGACAGCGCCCGCCACAGCCTCAGCGCGGACTCGGCCTCGGGACCTTCCATCCACTCGGCGGCCCTGTCGCGGGTCTCGCGGTCCTGGAGGCCGAGAATCACCGCGGCGGCCTCCTCGTGGCTGATCAGCCGGTCGTCGTTGAGGTCGGACAGCGAGGGCATCGCCGTCGGTACCTCCTCGAGGCGTTTCATGAGCTGCCGGGCGAGCCTCAGCGTCGATCCTCCGACCTCCTTGCGGCCCTCCTCGTCCAGGAGCTTAGGCAGCAGCGCGGACCCCGCCCGGTCGAGCGCCTGCTGCTGCCCGCTGCTCGCGGTAGCCGCGAGGGGCGTGAGCCTCGCCTCCATCTCGCGCAGCGATCCCCGTACCTGAACGCCCGCGTAGGTAGCTGCCGCCGCCATGACCGAGGTGCCGGGCACGGCCAGCGGGGTGCCGTCGGCCGGGCAGCACCGGGCATCGGGGCAGCAATAGGACCAGTAGCGGTCGGCGGAGATGCAGAGCGCTTCGAGCACCGGCACGTCCAGTGCTCCACAGGCGGTGCGCAGCCGTTGGGCGAAGGGCCGAAGCCGCTCCATGATCTGGTTGCCGGTCTCTCCGTCCGCCGGATCCTGGCAGAGGAAGACGACGATCGCGTCGGGCCGGTCGCCACGCCGCTCGCTCCCCTTGATCAGGCATTCAGCGAGCTGCTCGGCAACCGACGGCCACTCCTGCGCGGACTGCGGAATGCCGAGCCTGAGCCGCCCGCCGAAGCGGCCCCGGCCACCGTGCAGGGCGACCATGACCACGCTGTCGTTCGGATGGAATCCCATGAGATACGGGAGGGCATCGGCCAGTTCGGCCGGGCCTCGCAGGGTGATCTGCTGCTCGTCGGAGGGACCGGTGGATTCGTGGTGCTTGTTCATGGGATGACGGTCTCGTGCCGGACAAGAATCCGCGACCCCCTGTGGATAAGTTATCCACAGGGTCAGCGCGGTCGTTCGCGGTTTGTCGTACCCATCGGGTTGCATGGGGGCATGACCAACGCAGACCGCGCAGAGCTCAGGGCTTCGGCCGACTCCGTACTGGCCCGACTCGTCGGGGACGCCTCCGGCACCGCCCGGCTGCGCGAGGATCAGTGGCGAGCCATCGAGGCGCTGGTCGCCGACAAGCGCAGAGCGCTGGTCGTCCAGCGGACCGGCTGGGGCAAGTCAGCCGTGTATTTCGTCGCCACCTCGCTCCTGCGGGCGCAGGGCAGCGGTCCGACCGTCATCGTCTCGCCCCTGCTGGCGCTGATGCGCAACCAGGTCGCGGCCGCGGCCCGAGCCGGTATCAGCGCCCGCACGATCAATTCGTCCAACACCGAGGAGTGGGACACCGTCCAGGCCGAAGTGGCCGCCGGAGAGGTGGACGTGCTGCTGGTCAGCCCGGAGCGGCTCAACAATCCGGACTTCCGGGACCAGGTCCTGCCGCGGCTCGCCGCCGCGACCGGGCTGCTCGTGGTCGACGAGGCGCACTGCATCTCCGACTGGGGCCATGACTTCCGCCCCGACTATCGGCGCCTTCGGACCATGCTCGCCGATCTGCCCTCGGGCGTACCGGTGCTCGCGACCACCGCCACCGCCAACGCCCGCGTGACAGCGGACGTCGCGGAGCAGCTGGGCACCGGAGCGGGTACGGACGCCCTCGTGCTGCGCGGTCCGCTGGACCGCGAGAGCCTCAGCCTCAGCGTGCTGCAGCTTCCCAACGCCGCCCACCGGCTGGCCTGGCTCGGCGATCACCTCAAAGAGCTGCCCGGATCCGGGATCATCTACACCCTGACGGTCGCCGCGGCAGAGGAGATCACCGCCTATCTCCGTCAGTGCGGGCACACCGTCGCCTCCTACACCGGCCGTACCGAGAACGCCGACCGTCAGCAGGCGGAGGACGATCTGCTGGCCAACCGCGTCAAGGCGCTGGTGGCAACCTCCGCGCTGGGCATGGGATTCGACAAGCCCGACCTCGGATTCGTCGTGCACCTGGGCTCGCCCTCCTCCCCCATCGCCTATTACCAGCAGGTGGGCCGTGCGGGCCGCGGTGTCGAGCACGCGGAGGTGCTGCTGCTTCCCGGCAAGGAGGACGAGGCGATCTGGCAGTACTTCGCCTCGGTCGCCTTCCCGCCGGAGGAGCAGGTCCGGCGCACGATCGACGTACTCGCCCAGGCAGGCCGCCCGCTCTCGCTGCCCGCCCTGGAACCCCTGGTCGACCTGCGGCGCACGCGGCTGGAGACCATGCTCAAGGTCCTCGACGTCGACGGGGCCGTCCACCGGGTCAAGGGCGGCTGGGTCGCCACGGGAGAGCCCTGGATCTACGACACGGAACGCTATGCCTGGGTCGCCCGTCAACGGGCCGCCGAGCAGCAGGCGATGCGCGACTACGCGACGACGGACGGCTGCCGGATGGAGTTCCTGCGCCGCCAGCTCGACGACGAGGAGGCGACCGCCTGCGGGCGCTGTGACAACTGCGCCGGCGCACGCTTCGACCAGGGCGTCTCCTCGGCCGCGCTGGACACCGCCCAGGGTGAGCTCCGAAGGCCGGGTGTGGAGGTGGAGCCGCGCAAGATGTGGCCGACCGGTCTCGCCGCGGTGGGCGTCGATCTCAAGGGCCGTATCCCAGCGGGGGAGCTGTCCGGCACCGGACGCGCGCTGGGGCGACTGTCCGACATCGGCTGGGGCAACAGGCTGCGCCCCATGCTGGCGCCGCAGACACCGGACGCACCGGTGCCTGACGATGTGGTCGACGCGGTGGTCACCGTGCTGGCCGACTGGGCCAAGGGGCCCGGCGGCTGGGCATCCGGCGCGGTGGACGCCGTGCCCCGGCCGGTCGGTGTGGTCACCATCGCCTCGCACAGCAGGCCGCAGCTCGTCCAGTCGCTCGGCAGCCGTATCGCGGAGGTCGGGCGGATGCCCTTCCTCGGCAGCGTCGGCCATGCCCCGGAGGCCGACGGAATCCGGATCTCGCAGACCAACAGCGCGCATCGTGTCCGGGCACTGCACGAGACGCTCGTCGTGGGAACCGAGCTGGCCGAGGCCCTGGCGCAGGCACACGGCCCCGTGCTGCTCGTGGACGATCTCTCGGACACCGGATGGACGCTCGCCGTGACGGCCCGGTTGTTGCGACGGGCCGGCGCTGACGCGGTGTTTCCGCTGGTCCTCGCTGTTCAGGCGTGACAGGTGGCGTCAGCCGGGGCCCGATTGGGCAGGGATATCCGTGTCATTCCAGCTGATCAGCGTCAGCTGCGCCAATTGCTCGTTGCCGCCTGCCGATCCGCCAGGGAGAATTGGACTCGCCCCCCGCACAGTTCTTTCGCAGCCCGGAAGGGCTGTGCCACGGCGCGCCCTCACCCGACCCTGCCCGCATCGTGGGCGCGTATGCGAAGGGAGGACCGTGACCTTCGGATTCGCTCCGTCCGCAGCCACTTCCATGTCGGCAGCCGCCGACTCCGCCAACCGCCTTGCCCGGATACTCGAACCGGCCGAGTGGGCCGCGGCGGGCATACCGCTGCTGCGCAGCCCGCGCGAGGTCGTCAGCGGCCTGCACGCCAGGCACCGGCCGACTCCGGCGACCGCCGTCGTAGCCGTGCTCGATCACGAGGAACGCCTGACGGCCAGTGCCTCGTTCGCCCGCCGCTCGGTGACGGCGGACGGCTGGGAATTCCGTAACTCACTGCTGGCGCATCTGCGCCGGGTCATCCCGCACGATCTCCGCCGCCGTACTCCCGTCCGTACCGCAGTGCTTCTCTACTGCCGCGAGGGGGACGAGCGCTGGACGGAGGAGGACGGGGCGTGGATGTGGGGGCTGCGGGACGCCTGCACCCTGCACGGCCTGAGGTGCGGCGCGTACATCACGCTGACCACCGGCGGCTGGCAGGTGCTGGGCGAGGGCAGGGGTGGTCGTCGCCCCAGCTCCACCTCTCGTCCGGCTGCTCTGGCGGACACCGCGCTGGATCAGGATCCGGCCACCCCGTCGCGCACCGGCGGCGGTGCGGCCCAGGCACTGCACCGCAGCGTGGCCCGCTGACCCCGGCCGTGGGACCCGGCCGCCCTGAGGGCGGCCGGGTCACCAACGGGCCGGATCACAAACAGGCCGGGTCACCAACAGGTGGGGCGCCGCGGACCAGGCCCCGTAGGACGGGCTCACCACAGGCCGGGGCTGAGCTCAGTAGCCACCCCCGGCCGTTCGTGCCGCGGGTCAGACGCCCGCGCCGAGCACGGCATTGACCTGCTGCGGGTCACCGCAGACGATCAGCAGGGCTCCGGCGTTCCGCCGCGCGGTGGCCAGCGCACGGGTGGCGGCGTCATCGACGGCACCGTTCACCGCGACGATCACCACCGGCCGGGGCTTCACCCGGTCCACGGCTGCGGCTCCGGCGAAGAACACGTCGTCGCCGGCTTCGTGCTGGGCCCAGTAGGCGGCCTCGCCGAAGGACAGCTCGTGTGTTGCCCACGGGTGTTGCTCATCCGTGGTGAGCACCAGGATGTCGCCCGGAGCGCGACCGGAGTCGAGCAGCAGGTCCACCGCCTCGTCGGCGGCGGCGAGCGCGCCGTCGGCGGGGGCAGGGATCAACTGGAGCTGCGGCGCGGAACGGTTCTCCGGCGCGGCGGCCTGGGGTCGGACGGGGGCAGGGTGCGGGCGCTGCGCCGGGGGCGCTGGCCGCGCGGGGCCGGGACCCGGACGACCGGGGCGCGGCATGGCCGCTGTACGCGGGCCGGGTACGGGACGAGGGGTCGACGCGGTGCGGCCGGTGGCCGGAGTGGCGCGGGGACCCTGGGCGCTCTCGTGAATCTGAGGCTCCTCGGGGATGAGAGGCATGGGTGGTTGTCTATCAAACGCTGACACCGAAGACATCAGCGGGTGGGTACGTGTGTGCGATCAGAAGTCGAAGCCGAGCTGGCCCCCGCTTTCCAGTGCGGCCGCCTCGGCGGAGAAGCGGACCTTCTTGAGGTGCTGCCACCTGGGCAGCGCGTCGAGGTAGGACCACGAGAGGCGGTGGTGGGCCGTTGGGCCCCGCTCCTCCAGTGCGGCCCTGTGCACGGGGGACGGATAACCGGCATTGGCACCGAACGCGAAGTCCTCGTACTCACCGGATTCCGCGCCGAGTTCGGCCATCGCCGTGTCCCTGCGAACCTTCGCGATCACCGAGGCCGCCGCAACCGCCACACAGGACTGGTCGCCCTTGATGACGGTACGGACCTGCCAGGGCGAGCCCAGGTAGTCGTGCTTGCCGTCGAGGATCACCGCGTCCGGGCGTACCGGCAGCGCCTCCAGGGCGCGGACGGCCGCGAGGCGCAGGGCGGCGGTCATCCCGAGTTCGTCGATCTCCTGCGGTGAGGCGTCACCGAGTCCGAACGCGGTCACCCATCGCTCCAGCAGCGGCGCGAGCTCCGCGCGGCGCTTGGGGCTGATCAGCTTGGAGTCGGTGAGCCCGGCGGGCGGTCTGCGGAGACCGGTGACGGCGGCACACACGGTGACCGGACCCGCCCACGCTCCGCGCCCGACCTCGTCGACACCGGCGACGGTCCTGGCACCGGTGGTGGCGCGCAGTGAGCGCTCGACGGTGTGCGTGGGTGGTTCATACGGCATGGCGCCAGCAAGCGTACGCCGATGCGGCGACCGGGAACACCCCGGGGCGCATGCCGGCCCGCCGCCGTCCGGCGCCGCGCCGCCGGACCGGTCACGGCACCCTCGCCGGCAGAGGCCGGGAACCGCGTCCGGCGAGGGCCGTCAGCGGGCTCCGGAGCGGAAGAACGGCATCGCGACCTGATCGATCAGCTCAGCGATGTCGCCGTCACTCCATTCGCTGCCGCACACCTTGCTGCGATACATCATCATCGCGGGGATAACGTCGAAGGCCAGCCCGCACAGCGCGTCGGGGCGAACCTCTCCGCGGTCGACGCCACGGCTCACCACTTCCTTGATGAGGTCGGTCGACGGCGCGATCACGCTGTGGAGGATCACCGACTGGAACCGTTCGGCCGTGCTCGCGTCACATTCGTGAAGGACCGACCGCAGGGCGATGCCGGACTTGGAGAGCATGCCGTCCCGCAGCGTGCGGCACAGCTGATAGAGGTCGTCACGGATGTTGCCGGAGTCGGGGGCGCCCCCCATCGGCGGCAGTGCGCGACGCAACGCGTCGGCGACCAGATCCTCTTTGGAGGGCCATCGACGGTAGATCGCCGCCTTCCCCGTCTGGGCACCCGCGGCGACGCCCTCCATCGTGAGCCCGTTCCAGCCGACCGTGCTCAGCCGCTCCAGCACGGCTTCGAGGATCGCGCTCTCCAGTACGGAGCCCCGGCGGCGAAGTGACACCACCGGCGGCCGGGCGGCGGCTGCCGATCGCGAAGTATCCATGAGTTTCTCTCCATCGAAACGGGTTCGCCGCACCCCCGCCGGCCGGACAGGCGCGGCGAACAGGGCGGCACGTGGGGCCGGCGGGGACCGAGCAGTCCCGAGCCGAACAGCGGTACCGGACATGACCGGGAGGCAGCGGACTCAGTGAACGCTTGCGTTCACTGAGGGGGATTGACTACCGTTACCGGAACAGTGAACGGGTCCGTTCACTAATTCACTTGCGGGGGATCCATAGTGACAACCTCTCAGTTAGAAGCACGGGACGCACCGAGCCCGGCACGCCGGCAAGGCCGCCCGGGTATCGCCCTGACCGTCATCGCCGCCTGCCAGTTGATGGTTGTGCTCGACGCCACGATCGTCAACATCGCACTCCCGCACATCCAGAACGCCCTGAGCTTCTCGACCACCGATCTCTCCTGGGTCCTCAGCGCCTACACGCTCACCTTCGGCGGGCTGCTGCTGCTCGGCGGCCGGGCAGGGGACATCCTCGGCCGCCGCCGGGTCTTCATGGCCGGAATCCTGATCTTCACCCTGGCCTCGCTGCTCGGCGGATTCGCCCAGGAGCCCTGGCAGTTGCTGGCGGCCCGCGCGCTCCAGGGCATCGGCGGCGCGATCGCCTCACCGACCTCGCTCGCCCTCATCACCACAACCTTCCCGGAGGGTCCGGAGCGCAACCGCGCCTTCGGCGTCTTCGCCGCCGTGTCGGCGGGTGGCGGCGCGGTCGGCCTGTTGGCGGGCGGAATGCTCACCGAATGGCTGGACTGGCGCTGGGTCTTCTTCGTCAACGTGCCGATCGGCGTACTGATCGCCGTACTCGCTCCGCTGTACATCAACGAGTCGCAGAGGCATCCGGGCCGCTTCGACATATCCGGAGCGCTGACCTCGACCCTTGGCATGGCCTCGCTCGTGTACGGATTCATCCGGGCGTCGGAGGAGGGCTGGAGCGACTCCCTCACGCTGAGTTCGTTCGGCGCCGCGGTCGTGCTGCTCGCCTCGTTCGTACTCATCGAGATGCGCGCCAGGGAGCCGATCACCCCGCTGCGGATGTTCGCCGACCGCAACCGCTCCGGAACGTACGTCATCATGCTCAGCTTGTCCGCGGCCATGCTCGGCATGTTCTTCTTCATCGTGCTGTTCGTGCAGAACGTGCTGGCCTACACACCGATCGAATCGGGGTTGGCGTTCCTGCCCGTGGCCGTCGCGATCGCCGCCGGGGCCGGAATCTCGCAGCGGCTGCTCCCGGTCCTCGGACCGAAGCCCTTCATGGTCACAGGCTCGGCGCTCACCGGTGTGGGTCTCGGCTGGCTCACGTTCATATCCTCCGACAGCGGCTACCTGTCCGGGGTACTGGGACCGATGATGTTCTTCGGCGTCGGCATGGGGCTGAACTTCGTGACGCTCACCCTCACCGCGGTCTCCGGCGTCGCCCAGCACGAGGCGGGGGCGGCGTCCAGTCTACTCAACGCGAGTCAGCAGGTGGGTGGTTCGCTGGGGCTCTCGATCCTGGTCACCGTCTTCGGCACGGCGAGCCGCAACGAGGCGGAGAAGCAGGTTCCGCAGTTCCTCGCGAAGGCTTCGCCCGAACAGAAGGCGGAGTTCGCCCGAACCCACGAGCTGCCGGGGAGCTGGGGGCACCAGGTGCTTGCCCAGGGCATCTCCACCGCGTTCATCGCGGCGGTGGCCATGGCGGCCCTCGCCCTGCTCACAGCGGCTCTGGTGATCAGGGTACGCAAGAGCGATCTGGACGCGCTGAGCGGCAAGGCGTCGGCGGGGGGAGCGGCCGTGTAACGCACACTGTCCGTACGGACACGGCCTGTCCGGCCTGTCTGAACAGGCCGGACTGTTCAGACAGGCCGGACCTCGGTGATCAGTAGGGGATCGGCCGGTGATCAGCAGGGGATCAGTAAGGGTCGTACGGATCGTACGAGTCACCCCCACCGTTCCCGTCGGCCCCGTCACCGCCTCGTTCGTTCCCCATGTCGCCCGACCCCAGACCCTGGCAATTGCGCACCCGCGCACCGGGATCCCAGTCACCGAGAATGTCCCGGGCCCGCGCCTCACCCCAACTCGTCGCGTACCAGGGCGAGTCCGAGCTTCGCAGTGTCCGCTGGATCTCTTCGAGGGCGCACGAGCGCAGCGGCTCCGGCAACCTGTCCAGGGCGGGCACGGCATCGGCGGAGAGGCCGCGGAGGTACTGGATGTCGATCGAGTGGTGGTCGCCGTACCGCTGGACGTTCTGTTCGGCGATCAGTCCGTCCGGTGAGACCAGTCCGAAGGCCAGTACGCCGACGGCCGCACTCGCGGCGACGGCGCGCGGAAGCATCTTCGCGCCGAACACCCCGGCCGCCATGATCAGCAGGAGGACCACGCCCAGCCAGAGCTCGACCGCGGCCACGGAGATGCGCAGCCGGGTCAGACCATAGGCGTCGACGTACAGATCCATGCGCCGCAGCGCGGAGGCGACGACGACGAGGGTGAGCAGGCACAGCGTGCCGAGCACGGACCGCACGAGCGTACGGTCGCGTGGTCCGCCGCGCGGCGCCCAGCGGAGCGCGAGGGCGATGACCAGCAGGGTGAGGACGGTGGCCCAGAGCAGTTGCCAGAAGCCCTCGCGGGCGTACTGGGCGTAGCTGAGATGGGTCTCGGCCATCACCTTGTCGTAGCCGCCGAGCAGCACCGTGAGCTGGATGGCGAGGAAGCCGGCGAAGAGCAGGTTCAGGACGATCAGCGGGAGCGCCCACTCCAACCGCCCGCGTGCCGGGCCGGAAGGCACGGTCAGCGCGTCCCAGCGCACCGGTGCGGCGGCGGTGTACGCGGCCGCGAGCGCGCCCACGAGCCCCAGTGCGGCGAGGAACAGCCGCCACGGACCCTCGCCCACCGACACATCGGGGATCAGGCTGCCCAGTACGTCGGCGAACGCGGCATCGGCGCTCGAGAAGAGCGCCCCGAACACGATGAGCAGCACGACCGCCGCGGCCGTGGAACGGAACGCGACGCGCCAGCGCCCGCGGGAGTCGGCCATCCGGTCGCGTACCCCGTGGACGCCCCAGCCCAGCGATCCGGCGACGGAGGTGAGCAGCCCCAGCGAACCGAGGAAGATCCCGAGCCAGCCCCGGCTGCCGTGCAGCGCGAGCGAACCCACCGCCACGGCGGACACGACGGCGAGGAAGACCGGCCAGCCCGCGTCGCGGAGTGCCGGTACGGCGAGGAGTGCGAGGCCGCCGACGGCCCAGACCGCGGTCCACGGGCGCAGCCGACGGCCGGCCGCCCGTGCGGCGAAGTACGCCGCGAACGCCGCGGGTACCGCCACGACGAGCAGGTTCAGACCGATCCCGTCACCGAGCAGCAGGGCGCTGAGCAGCGCGGTGGCCAGGACGGACCAGAGAGTGGCCGCGGGGACGGGCCCTGGTGCGGCGGGGCGGATCCGGGTGAGTTCCGAGGGCGTCTGCCTGCCGGTATGCGCCCAGGGCGAGGGGGGCTGCCGCGGGTGCGGCTGTCTCGCGTAGGCCGGCACCTTCGGCGGCTCCGGCACGGCGGCGCGCTCGTCAGGGACGGCGGAGCCCGTCGTGCCGGACCGCGCGGGCTCGGAGCCCGCGCGGTCCGGCACGACGGGCTCCGGTACGGGCTTGGACATCTGCACCCCGGCCGGCACCGGCTCGGGCGTTCGCGCCTCGGCCGGTCCGGGCTGATCCGCCGGCTCCGGCGACCCCGGCGCGCGCTCGGACCGGGGTGGTTCTGCTCTGTGATCGGACATGGGACCCCTCCCCACCGAGGTCCGCCCACGCGAGCCCTGGGCAGCGCGCGGCCCCCCGGCGTCTCATTCGGTGCGCACCCGTCGTAATGATCACCGAGGGCGGCGTGGCCGAAAGAGTAACCCCCCGTTACCGTCGTCGACCGTGCAGGGAAGCGCTGTGGCAGTACCGTGACAGTCGGTACGGCGCGCCGCTTCTGCCGCGCCGTCCGGCCCGGCGGCCGGATCCGTTACCGCGTCCAGCCCGGCAGTCCCTCTGTTACCGCGCCATCCAGTCGGGCAGCCGCTCCGTCTTCGCGGTCCAGTCCGCCGGTGGCGCTCCGGCCGCGCCGGCCGCGACCACCCCGCCGACGATCGCGCAGGTCGTGTCGACGTCTCCGCCCGCCTGGGCGGTCACCCAGAAGGCCTGCTCGAAGTCGCCGAGGCTGCGGGCCGCGGACCAGAGGGCGAAGGGGACGGTGTCGTGCGCACTGGTGCGACGGCCGTTGCCGAGCACCGCGGCGACCGTTCCGGCGTCGCGGTAGTCGAGCATGTCGCGGGCCCTGCGCAGTCCCGCACCGACCGCGCTGCGCGGTACGAGCGCGATGACGCCGTCGAGGAGGTCGGCCGGCTTCGGCGGGCCGCTGGGCGACGCGGCGAGCGAGGCGGCAGCTGCCACGGCCATCGCGCCCACGACCGCTTCCCGGTGCTGGTGGGTCGGGTACGAGGAGATCTCGGCCTGGTGCGTGGCCTGCTCGGGGTCGTTCGCGTACCAGGCACCGAGCGGGGCGATGCGCATCGACGAACCGTTGCCCCAGGAACCCTGGCCCTTGAAGAGCGCGGAGGCGAGCTCCCGCCAGTCCCCGCCCTCCCGGACCAGTCTGAGCAGGCGGTTCACGGCGGGGCCGTAGCCTCGGTCGAAATCGTGGTGCACCGCGAAGGAACGGGCGAGCGCGTCCTGATCGATACGGCCGTGGTCGCGGAGTACGGACAGGACCGAACAGGCCATTTCCGTGTCGTCGGTCCACTGCCAGGGCCCCGGGGGCAGGAGGCGGTCCTTCAGGAGCGGATAGTTGGCGGGCACAAAGAACTGTGAGCCCAGGGCGTCTCCCACGGAGAGGCCGCGCAGGCTGGCAAGGGCGCGTTCGAAGCGCTGGTCGGAAGCCGATTCGGTCATCGGTTCCACTCTATCCGGTGATGCCGTACGGCTCAGGGGTGCGCCAGCGCTCGAACGGCCGGTCAAGTGTGTAGCGCCCGTCCTTGCCGAGCACCAGTGTCCGGGACTCGCCGTTGCCCGGATTCGAGAGGGATTCGAATTCGGCCACGGACCAGTGGAACCAGCGCATACAGAACAGCCGCATGGTCAGACCGTGCGTGACCAGCAGGACGTTCGGCGGGTGGTCCGGGGCCTCGAAGCTCCGGTGCAGGCTCTCCAGGAAGGCTCCCACCCGGTCGTACACATCCGCCCCCGACTCGCCCTGCGCGAAGCGGTAGAAGAAGTGCCCATAGGCGTCCCGGTACGCCTTCTGCAGCCTGACGTCGTCCCGTTCCTGCCAGTTCCCCCAGTCCTGCTCGCGCAGCCGGGGCTCCTCCCGCACCCGTACGCGTTCGAGATCGAGGCCGAAGGACCTGAACGTCTCGTGCGTGCGGCGGTAGGGCGAGACGTACACGCTGACCTGCTCGCCGTCGAAGAGCTCGCGCAGCCGCACCCCGGTCTCGCGGGCCTGCCGCAGCCCTGTCGAGGTGAGCCTCAGCGCATGATCGGGCTCACGTTCGTACACCGTGTCGTCGGCATTGCCCTCGGACTCGCCGTGGCGGACGAGGACAATGCGTTGCGGTCTTGCCATGTACCGACCCTAACGACCTGGTGTGCGAGGTCGTGAGCGCTGCCCCCCGGTCGCCGCGTCGAGCGATTGGCCGGATCACGGCCACAGCACGGAACCGGTGTGGCTCGGATGCCCGGTCCGCTCACACCGTCCACGACGGTTCGAGCTGCACGACGTCGCCGGAGAGCGCCGCCACGTCGTCCTCGGTCTGCGCCCGCTGCGCGAGCCGTTCGACACTCCCCGCCCGGTATTTGCCGCGTTCCGCGCTCGACTGCCACATGGAGAGGACCAGGAACTCATGGCCCGGTGCCTCCCCGAAGACTCCTCGCAGCATCCCGGGCGATCCGGCCATCGCCGGATTCCATACCCGCTGCTGCATCAGCGCGAAGTGCTCGACCCGGTCCTCGTGGACCCTGCTGTGCGCGACCCTGAGCACGTCCGCGTCGGTGAACCCCGGTTCGAAGCCGGTCTTCACGTCGAAGCGGTAGTCGAACAGCTTGACCTGTATGTCATTGCAGGTACCCGACTGCGCGGCGGCCAGAGCGTCGTGCCCGCGTGCCATGAACGAGTCGTAGAAGACCCGGTTCTCCCAGAACGCGAAGACGTGCGCCACCTCCGGCCGGCCACGGCTCCAGCCACCACCCTGTCCCCTGAACCCCGGCTCCCCCAGCAGCCCCGCCCATTTGCGCTGCCCCCGCTCGAAACCGCGACGGTCGACCACATTGCAGCGAATCCACTTGACCAGCACGGCCCCATCGTACGGGTGTCGGACGTGGCGTGGGTCACGCTCTCGCGGAGTGCGCCGGAACCGGCCGCGCGACGGTCCGGCACGGACCGCCGCGGCGGATTCCGTACCCGGGCGCCCGGTCCGGGCAGTGGCCCGATTCCGCCGCCCATGGCCAAGCCGGTTGGTTTCACCGACAGTTACGGAGATGATCTGGTGACAGAGCCGGGGCGACGGCCCCAAGGGCGAAGGAGGGAAGTCCGATGAGCACGCCCAACAAGGACATCGAGAAGGTCGAGGTGAGGGTCAAATGGGACCCCAGCCCTCACGGCGATCCCCCCAATGACCTCGACATCATCGCGGCGACCTACTCGACCGAGGAGCCGTACGGCAGCCCCGCCTACCTCGTCCACTTCGACAGCCGCGCGCCCGACGGCACGATCACGCTCGACCGGGACAGCCGGACCGGTCAGGGGCTGGGGTACGACGAGGTGATGACGCTGGAGCTGGACCGGCTGTCGGAGTCGTACACCCGGGTCATCGTCGGTGTGGCCATACAGCAGCGCGACGGCCACAAGACCTTCGCCGCCGTGGAGAACACCGCCGTACAGGTCCGCGAGGGCTACGACACACTGGCCGAGAACGACTTCTCGTCGGTCGGCGGCGCGACGGCGGCGGTCGTCGCCGAGTTCGTCCGGGACACCACGGGTGCCTGGCAGTTCCACGACACGGTACGGGGCTTCGACGGCGACGCCGACTCGTTCGCCGCGACGATGGGGAACCGCCCGACCGGAGTGTGACGCTCCGGATACGGGACGGGGCGGGAAGGTCTCCGAGGAGATCTTCCCGCCCCATGGCCTGCCGCCGAGCGCGGCTCAGCCGTCGCGCCTCAGGCGGCCGGGATCAGCTGCAGCCGCTGGTCGAGCCGCAGCCCTCGCAGATGTAGCAGGATCCGGCGCGCTGCATCTTCGTACCGCAGGAGAAGCAGAGCGGGGCGTCGGCGCTGATGCCCAGCTGCATCTCGACGAGCTCCGCCGAGGTGTGCGCGGTCCTCGTGTCCGGCTTCTCGGCCTCACGCACGGGGGCGACCGCCTTCAGCGGTTCCGCCGGCCGCACGGGGGCGGACTGGGCCAGGCTCTCCACGTCCAGCTCGTCCTCGTCCATCGACGCCTCGTACGAACCGGTGTCGAGGTGGCGCTGACGCTCGTCGGCCGAGTGGATGCCGAGTGCCGAGCGGGTCTCGAACGGCAGGAAGTCGAGCGCCAGGCGACGGAAGATGTAGTCGACGATCGACTGCGCCATCCGCACGTCCGGGTCGTCCGTCATACCGGCCGGCTCGAAGCGCATGTTGGTGAACTTCGAGACGTACGTCTCCAGCGGGACGCCGTACTGCAGGCCGACCGAGACGGCGATGGAGAAGGCGTCCATCATGCCCGCGAGGGTCGAGCCCTGCTTGGACATCTTCAGGAAGACCTCACCGAGACCGTCGTCCGGGTAGGAGTTGGCGGTCATGTAGCCCTCGGCGCCGCCCACCGTGAACGAGGTGGTGATGCCGGGCCGGCCCTTGGGCAGACGCTTGCGGACCGGGCGGTACTCGACGACCTTCTCGACCGCGGTACGGATGGTGTCCTCGGCCTTGGCCGTGACCTCGTCCTTCTTCTCCTCCCACTTCTTGGTGGAGAGGGGCTGGCCGACCTTGCAGTTGTCGCGGTAGATCGCGAGCGCCTTCACGCCCAGCTTCCACGCCTCGAAGTAGACCTCCTCGACGTCCTCGACGGTGGCCGTCTCCGGCAGGTTCACCGTCTTGGAGAGCGCGCCGGAGATCCACGGCTGGATGGCCGCCATCATGCGCACGTGGCCCATCGCCGAGATGGAACGCTCGCCCATCGCGCAGTCGAAGACCTCGTAGTGCTCGGGCTTCAGGCCGGGCGCGTCGATCACGTTGCCGTTCTCGGCGATGTGGGCGACGACCGCCTCGATCTGCTCCTCCTGGTACCCCATGCGGCGCAGCGCCTGCGGAACGGTGCCGTTGACGATCTGCATCGAGCCGCCGCCGACCAGCTTCTTGAACTTGACCAGGGCGAGGTCGGGCTCCAGGCCGGTGGTGTCGCAGGACATCGCGAGACCGATGGTGCCGGTGGGCGCGATGACCGAGGCCTGCGCGTTACGGAAACCGTTCTTCGCGCCGAGCCGGATGACGTCCTGCCAGGCCTCCGTGGCGGCGGCCCAGATCGGGTTGTCCAGGTCGTCGGCGTGCACGGCCACCGCGTTGGCGTCGGAGTGCTGCTTCATGACGCGCTGGTGCGGCTCGGCGTTACGGGCGTAGCCGTCGTACGGGCCGACGACCGCCGCCAGCTCCGCGGAGCGACGGTAGGAGGTGCCGGTCATCAGCGAGGTGATGGCGCCCGCGAGCGCGCGACCGCCGTCGCTGTCGTACGCGTGGCCGGTCGCCATCAGCAGGGCGCCGAGGTTGGCGTAGCCGATGCCGAGCTGACGGAACGCGCGGGTGTTCTCGCCGATCTTCTGGGTCGGGAAGTCCGCGAAGCAGATGGAGATGTCCATCGCGGTGATGACCAGCTCGACGACCTTGGCGAAGCGCTCGGACTCGAAGGACTGGTTGCCCTTGCCGTCGTCCTTGAGGAACTTCATCAGGTTCAGCGAGGCGAGGTTGCACGAGGTGTTGTCCAGGTGCATGTACTCGCTGCACGGGTTCGAGCCGTTGATCCGGCCGGACTCGGGGCAGGTGTGCCACTGGTTGATCGTGTCGTCGTACTGGATGCCCGGGTCGGCGCAGGCCCAGGCGGCCTCTGCCATCTTGCGGAAGAGGGACTTGGCCTCGACCTCTTCGATGACGTCACCGGTCATCCGGGCGCGAAGCCCGAACTTCCCGCCGGACTCCACGGCCTTCATGAACTCGTCGTTCACCCGGACCGAGTTGTTGGCGTTCTGGTACTGGACGGACGTGATGTCGTCGCCGCCCAGGTCCATGTCGAAGCCCGCGTCACGCAGGGCGCGGATCTTCTCCTCCTCCTTCACCTTGGTCTCGATGAAGTTCTCGATGTCGGGGTGGTCGACGTCGAGGATGACCATCTTGGCCGCGCGGCGGGTGGCGCCACCGGACTTGATCGTTCCGGCGGACGCGTCGGCGCCGCGCATGAAGGAGACCGGGCCGGAGGCGTTGCCGCCGGAGGACAGGAGCTCCTTGGAGGAGCGGATGCGGGAGAGGTTCAGGCCCGCGCCCGAGCCTCCCTTGAAGATCATCCCCTCTTCCTTGTACCAGTCGAGGATCGACTCCATGGAGTCGTCGACGGCCAGGATGAAGCAGGCGGAGACCTGCTGCGGCTGGGGCGTGCCCACGTTGAACCAGACCGGCGAGTTGAAGCTGAAGATCTGGTGCAGGAGGGCGTAAGCCAACTCGTGCTCGAAGATCTCCGCGTCCGCCGGAGAGGTGAAGTAGTCGAAGTCCTCTCCGGCCTTCCGGTAGGTCTTCACGATCCGGTCGATGAGCTGTCGCAGACCGGTCTCGCGCTGCGGGGTGCCTACGGCCCCGCGGAAGTACTTGCTGGTGACGATGTTGACCGCGTTCACCGACCAGAAGTCGGGGAACTCGACGCCACGCTGCTCGAAGTTGATCGAGCCGTCGCGCCAGTTGGTCATGACGACGTCACGGCGCGCCCATGCCACCTCGTCGTACGGATGCACGCCGGGGGTGGTGTGGATGCGCTCGATACGCAGGCCCTGCTTAGTCGCAGTCGACTTGGCTCCCTTGTTGCGGGAACCTCGCGCCGGGCCGCTCGCCGTCTCTGTCATGCCGCCTCCCATATGTGGGCAAAAACGCCCTGAAGTGCCGAGAACTTCCCCGGGCACAGTGTGTGTCTGGTACTTCGGACGCCGCGTGGGGCATCCGGAGCAGGTCTGTGTGCCACCCGGCCGCCGGTCCGGGGACCGGCGGCGGTCGGCCTGCGCCGCTCAGTCGGCGGCGACGGCGGGAACGGGGACCTCAAGGGTCTCGCCGGCCCCGCATCCTTCTACGGGAGGCCGCTGTTCGCGGAGTTCCACGATGGCGGCCTCGAAGTCTTCGAGGCTGTTGAACGCCCGGTACACGGATGCGAACCGCAGGTACGCGACCAGGTCGAGTTCCTGCAAGGGGCCGAGAATGGCCAGGCCCACGTCGTGAGTGGTCAGCTCGGCGCTGCCGGTCGCACGCACCGCCTCCTCGACCCGCTGGCCGAGCTTGGCGAGGGCGTCCTCGGTGACCGGCCGCCCCTGGCACGCCTTGCGCACGCCGGAGATGACCTTGGTGCGGCTGAAAGGCTCGGTCACGCCGCTGCGCTTCACCACCATGAGCGAACAGGTCTCCACCGTCGTGAAACGGCGGGAGCAGTCGGGGCACTGACGGCGCCGGCGGATCGAGGTCCCGTCGTCGGTGGTGCGACTGTCGACGACCCGGCTGTCGGGGTGCCTGCAGAAGGGGCAGTGCATGGCTCCCAACCCTCCTTCACAGCACGACTGAATGGCCTCATCAGGCCCCGCGAGGGGCCTTCGAAGCAGTCTCAAGCATAGGCGATGACCGCACCCCCGAAAGACGGGGACCACAACCTCTGGGCGATCGAGGCAATCCAACCACTAGATCTTGGGTTTGGCCGCGCATTTGGCCCTAGCGCGTGTCGCGCATCACGGGCGGCCGGAAGGCAGCGTACGACCGAGCAAGAGAGTACGGGAAGGATGTGGCCGCACCGATTGCGGGGCGGCGGCTCCCGGGGGGCGCGGAAGGGCGGGCGGCGACCTCGGACGGCGACCCCGCGCGACGCCTCCGCGGCCGCTGAGGCTACCGTAATGATCCGAATTGCCGTTCGACCCGACGGCAGGCGGCGTCCCTCGCGGCTTCGCTCATACACCTAGCAATGAACGCCCAACAGGCTTTTATTTGTTTTTCACTCGAACGTGTGTTTGGCGCAACCTTTCGAAAGCTACTACCGTTGTGCAGCTAGGGAGACCATTCGAGAGGGGCCGACGTGACCACCACCGCAGACAGTGCCATCATCACTGCCCAGGACCGCTCCCAGAGCCGACGTGAGCCGGTGCATGCCATGAATGACTCAGCCACGAACACGGAGGGGCCCGAGCCCGCGCGCCCAGCGCGCTCGCTTCCCGGGCGACCTCCTGGAATCCGGGCGGACAGCTCAGGGCTCACGGACCGGCAGCGGCGAGTGATCGAGGTCATCCGGGACTCCGTGCAGCGGCGGGGATACCCCCCGTCGATGCGGGAGATCGGTCAGGCGGTGGGCCTTTCCAGTACGTCCTCCGTCGCGCATCAGCTCATGGCTCTGGAACGCAAGGGGTTCCTGCGCCGTGACCCCCACCGACCCCGGGCGTACGAGGTTCGCGGTTCGGACCAGCCCAGCACGCAGCCCACGGACACCACCGGGAAGCCCGCGGCTTCGTACGTTCCGTTGGTCGGCCGGATCGCGGCCGGTGGTCCGATCCTCGCCGAGGAGTCCGTCGAGGACGTCTTTCCACTTCCCCGCCAGCTGGTCGGTGACGGCGAGCTTTTCGTCCTCAAGGTCGTCGGTGACTCGATGATCGAAGCGGCGATCTGCGACGGGGACTGGGTCACGGTCCGGCGCCAGCCCGTGGCGGAGAACGGCGACATCGTGGCGGCGATGCTGGAGGGCGAGGCCACGGTCAAGCGCTTCAAGCGGGAGGACGGTCATGTCTGGCTGCTCCCCCACAACTCCGCGTACCAGCCGATTCCCGGCGACGAGGCGACCATCCTCGGCAAGGTCGTGGCGGTGCTGCGGCGGGTGTGACGTCGCCATCGCATGGATGGGGCCCGGAAACCGGTAGTGCCGGTTTCCGGGCCCCATCCATGCGACCGGGACCCCGTAGACCGAGGCCCCGCACGGGCCTACTTGCCCTCGGCTTTCGCGGCGGCGTCGATCGCCGCCAGCGAGCGACGCGTCTGATTGCGGTCGGTCGTGTACCAGAAGTCAGGGAGCGAGGCGCGCAGATAGCTCCCGTACCGGGCATTGGCGAGACGCGGATCAAGCACCGCGACGACGCCCTTGTCACCCGTGGCACGGACGAGGCGGCCGGCGCCCTGGGCCATCAGCAGCGCGGCGTGGGTCGCCGCGACCGCCATGAAGCCGTTGCCGCCCGCTTCCTCGACCGCCTTCTGGCGCGCGCTCATCAGCGGGTCGTCGGGGCGGGGGAACGGAATCCGGTCCATGACCACCAGCTGACAGCTCGCGCCGGGGACGTCCACCCCCTGCCAGAGCGAGAGCGTGCCGAAGAGGCAGGTCTCCGGGGAAGCCGCGAAGTTCTTGATCAGCTCCCCCAGCGTCTCCTCGCCCTGGAGCAGGATCGGCCTGTCCAGCCGGCCCCTCAGCTCCTCGGCGGCCGCCTGGGCGGCCCGCATGGAGGAGAACAGCCCAAGGGTGCGGCCGCCGGCGGCCTCCACCAGATCGGCCAGCTCGTCCAGCATGTCGGTGCGGGAACCCTCCCGGCCGGGCGTCGCCAGATGCCGGGCGACGTAAAGGATCCCCTGCTTCGGGTAGTCGAAGGGCGAGCCGACGTCGAGCCCCTTCCACTGCGGGATGTCCTCACCCGCGGTGCCTTCGGGGGCGAGCCCGAGTGACGCGCCGACCCCGTTGAAGTCGCCGCCGAGCTTCAGCGTGGCCGAGGTGAGCACGACGGAGCGGTCCGTGAAGAGCTTCTCGCGCAGCAGTCCGGAGACGGAGAGCGGGGCGACCCGTACGGAGGCGCCGAAGCGGTCATGGCGTTCGTACCAGACGACGTCGTACTCGGAGCCCTGTGTGATCCGCTCTGCGACGCCGTGGATGGACTCCACCGAGGCCAGTGCCTGCTTGCGCACGGCGTCCTCGTCCTGGACGGACTTGTCCCGGGTGGTGCCCAGGGCGGAGATCACCGTACGCGCGGCGTCACGCAGGGCCATCAGCGCGTAGCCGAGATCCTCCGGCACCTCTTCCAGGCGGCCGGGAAGTGCCAGCTCCATCACCCGCTCGAAACCCTCCGACGCGCTCTGCAGCGCGTCCGCGGCCTTCTCGTTGACCAGCTTCGCGGCGCGCCGGACCGCGCGGCCGACCTGGCCGGGGGTGAGCTCGCCGGTGGCCACGCCGGTGACCCTGGAGACCAGCTCGTGGGCCTCGTCGACGATCAGCACCTCGTGCTGCGGAAGCACCGGAGCGCCTTCGATGGCGTCGATGGCGAGGAGCGCGTGGTTGGTGACCACCACATCGGCGAGCTTCGCCCGCTCACGGGCCTGCTCAGCGAAGCACTCCGCCCCGTACGCGCACTTGGTGGCGCCCAGGCACTCGCGCGAGGAGACGGAGATCTGCGCCCAGGCCCGGTCGGAGACCCCCGGCGTCAGATCGTCGCGGTCACCGGTCTCCGTCTCGTCCGACCAGTCCCGCATCCGCAGGAGGTCCTGACCGAGCTTGCTCGACGGGGCCGCGGCCTCGAACTGGTCGAAGAGGCCCTCCTCCTCATCCTGCGGCACTCCTTCGTGGAGGCGGTGCAGGCAGAGGTAGTTCGACCGGCCCTTGAGCATCGCGAACTGGGGGCGGCGGCGCAGCAGCGGATGCAGGGCGTCGACCGTACGCGGCAGGTCCCGCTCCACCAGCTGGCGCTGGAGGGCCAGGGTCGCCGTGGCCACCACGACACGCTCGCCGTGCGCGAGGGCCGGCACCAGGTAGCCCAGCGATTTACCGGTGCCGGTACCGGCCTGGACGAGCAGGTGGGATTGGTTGTCTACGGCCTCGGCGACGGCGTCGGCCATGGCGGCCTGACCAGGTCGCTCCGTACCGCCGACGGCGGTCACGGCGGCGTGCAGGAGCTCGGGGAGAGGTGGCTTCGTCATAGCCCGACCAGCCTACGGGGCTCCACTGACAACGGCGGTCACTCCCGGCCTCACGCGGAGGGATGGAGCGGGTTGGCCACGGTGCCGTGGACTGCCGCGTGCGGTCGCTCGGGCCGGTCCCGGTAGCCGTCCAGATGCAGGCGGTTGCGGTTCAGGCAGAGGCGTTCGATGCGCGGCGTCAGCATGTCGAACATCTCGAACCTGTCCTTGAGCTCGGGGAAGCGGGCGTGGTGGCGCAGGATCTCCGCCCGGACGAGTGACCAGAACTCGGCCTCCGGTACGCCCAGCTGCTCCTCGCAGAGCGGGGAGAGGAAGCGGAAGACTCCGGTGAAGAGACCGGAGTGGATGAACTGGGTGAGGAAGCCCGGCTCCTCGGTGAGCAGCACGCGGCGTACGTCGTCCGGCATGCTGTCGTGCTCCGGGAGCGGCCGGGCGCTGATGTTCACGTCGTCGACGAAGTCCTTGATCGCCAGGCGGACGGGGACGTCCTGACCGTCGAAGACGACGATGGCGTTCTCGCCGTGCGGCGAGAAGACGGTGCCGTAGCGGTAGAGGAAGTGCAGCAGCGGTGGGAGCAGGGCGGCGAAGAGGCGGCTCAGCCACGCGGTGGGGGTCAGCCCCGAGCGGGCGACCAGCTCGGCGGTGAATGCGCGCCCCTGCGGGTCGGTGAGCAGCAGGGAGGCGAGGGTGCGGGCGCGCTCGCCGGGCGCCAGGCGAGGGAGGAGGGGTTCACGCCAGATCGCGCCGAGGATCTCCTTGAACTGGTACGGCGTCTCCGGGAGGTGGTCGTACAGCGGGTGCTCGACAGCGACCGATGCCACCTCTCCCAGCAGGATGACGCCGCAGGTGTCGCGCAGGAAGGGATCATTGTCGCGCAGCCCCTGGACCCAGCCTGTCACGGCGGGGGCGGCGAGGGTGCGTTCCGTCGGCAGTCCGCGCCAGACCAGCGTGTTGAGGATCGACAAGGGCAGCTTGACGGTGTGCCGGTCGGGCCGTTCCAGGTTGGCGAAGGTACGGATGGACTGCTGCGGCAGCCGCAGATCGGGGTCGGCGTGCAGGGGGACGATGTCGTCCGCGGCGATGGCCGGAGCGAACAGCGGAACGATCCATTCGTCCCACTGCCAGGGGTGCACGGGCAGCCAGTAGTAGTCGTCGGGGTGCAGGCCCCGGGCGCGCAGGGCCTCGGCGAAGGACTCGCGGACCGCCGGATCGAGCTCCGTGGCGTAGAGCTGATCGGCGGTGGCGAGCGAGCTCACGCCCCGGTAGGCGGCGATCCGGGAGGAGACCGCGATCCACGGCAGCCGGACCGGCCTGCGGGCCTCGGGAGTGAAGAGGGACGCGTCGGTGGCGGAGAACCCGAGGCGCCCTTTGTTGGCGACGATCCAGGGGTGGCCGGTCTGGTGTCCTTCGAGTTCCGCGTAGTCGAGGCCGGCCAGTTCGGAGACCGTGAGCGCGCTGTGGTCGAGGCGGGCGTCGGCGGTGAGTGTGGTGGTGAGCTCGCGCACCAGGTGGCCGAGGGTGGCGCCGTCGATCCCGAGCAGGCGGCGGGCGCGGGCGAGGAAGAGCAGCGGGTCGCGGAAGGGGACGCCCGCGGGCGTTTCGTACGCTGGGGACGCGTCGGATGCCGCGTGGACATCCGTGGTGACGCTCGCGCCCGGGTCGGTCGCTGCCGGAGCGCTCGTTTCCCGGGCGCTCGCTTCCCGGGCGGCGAGGGCGTGCGCCTCGGTCTCGGCCGTGGTCGCCTCGCGGATCGAGTCGGGGGCCACCCGCCAGCTGCCGTAGACCCCGCGGCCGGCGCTGAAGATCAGGCTTCCGCCGTCGTCGAGCACAAGGGTGTACGTATCGCTCCCGGCGGATCGCGTGACCGGCTGGATGACTTCCTCGTAGGCGAATTCGCCGAGCATCTTGGCAAGCATCCGGGCGGCGGCTCGGTCCCACACCGCCCGGTTCAGTTCTGGAGTGCTGAGCAACGCGGGCGACTCCGCTGAATCATGGCTCACAGGATATTGGGGCACGGGGACTCCTCGGGATGGAACCGATGGGCTTCGAGCGGTGTAGATAAGGCAGCGGTTGGTTCACAGCTGGGCACGGTGGACACGGTCGCGGATCATCAGCGCGGCCCGCTTGTCCGGGAGTTCGACCTCCGCGGAGAAGCGGAATCCGGCGCTGAGGAAGGCGGCGACGGAAGGGGTGTTACGAAGGTCGGGTTCGGCGAGGACCCGGGTACACAGGGGACGGTTGTCGAGTACGAGGTCGGAGGCGGCCCGGAGCAGCATGGCTCCGACTCCACGGCCGCGGTTGTTGATCTCACCGATGAGGAGGTGGATTCCGGTGTCATGCGAGCGGGCGGAGTAGTGGCGGGCCAACGGGTCCAGGTCGGCGCGGTAGATCTCCCAATAGCTCATGGGAGTGCCTGACAGCACTCCCAGACAGGGGAGGCTGCGTCCGTCGCCGTCGAGTTGGGACCTCAGATGTTCCGCTGTGACGGTTTCGGCCCCGGCGAGTTCCCAGAAGGCCGCGACGGCGGGGTCGTTCATCCAGCGGCTGATCACCGCGAGGTCGCGCCCCAGCCGTACGGGGACGAGCTGGAACACTCCGGCCGGCGTGGCGGCGGGCTGCCACGCGGCCGGCCGGTCGAGCAGCTCGGAGATACCCGCGGCGTTCTCGGTGACAGGCGCACCGGGTGCGCCGAATACATCGGACGGGCTGGGCCTACTGGGCGTACTGGGCGTGCTGGGTGCGCCGGGTATCTCCTCGGCCGGGACCGCGAGGAGTTCCTGGGTGCCCGGTGGATCCAGTGTGTCCTCGGCGCCCGTTCCGGCCCTGGGGGCGGGGCCGGTTACGGGGTCGGCGTGCGCGTCGGTGGGAGGCACGGTGGTGCTCTCCTCTCTCAGCAATTCGGACGACGAGGTTCCTTCGGGCACCCAGCGGGATTCCTTCAGCCGCAGAGGGGGTTGGTGATGGTGACGTAGACGGACTGGGTGTCGACGGGACCCACGAGTTCATCGAGGCCGTGCAGCCGGGTCAGCATGTTGGCCTTGCAGCGCAGGCGCGGGGTTTCCAGCAGGTGTGCGGGGAGCGGGGAGCCCAGCGCGCTCGCCGCTCCGAGGAACCGGCGGAAGGCGGCGAGGAGCATCTGTTCGTCAGCGAGCTGCTGGGCACCGAACGCTCCGATCAGTCCGAACACGTTGTTGATACCGAGGTAGTACGCGAAGCGTTCGTCGGTGACGGGGTCGGAGACGAAGGTGTCGCTGACCGATCCGATGCCGGGAAGCCTGCGCTCAAGTGCCGCGCGGTGTGACTCACGGAAGTAGTAGCCCTGATTGTCGCGGTAGCGGCCACCGACCGGCCAGCCTTCGGCGTCGAGCAGCACCAGGGTGTTCTGCTGGTGCGCTTCGAGTGCGACCCCTGCGTGCCCGTCGAGCCAGAGCACAGGCCGGACAACCCGGTCGAGGTAGCGCAGGAACCACTCGGCGGCGACGGCGGTCGTGGTCCGTCCGGTGGCAGCGGCCAGTCGGCGGACGATGTCAGCGAGGCGTGAGTGCATGCCTGCCCGCTCCGGCCAGGGGCGCGGCGCGGTGAGCCCGGCGATGCAGACCGCGTCGTCGTGCCGGTCGAAGGGGTTGTGGCGCAGCATGACGTCGAAGCCGTGTACGGGCTCGCCGTCCGGGGTGTCGACCGCGAGCCATGCGGGGTCCCGGACGATGTCGAAGCCTGGATGGGCCAGGTGCAGCTGCGTGGCGAGCCCGCTGCGCAGCAGACGGTGGACCTCCACCCCCCGGTGGAGTTCCTTACGGAGGTTCTCACGGCGGGAGTTGGTGATACGCAGGCCGAGGGAGAGCTTCAGCATGGTGTCGACGCCGGGCCGGTGGACGGTGCGCACCGAAGAGGTGGGATGCCAGCGGGCGCCGTACGGGCCCAGGTCGTGCACGAGTCCGGCGTCGAGGAGGGCGGCGACCTCGGGACGGTTCGCCAGTTCCCGGGCCTGCCAGGGGTGGAGTGGGATCGGTGCGGTGTGTTCGGGGAACGGCAGGCCCTGGGCGTGCCGGGCCACGAGTTCGGTCGCCGGCACCGGACGGCCCTGGTCGGTCCATGCGGAGTCGGCTGCCAGTACGGACCGGTCGACAGCCATCCAGTGGAGGGGGAAGGAGCCGTGCAACTCGGGTGAGTAGAGGCGGGATTCGGAGTCGGAGAGGCCTTCGCGGCTCTTGGGAGACGGGTGGAGCGGATGTCCGAGGAGCAGGGACTGCTCGGCGCTGAGGAAGAGGTCGGCCTCGGCGGGTGCGGTCGGACGGCGGCGTTGTCCGTCGATGAACACGGCGGTTCGCCGCACCGAGTCGGCGACCCTGCCCACCATGTCCGCGCCCTCGTTGTGGTCGGCCTCGCGGCCGAGGAGTGCGGCGACGGTGACGGCGTCCGCGGTGGGCGCTCCGTCGGGTGCCTGTGCCAGGACGGGTACGCCGAAGCGGTGCCAGCCCGTGGCGGACCAGTGGCGGACGGGGACGAGGAGGGCGGTGCCACTCGCGGGCAGCGGGATGCGCAGGGTCTCCCCCTCCGGGCGGGGCAGGTCGCATTCGCGGACCCAGCAGCGCAGCAGGTTCTCGATGCCGGCGGCGTCCGCGGCCCGGAGCGGGTCCGGGTGGTCCAGGGGGTCGGCGGCCGGTGCCGGGAAGGCGGGTGTCGTCCTGGCGGCGTGCCAGTGACCGTGCGGCATCTCTTTCTGGCGCGGCACGGTCGGCGGCTCGACGGCGAGGTGACCGGATGTTCCGGCCTCTCCTCGGTGGTGGGTGGAGGGAGGGCCGTCGGCCTCGGGCGCGGGGGTGGGGTTCACGGCGGTCTTTCCTGTGATGGTGGCCGGAGTCAGCGGATCGACCCGGTCGCGGTCCGTCGGTGCGGTGAGTGCTCCGCGGCTGCCATGGCATCGGCGAGGCGGTCGAGGACCGCGGTTGCCTGTTCGTCGGTGAGCGTGAGGGGAGGGAGCAGACGTACGACCGTGGAATGACGGCCGCCGAGTTCGACGATGAGACCTCGGCGCAGGCACTCCTGCTGCACGGCGACGGCGAGGGCGGGGTCGGGCGGGGCCGCGCCCCCTCCGTCCACCGGAGCCGCCTCCGGGTCGACGAGCTCCACGCCGATCATCAGGCCCCGGCCGCGGACGTCACCGATGCACGGGTGGTCCACGGCGAGCGCCCGCAGGCTCGCCAGCATCCGGGCGCCGAGGGTCCCGGCGCGCTCGGCCAGCCGGTTCTCCCGGACGTAGGCGAGGGTGGCGGTGCCCGCCGCCATGGCGAGCTGGTTGCCGCGGAAGGTGCCGGCGTGTGCACCGGGCTGCCAGGTGTCCAGTTCTGAGCGGTAGACGATGACAGCGAGCGGAAGGGAGCCGCCGATGGCCTTGGAGAGCACCATCACATCGGGAATGACCCCGCTGTGCTCGACGGCCCAGAAGGTACCGGTACGGCCGACGCCGGTCTGGACCTCGTCAGCGATCAGCGGGATGGACCGGGACGCGGTGATGTCCCGCATTCGCCGCAGCCAGCTGTCCGGGGCGGGGTTGACTCCGCCCTCGCCCTGCACCGGCTCCAGAATCATTCCGCCGGGCGCGGGTGTTCCGCTCTTGGGGTCGTCCAGCAGGGTCTCGGTCCACCGCGCGGCAATCGACGCGCCGCGTTCGCCGCCGACTCCGAAGGGGCAGCGGTATTCCTGCGGGAACGGGAGGCGGGTCACCCGTACGTCCTCGGCGCCCCCGGATGCCGCGAGGGCGCCGGCCGTCATACCGTGATAGGCGCCGGTGAAGGCGAGCAGCCCGCTCCGCCCGGTGGCGGCGCGGACGAGTTTGAACGCCGCCTCGACGGCGTCCGTTCCGGCCGGTCCGCAGAACTGGATCCGCGCGTTGTCCGCGAACTCACGCGGCAGCGTAGCGAACAGCTCTGTGGTGAAGGCGTCCTTGACCGGGGTGGCCAGGTCGAGGACGTGCAGGGGCGCACCCGAGTCGAGGACCTTTTTGATCGCTTCCAGTACGACCGGGTGGTTGTGACCGAGGGCCAAAGTCCCCGCGCCGGAAAGGCAGTCGAGATAGCGCCGGCCGTCAGCGCCCTCAATGGTCAGTCCACGGGCGCGTACCGGGACGATCGGCAGCGACCGGGCGTAGGTGCGAGCGGCCGACTCGCGCATCGCCTGGCGCCGCAGGATTCCCTCGTACGTCGCGGGCGGTGCCGCCGGAGCTGGTTCGGTCACGGCCACGGCTCTTGATCCTCCCGCTGTAACAGTTGCGTTGCACGTCAGCACGATTGCGCAGGGACGGGCTGCGGGGGTGAACTCTGTCCCTGTGTCCCCCGTACGTACCAACGACGCCGGACGCGGAGGATCACGGGTAAATCCGAAGATCCTTACGGGGCGGAACCAGGCCCCTGCCGTACACCGTCAACTCCGGCACCGGCATAGTGGGGGGCCGCACCGAGCCCCGGGGACAGTTCCCCGGGGACCGCGGCACCACCGGAGCAGTCCCGGATCACCGTCCGGGACGGGGCCGGGGTGCTGTGAGGAAGTGCGGTGCGCCGTACAGAAGTGCAGTACAGAAGCGTTGAGTTACGAAGTCCCAGGGGGATCACCAGATGCGACTCATTCGACCAGCAGCCACCGCACGCCGCGGGGGGAGCGCCCGTCGCCCCTCTCCCGTGTTCGCCACCGCGGCGGTCGCCGCCGTCCTCGCTCTCACCGCGACCGCCTGCGGGCCGGACGACGACAGTGCGAATGCCGAGCCGAGCGCCAGCTCCGCAGGCCAGACGTCGGACAACAAGATCACCGTTCCGGACGATCTGAAGGACCGGCTCAAGGAGCACGGGATCGACCTCAGCCAGTGGAAGAACGGCGACTGGAAGAACTGGGACAGGGACAAGTGGCTGCGTGAGGCCAAGGACTTCATCAATCCGATCATCGCGGGGCTCTGGGACCCGGACCGGATGCGGGACGCCGACAAGACGCCCGAGAAGCCCGTCGACAACGACATCTCGGGTGACGAGGGGGTGACCGACCCGACCCCGGCGCCGGTCCGGGCCGTGGGCGTGAAGACGCCGCTCCACGCCAACGCCGCCGAGTCCGGGAAGCTGTTCTTCGACTCCCCCGAGGGCTCCATGGTCTGTTCGGCGACCGTGGTGAAGGACCCTGCGCACCCCGGCAAGTCCAACATGGTGTGGACCGCGGGCCACTGCGTCCACGCGGGCAAGAAGGGCGGCTGGTACCGCAACATCGCCTTCGTGCCGTCGTACAACGACAGCGGTCTGTCCACCGCTGAACTCCAGAACAACCCGCCCAAGGAGAAGGTCGCCCCGTACGGCGTGTGGTGGGGCGCGTGGGCGCAGACCTCCGAGCAGTGGATCGACCAGGGAGCCTCGGTCGGCGGGCTGGGCGCTCCGTACGACTTCGCGGTGCTGCACGTGACGCCGGAGAAGGGCTCGGACGGAAAGTCCCTCGAGGAGACGGTCGGTTCGGCGCTGCCGGTCGACTTCAACGCCCCGGCCGTACCGAAGATCGCCGATATGACGGCTACCGGCTACCCGGCCGCTCCGCCGTACGACGGCCAGGAGCTGTTCCAGTGCAAGGACAAGCCGGGCCGGCTCTCGCTGACCAAGGACGACCCGACGATGTACCGCATCGGCTGCTCCATGACCGGCGGTTCCTCCGGCGGCGGCTGGGTCGCGGCGGGCCAGGACGGCAAGCCCGCACTGGTCTCGAACACCTCCATCGGCCCGGTGACGGCCGGCTGGCTGGCGGGGCCGCGTCTCGGCAAGGAAGCCAAGGGCGTCTACGACTCGGTCAGCAAGAAGTACGCGGGACAGTGAAGTACCCGGGACAGTAGGGACGGGCCGTCACCCGCACAGGCGCGGGTGACGGCCGGTCAGTGGTCTCCGGCCCGGCGGGAAACACCGTCCGCCAAGGCCGGAGACCACCGGTCCGCGCGGCCCCGGCATCCGGCACCCAGCACCCAGCACCCAGCACCCAGCACCCAGCACCCAGCCACACCCTGCCCCGCTCCGCCCCGTGGCGCCTCGTCGTCATCCGGGCGCCGGGCGCCGGGCGGTGGCAGAACCTCGGTTCGGGCCGTCATAGGGTGGCCCGCATCGTCTCCGACAGCCGGTCCGGCCGGCGTCTCGCATGACACGCTCATGCCATATTGCGCGCTCATGCCATTTCTTAGATTTCAGGGGGAATCTCTTCCATGCGACCCATACGTCCGCTGCTCGCGGCCACCGGTCTCGTCGCCGCACTGGCGCTGACCGCCACGGCCTGCGGTCCGAGCGAGGACCAGGCGGCCGACAAGCCCGCCGCCACCGAGTCCGCCAGTGCCGGCGACGGCGGCCTGTCCGCCGGTCTGGCCGACACGCTGAAGAAGCACGGTGTCGACCCGGAGAAGTGGAAGAACGGCGAGTGGAAGAACTGGGACAAGGACAAATGGCTGCGTGAGGCCAAGGACTTCGTGAACCCGGTCATCGACGGGCTGTGGAAGCCCGATCGGATGAAGTCCGCCAAGGACCCGGCCAAGACCATGTCCGCCGGCGACCTCTCCGGCGACCAGGGCGTCAGCGACCCCGAGCCGAAGCCGGTCACGGCCGAGCGCGAGAAGACGCCGTACCACGACTACGCGGCCCCGGTCGGCAAGGTGTTCTTCGACTCCCCCGAGGGCCACATGGTCTGCTCGGGCACGGTCGTGAAAGACCCCAAGAACCCGGGCAGGTCCAACCTGGTGTGGACCGCCGGCCACTGCGTCCACGCCGGTTCCAAGGGCGGCTGGTACCGCAACATCGTCTTCGTCCCCGCATACAACGACCAGGGCAAGGACGCCGCCGCGCTGCAGAACGCGCAGCCGCAGGAGATCGCCCCGTACGGCGCCTACTGGGCCGACTGGGCCACCACCTCGGGCGAGTGGCTGGCCGACGGCGGACCCACCGGTGGCGAGGGCGCGCCGTACGACTACGCGGTGCTGCATGTGAAGCCGGAGAAGGGCACCAAGTCCCTGGAGGAGACCGTGGGCAACGCCCTCGCGGTCAACTTCGACGCCCCCGAGGCCAAGCAGATCAGCGCGATGGGCGCCTGGGGCTACCCGGCCGCCCCGCCGTACGACGGCCTGATCATGCACAAGTGCGTCGACCGCCCCGGCCGGCTCTCCATCAGCCCCGCCACGCCCACGATGTACCGCATCGGCTGCACCATGACCGGCGGTTCCTCCGGCGGCGGCTGGTTCAGCGAGGGCGACGACGGCAAGCTGGCACTGGTCTCCAACACCTCCATCGGCCCGGTGACCTCGGGCTGGCTGGCCGGACCACACCTGGGCCAGGGCGCCGAGCAGATCTTCACGATGATGAGCGACAAGTTCGGCGGTCAGTGACGGCACACGGCGAAAGCCGGGCAACCCGCACAAGGCGAAAGTCCGGCGACCGCACACGGCAACAGGCCGAGGGCCCGCTCCCTTTACGGGGGCGGGCCGTCGGCCTGTTGCGATACTGCGCGGCGGTCAGAGCCGTCGCTGTCAGTGCCGTCGCGCGGTCAGTGCGCCACGGCCACGAACGTGGAGAGCTCCGCAGCGAGTTCCTCGTGCACCAGCGCCTTGAGCAGGGTGCCCTCCGCCAGGTGCTCCTCGGAGATCACCTCGCCCTCGGCGTGCACCCGGGAGACCAGCCCGCCCTGGGTGTACGGCACGAGCGCCTCGATCTCGACCGAGGGCCGCGGCAGTTCGGCGTCGATGAGCGCGAGCAGCTCGTCCATACCGGCGCCGGTCCGGGCCGATACCGCGATGGCGTGCTTCTCGATGCGCAGCAGCCGCTGGAGCACCAGCGGATCCGCGGCGTCCGCCTTGTTGATCACCACGATCTCGGGCACGTCCACCGCGCCCACCTCACGGATCACCTCGCGAACGGCGGCCAGTTGCTCCTCCGGCACCGGGTGCGAGCCGTCCACCACATGCAGGATCAGGTCGGATTCACCGACCTCCTCCATGGTGGAGCGGAACGCCTCGACGAGGTGGTGCGGCAGATGCCGTACGAACCCGACGGTGTCGGCCAGGGTGTAGATCCGGCCGCTCGGTGTCTCGGCCCGGCGCACGGTCGGGTCGAGGGTGGCGAACAGCGAGTTCTCCACCAGTACGCCCGCACCGGTCAGCCGGTTGAGGAGGGAGGACTTGCCGGCGTTCGTGTATCCCGCGATCGCGACCGAAGGCACCTTGTTGCGCTTGCGCTCCTGGCGCTTGATCTCGCGGCCGGTCTTCATCTCCGCGATCTCCCGGCGCATCTTCGCCATCTTCTCGCGGATCCGGCGCCGGTCCGTCTCGATCTTGGTCTCACCGGGACCACGGGTGGCCATACCGCCACCGCCGCTGGAACCGCCGCCGCCCATCTGACGGGACAGTGACTGACCCCAGCCGCGCAGTCGCGGCAGCATGTACTGCATCTGTGCCAGTGAGACCTGCGCCTTGCCCTCACGGGACTTGGCGTGCTGGGCGAAGATGTCGAGGATCAGGGCGGTCCGGTCGACCACCTTGACCTTGACAACATCCTCCAGGTGGATCAGCTGCCCGGGGCTGAGCTCACCGTCGCAGACGACGGTGTCGGCCCCGGATTCGAGGACGATGTCACGCAGCTCCAGGGCCTTGCCCGAACCGATGTAGGTGGCGGCGTCGGGCTTGTCACGGCGCTGGAAGACGGCGTCGAGCACCTGGGCTCCGGCCGTCTCCGCGAGGGCCGCCAGCTCGGCGAGCGAAATCTCCGCGTCGTGCACGGTGCCCGAGGTCCAGACGCCCACCAGCACCACGCGCTCCAGGCGCAGCTGCCGGTATTCGACCTCGGTGACGTCCTCGAGCTCGGTGGAGAGTCCCGCCACGCGTCGCAGTGCGGCGCGCTCGGAGCGGTCGAGCTGTTCGCCGTCGCGCTCTCCGTCGATCTCGTGGCTCCAGGCGACGTCCTCTTCCATCAGGGCGTCGGCCCGAAGGGGCTCGTTGAGGCTCTCGGTGGCGTTCTCCGTGGCGCTCTGCGCGTCCTGCGCGTCCTGGGGAAGGGAAGAAGAGGAGGTCATTGGATCCTTACGTCGATATGAGTGGTCTGCAACAGTCACAACGCGTCACCTACCCGGATGATTCCCGTACGGGGAGCGCTCCGGTCCGGCCGCCGTGGCGACCCGTCGATAGTCGCACGGAGCACCCGGCCCGTCACGCGGGTTTCCCGCCGTCCGCCGGTGCGGCGCCGTGCCAGTCCGGATGGCCGGGCATCGGCGGCGTGGTCTTCCCGTACAGCCAGCCGTCGAAGAACGTGCTCAGGTCGCGTCCGGCGACCTGGGACGCCAGCCGGATGAAGTCCGCCGTGGCGGCGTTCGCGTCGCGGTGCTTGCGGACCCAGAGCCGCTCCAGCCGGTCGAAGGCGCTGTGGCCGATCTCCTGGCGGAGCGCGTACAGGACCAGCGCGCTGCCGTCGTAGACCACCGGCCGGAACAGGCTGATCTTCTTGCCCGGGGCCGGTGCGTCCGGGCGCGCGGGCGGGCCGCCGTCGGCGCGCCAGCTGTCCGAGTAGGTGTAGGCGTCGCGCATCCGGCGTTCGAGCGTCCTGCCGCCGTGCTCCTCCGCATAGCGCGCCTCGTACCAGGTGGCGTGTCCCTCGTTGAGCCAGAGATCGGACCAGGACCGCGGCGAGACGCTGTCACCGAACCACTGGTGGGCCATCTCATGGACCATGACCGAGTCCACGTACCACTCGGGGAAGCCGGGCTCTGTGAACAGCCGGCGTTCGAAGAGCGACAGCGTCTGGGTCTCCAGCTCGAAGCCGGTGTCCGTGTCCACGATCAGCACGCCGTAGTTCTCGAAGGGGTAGCGCCCGACCTGCTTCTCCATCCATTCCAGCTGGCCCGGGGTCTTCCTCAGCCACGGTTCGAGCCGCTTCCGGTCGGCGGCCGGCACGACGTCGCGGACCGGCAGCCGGTGCGGTCCGGTCCGCAGCACGACGGCGGACTTCCCGATGCTGACCTGGGCGAGTTCGGTGGCCATCGGGTGTTCGGTGCGGTAGGTCCAGGTGGTGCGGTCGCCGTGCCGGGTGCGTCCGGTGCGCACCCCGTTGGCCACCACCGTCCGGTCGTCGGGGGCGGTGATCCTGAAGGTGAAGTAGGCCTTGTCGGAGGGGTGGTCGTTGCTGGGGAAGACCCGGTGCCCGGCGTCGGCCTGGTTGGCCATGGCGAGCCCGTCGGCCGTCCGCACCCAGCCGCCGTTGTTCCGCTCGCCCCGGGGATCGCTGGTGTGCCGGACGGTGATCCGCACCGGCACACCGGCCGGGAGGCGGCCGGGCGGTTCGACGATCAGGTCCTCGTCCTCGACGGCGAAGTCGGCGCGCAGGCCGTTGACGGAGACGGAGTGCACGGTGCCCCGGGTGAAGTCGAGGTTGATCCGGTCCAGCGGCCCGGTCGTGCGCGCGTCGATCGTGGTGACGGCTTCGAGCGGCTCGCTGTTGCTGCCCGGGTAGTCGAGGCCGATGTCGTAGGCGAGTACGTCGTATCCGGGGTTGCCGAGGTGTGGGAAGAGCGGGTCACCGATGCCGAGCGGCACCGGTGCGGGCAGGGTGGCGGCGACGAGAGTGGCGGATGCGGTGGCCAGCAGAGCGGCCCGCAGGCGGCGGGAGAGGAACGGCATGGACTACGGCTACCAGCGCTGCCCGCCCGCCGCGGGACGGCGCGCGCCACGCCACCCGAACGAGATCCGCGGTGGCGGATGTTGCCGGTACCGGGGCGGTTCTCGAAAGTCCCTCCCGGTCAGAGAACGGCGGCCGGGTGCTGGGCGCGGCTTACGTCGTACACCCCCGGTACGTCGCGCATCGCGCGCATCAGCGAGGGCAGCGCGGCGGCGTCGGGGAGTTCCAGGGTGTAGGTATGCCGCACCCGTTGTTCGCTGGGCGGTTCGACGGTGGCGGAGACGATCGCCGCGTCCGCCCCGGCGATCGCCTCGGTGAGGTCGGCCAGCAGCCGGGGCCGTCCGAAGGACTCCGCGACCAGCGTCACCCGGCATTCGGAGGCGTCGCCCCAGCTCACCGCCACCGGTACCCGGCCGACGGCCTCCATGCGGGCCGCCGCCGGACAGGCCAGCCGGTGGACGGCCACGGCGCCGCCGCGCACGGTGAAACCGGTGACGTCGTCGGGCGGTACGGGGGTGCAGCAGCCGGCCAACCGTACGGTGGCGTCCGGCCGGTCGACCAGGGCCCTCGCGGCGCGGCCGCCGGTGCCCTCGGTCTCCGGCGGCGCGGGCTGCGGTCCGGGCCTGGGGTCCGAGGCCGCGTTGCCGGGCACGGTGTCCGCGTCCTGCGGATGGGCGTCGAGCCAGCCGGTGATCGCGATCCGGGCGGTGGGTGTTCTGGCATGGTCCAGCCAGCCGGGCGAAGGGCCGGAGGCGGCGTCCTCCGCCAGGAGCAGCTGCACGGTGTCGCCGTCGACCAGCGCGGTGCCGAGCGTGGCCAGCCTGCCGTTCACCCGGGCGCCGATGCAGCTGTGCGCGGCGTCCCCGTACTGCGCGTAGGCGGCGTCCACGCAGCTGGCGCCCGCGGGCAGGCCGAGCGTGCCGCCGTCGGTGCGGAAGACGGTGATCTCGCGGTCCTGGGCGAGGTCGGCGCGGAGCGTGGTCCAGAAGGTGTCGGGGTCGGTGGCGGACTGCTGCCACTCGAGGAGCCGGGACAGCCAGCCGGGGCGGGTCGGGTCGGCCCGTTCTCCGTCGGCCGGCTCCGCGCTCTGCGCGCCGCTGTCAGCGGCGTACGGATTGCCGAGGGCGATGACACCCGCCTCGGCCACCTTGTGCATCCGGTGGGTACGGATGAGGACTTCCGCGACCTCGCCCTCCGGGCCCACCACGGCGGTGTGCAGCGACTGGTACAGGTTGAACTTGGGGGCCGCGATGAAGTCCTTGAACTCGGAGATCACCGGGGTGAAGCACGTGTGCAGCTCGCCGAGGACGGCATAGCAGTCGGCATCCTCCCCGACGAGCACCAGCAGCCGTCCGAAGTCGGTGCCGCGCAGCTCACCGCGTTTGACGCTGACCCGGTGCACGGAGACGAAGTGGCGCGGCCTGACGAGGACTTCGGCGGGGATACCGGCCTCCCGCAGTACCGAGGCGACGTTCTCCGCGATGGCGGTCAGCGGGTCCGCCCCGCCGGTGGCGGCCGAGATCACGGCGTGGGTGCGTGCGTACTCCTCGGGGTGGAGGATCGCGAAGACGAGGTCCTCCAGCTCGGTCTTGAGCGCCTGCACGCCGAGCCGTTCCGCGAGCGGGATCAGCACGTCGCGGGTGACCTTGGCGATCCGGGCCTGTTTCTCGGGGCGCATCACGCCGAGCGTGCGCATGTTGTGCAGCCGGTCGGCGAGCTTGATCGACATCACCCGGACGTCGTCCCCGGTGGCCACCAGCATCTTTCGGAAGGTCTCGGGCTCGGCCGCCGCGCCGTAGTCGACCTTCTCCAGTTTGGTGACGCCGTCGACCAGATAACGGACCTCGTCACCGAACTGCTCCCCCACCTGGTCGAGGGTCACCTCGGTGTCCTCGACCGTGTCATGGAGCAGGGACGCCGTCAGCGTCGTGGTCTCGGCGCCGAGTTCCGCGAGGATCAGGGTGACCGCCAGCGGGTGGGTGATGTACGGCTCGCCGCTCTTGCGCATCTGCCCGCGGTGCGAGGTCTCCGCCAGGACGTACGCCCGGCGCAGCACGGTGAGGTCGGCGTCGGGATGGTGGGCCCGGTGCGCCTCCGCCACATGACCGATGGCGTCCGGCAGCCGGTCCCGGGAGACCGGGCCGAGCAGGGCGACACGGCCCAGTCTGCGGAGGTCGATCCGGGGACGGCCCCGCCTGCGGATGGGAGCACCTGGGTTGGTGGCCTCTGCGCTCATGGGGCACCTCCGGCGACGTCGACCGGCGGTGGAAAGGTGCGGTCGCGCCTCCGGGCCGGTGCTTGATGCTACCGACCCCACCACGTGGCGGAGTCCGGCTCTCGCCCAGCGTGAAACGGATCACCCATTCGAGCGAAGCGCTATCCGTTCAGCGTTTCGAGCCAGGCCGGATCGATCTTGCCCTGCGCGACGATCACGGCCGGTCCGGTCATCTCGATCCCGCCGTCCGGGTGCTCGGTGATCACCAGGGTGCCGCCGGGGAGGTCGACGGTGTACGTGACCGGCGTGCCGGTCAGCGCGGGGTCGGCCGCGTCACGGCGGGCCGCGGCGACGGCCACGGCGCAGGCGCCGGTGCCACAGGACCGGGTCTCGCCCGAGCCGCGCTCGTGGACGCGCATGGCGACATGGCGGGGGCCCCGGTCCACGACGAACTCGATGTTGACCCCGTCGGGGTAGACCGCGGCCGGGCCGAAGGACGGCTCGGAGAACAGATCGCCGGCGTGCGCCAGATCCTCGACGAAGGCGACCGCGTGCGGGTTGCCCATGTTCACGTTGCGGGCGGCCCAGCTGCGGCCTGCGACGGTGACCGTGACTCCGTCGGCGGGCAGCCGCGCGCGGCCCATGGAGACGGTGATGTCGCCGTTCTTGGCGAGGTGCACGTTCTTCACCCCGCCGCGGGTGGCGACCGCGAGATCGCCCGCCTCGACCGAGCCGGAGCGCTGGAGGTAGCGGGCGAAGACCCGTACGCCGTTGCCGCACATCTCGGCGATCGAGCCGTCCCCGTTGCGGTAGTCCATGAACCACTCGGCCTCGTCCGCCATGGCCCGCGCCTCGGGGTGGGCGGCGGACCGTACGACGTGCAGCAGCCCGTCGCCGCCGATACCGGCCCGGCGGTCGCAGAGCCCGGCCACGACGGAGGCGGTCAGGTCGAGGGCGTTGTCCGGGTCCGGAAGGATCACGAAGTCGTTCTCGGTGCCGTGGCCCTTGAGGAAGTCGATCTGCGAAGTGGTCACGGGACAACTGTACGAGGTGGCGCCGACAGCGCCGGGGACCGCCCGCTCGGCCCCACCGGCAACTGTCACCGGTCCGCGGGGGCGGGCAGGACGGGCCCGGCCGGTTGTCAGGAACGCAGCCGGGCCACGCGCCACACGGCCAGCGCGACCAGCGCCGCGCACACCGCGACGTACAGCACGATCACCCGCCAGTCGGGGCGCTCCCCCGAGCCCCGGGACGGCAGACCGGGCCAGGTGTGTCCGACGCGACGGGCGGCCATCATGCCCCAGCCCGCGGCGCAGCAGCTGATCAGCAGTCCCAGCATGGCGACGACCGCGCCGCCGTCACCGAACTCGAAGGCGAGCGGGAAGGCGAACATCAGCGATCCCATCGCCGCGAGCGTGACGATCGGCGCGAGCTGCCAGATACGCAGCCTGCGGGTGGGGCGGAGCTCGACCTCGACCTCGGGGGTCAGGTCGAGCTCATCGGGCCCGTAGGGGCTCAAGCTTCCTGCCTCGTGCTGCGTGTCCGGTGCGTCTTGTCCTGTGTCGCGAGGGCCGGCCTCCATCGCCACGCGCCCTCCCAACTCGGACTCCACTGGTCGATCGATGCTCGATGATGGCACGCCGCGGCTCGCCGAACTGACGGGCAGGGCTTCCCGATGCCATCACGTGATCAGGCTGTGACCGCTCGTTCGATCAACGCCAGCGCCTGGCGCGGGAGTTCTCCGCGGTGCTCGGCGGCGCCGCTCAGCCAGTGGACGCGCGGGTCGCGGCGGAACCAGGAGTTCTGGCGGCGCGCGAACCGTTTGGTGGCGCGCACGGTCTCGCCGCGCGCCTCGTCCTGCGTGCATTCCCCGGCCAGCGCGGCGAGCACCTGCTGGTAGCCGAGTGCCCTGGAGGCGGTGCGCCCGTCCCGCAGCCCCCGCTCCTCCAGTGCGCGCACCTCGTTGACGAGTCCCGCGTCCCACATCCGGTCGACCCGCAGGGCGATCCGCTCGTCGAGTTCGGGCCGGGCCACGTCGACGCCGATCTGGACGGTGTCGTAGACCGCATCGTTACCGGGGAGGTTGGCCGTGAAGGGCTTGCCGGTGATCTCGATGACTTCGAGGGCCCGGACGATGCGCCGCCCGTTGCTCGGCAGGATGGCGCGGCCCGCCTCCGGGTCCGCCGCGACGAGCCGGTCGTGCAGGGCGCCGGAGCCCCGTTCCGCCAGCTCCGCCTCCAGCGCGGCCCGGATGCCGGGGTCCGTGCCGGGGAACTCCAGGGCGTCGATCGCGCCCTTCACGTAGAGCCCGGAGCCGCCCACCAGGACCGGGGTGCGGCCCTCGGCGAGCAGCCGGTCGATCTCGGCGCGGGCGAGGCGCTGGTACTCGGCGACGCTGGCGGCCTCGGTCACGTCCCAGATGTCCAGCAGCAGGTGCGGGACGGAGGCGCGTTCCGCCAGGGTCAACTTCGCGGTGCCGATATCCATCCCCCGGTAGAGCTGCATGGAGTCGGCGTTGACCACTTCGCCCCCGAGCTGCTGGGCGAGGAACACCCCCAGGTCGGACTTTCCGGCTGCGGTGGGACCGACGACGGCGATGACCCGCGGTGCGGGAGCAGGACTTCTCACCGGCACAGTCTCGCAAACCCGGGGGCCCTCTCCGAATGGCCGACGGGGCGGCCGGGGGCCGCGGCGCGTCCGGACACCCCGTCAAGTAAAATGTCGAGTACATATGGGCGTTTTCTTATGGTTCGGGTTTCCACCCGCCACGACAGCAGGTATCGCGGCGGTGACTGCGCGGCAGCACGGCGGGTACCCGGTCCGGAGAAGGCGCGCACGCACGCACTCCCCCAGCAGAGAAGGTGTCCGATGGGCTTCATGGACAATTTGAAGGCGAAGCTGAGCCCGGCCAAGGACAAGGTCAGCGACCTCGCGCAGCAGCACGGGGGCAAGATCGACCAGGGGCTCGACAAGGCCGCGCGGACGGTGGACGAGAAGACCAAGGGCAAGTACAGCGACAAGATCGTGTCCGGCACCCAGAAGGCCAAGGACGCGGTGGAGAAGCTGTCCAACAAGGACGGGGGCACCACCCCGCCCGCTTCCTGACCCCGTCCGGCAGGACACCGTGACGGCCGCGGAGCTATGCGCTCCGCGGCCGTCGTGTGCCGTGTGCCGTGTGCCGTGTGCCGTGTGCCGTGTGCCGTGTGCTGTGTTCTGTGTGCCGTTGCGTGACCCGGCGGACCGGCCGGTCTTCGGTACGGGGTTCGGTACGGGGTTCGTTACGGGGTTCCCTGAGGATTCCGTGCGGCCGGAGCCGCCGCGGGATCAGGACCAGGCGGCGACCAGGTAGCCCACGCCGTAGGGCGCGTCGTCGTACAGCAGGCGGCCGTCCAGACCGGCGCCCTGCGCGGCCCCCGCGAGCACCTGCCAGGGCGCGCGGCCCGCGGCCTTCAGCTCGTACGCGAGCGCCTCGTCCAGCTCGGTCAGCGCGCCGGTGTCCGCCGCGCCCAGCGCGCGCGAGGCCGCCGCGTCGAAGGCGGCGGCGCGCTCGTCCAGGTAGCCCGGGGCCTTGAGGGTGCGGCAGGCGCTGCCGTCGCCCATCACCAGCAGGGCCACCCGGTCCGCCCGGCCGGCCAGCGCCCGGCCGGTCTCCGTGCAGCGGGCGGTCTCCAGCGGCTCCCCCACGCCCAGCCCCTCGACCGGCGCGTCCGCCCACCCGGTACGGGCCAGCAGCCAGGCGCCGACGGCGAGCGAGGCCGGGAGCGGCCGGCCGGCCACCGCGCCCAGGTCCCGCCCGAGCCGTACCGCGAGATCGACGCCGAACTCCTCGAAGGAGCCGGTGGCGCCCTCGGGATGGGTCCCGCGGCCCGCGATGTCCGCCGGGCCGATCACGATCAGCAGATCGGGCCGGGAGGCGGCCAGCACGCCCAGCGCGTCGGTGCACGCGGTCCTCGCGGCGTCGAGCTCGGGCGCGGCCCCGGCGGCGACGTCGGGGACCAGCAGGGGCGGACAGGGGCACACAGCGGCGGCGACAAGCATGGTGGGCAGCGTACTGGCTGCGCGACCACGTGCCGCTCGGCGAACTGGCTGCGCGATCACGTGCCGCTCGGCGTACCGGCTGCGCGACCACGTGCCGCTCGACCCGCTGTCCGTTCAGTCGCAGCCGCAGCCCGGGGCCGAGGCGGCGGGCAGCGGGGCCGGGGCGCCGATACCGGGCAGGCCCAGCATCACACCGGCCGGCGCGGCGGCCGGGGCGGCGTTGCGCTTCTCCCAGGCGTCCCCGGAGCGGGTCCGCCGTACCGCGAGGGGTGCGCCCTCTGCGAGCAGGTGGTGCGGGGCCGCGTAGCTGATCTCGACGCTCACCACGTCGCCGGGCCGTACGTCCTGGTCCGGCTTGGTGAAGTGCACGAGGCGGTTGTCGGGGGCGCGGCCGGAGAGCCGGTGGGTCGCGCCGTCCTTGCGGCCCTCGCCCTCCGCGACCATGACGTCCAGCGTGCGGCCGACCTGCTTCTTGTTCTCCGACCAGGAGATCTCCTCCTGGAGGACGGACAGGCGCATGTACCGCTCCTGGACGACCTCCTTGGGGATCTGCCCGTCCATGTCGGCGGCCGGGGTTCCGGGCCGCTTGGAGTACTGGAAGGTGAAGGCGTTGGCGAAGCGCGCCTCGCGGACCGCGTGCATCGTCTGCTCGAAGTCCTCCTCGGTCTCCCCGGGGAAGCCGACGATGATGTCGGTGGAGATCGCGGCGTCGGGCATCGCGGCCCGCACCTTCTCGATGATGCCGAGGAAGCGTTCCTGCCGGTAGGAACGCCGCATCGCCTTCAGGATCGTGTCGGAGCCCGACTGCATCGGCATGTGCAGCTGCGGCATCACGTTCGGCGTCTCGGCCATGGCCGCGATCACGTCGTCGGTGAAGTCGCGCGGGTGCGGCGAGGTGAAGCGGACCCGCTCCAGGCCCTCGATCCGTCCGCAGGCGCGCAGCAGCTTGGAGAAGGCCTCCCGGTCGCCGATGTCGGAGCCGTAGGCGTTGACGTTCTGGCCGAGCAGGGTGATCTCGGAGACGCCCTCCGCGACCAGGGCCTCGATCTCGGCCAGGATGTCGCCGGTGCGGCGGTCCTTCTCCTTGCCGCGCAGCGCCGGGACGATGCAGAAGGTGCAGGTGTTGTTGCAGCCGACGGAGATGGAGACCCAGGCCGCGTACGCGGACTCGCGGCGGGTGGGGAGCGTCGAGGGGAACGCCTCCAGGGACTCGGCGATCTCGATCTGCGCCTCCTCCTGGATGCGGGCGCGCTCCAGCAGCACGGGCAGTTTGCCGATGTTGTGCGTACCGAAGACGACGTCGACCCAGGGCGCCCGCCGGACGATGGTGTCGCGGTCCTTCTGGGCGAGGCAGCCGCCGACCGCGATCTGCATCCCGGGGCGCTTCGTCTTCATCGGGGCGAGCCGGCCGAGGTTGCCGTACAGCTTGTTGTCGGCGTTCTCCCGCACCGCGCAGGTGTTGAAGACGACGACATCGGCGTCCCCGTCGGAGCCCTCGGGCGCCCGTACGTAGCCGGCGTCCTCCAGCAGACCCGACAGCCGCTCGGAGTCGTGGACGTTCATCTGGCACCCGTAGGTGCGCACCTCGTAGCTTTTTCTGACGTCCACTGCTTCGCTCCGGTTGCCGCTGCTCATGCGACAAGGGTAGGCGCTGCCCGGACACCTCCCGTCGCGGGCGGCTCCCGGACCGTTCCCCCGGCCCTGTGCCGGGTGGCGGATCCACCGGCACCCCTGGCCATGGCCGGGAACCACCTGGCAGGATCGCCGCCATGGTCCCGGCGGCTCTGTCCCGAATCGGCCGGCGTCGTTCCCTGCGGGCGGGCGCCGCCCTCGTCGTCGTGCTCGGGCTCATCATGTGGTGGCTGCTCCCGCTCGGGGATTCCGCACCGACCGGGAACCTGTCGTTCAGCACCGGCGTCCGCAGTGGTGTCTACCAGCGCTACGGCGAGCGGCTGAGGGGCGCGCTGGCCAAGGATCTGCCCGATGTGTCGATAGAACTGCAGACCAGCGAGGGATCTCAGCAGAACCTCGCCCGGGTGGCGACGGGCAAGGCCGATTTCACCATCGCGACCACCGACGCCGTGGCCACCTATCTGCGGGACGGCAAGCCGGGCGCCGAGCGGCTGCGCGGCTGTGTCCGGCTCTACGACGACTACATCCAGCTGGTCGTGGACCGGAACTCGGAGATCCGCAAGGTCTCCGACCTGCGCGGCAAGAAGGTCGCGGTCGGCCAGCCGGGCTCCGGGGTACGGCTGGTCGCGGACCGGTTGATCACGGCCGCCGGCCTGGACCCGGTCGACGACATGACGGCGATACCGGCCGGCATCGACACCGTGCCCAAGCTCCTGGAGGACGGCAAACTCGACGCGTTCTTCTGGTCCGGGGGGCTGCCGACCACCGCGGTGGCGGACCTCTCCGACCGGTTCGCGATCCGGCTGGTCCCGCTGGAGGACACGCTGATCAAGCAGCTGCAGGCGGCGGGCGGCTCCACCCGCTACTACCGCTCGGCCGTGATGCCCGCGGACGCCTACCGCAACGCGCAGCAGGGCCAGGCCGTGCCGACCGTGGCGGTCGCCAACGTGCTGGTGACCACCGACCGTACGGATCCGGCGATGACCGAGGCCTTCACCCGGACCGTGATCGACAGCCGGGACCGCATCGGGCGTGAGGTGCACGCCGCGCAGCTGGTGGATCTGCGGACCGCGATCTACACCGATCCGTTGCCGCTGCACGAAGGGGCCAAGCGCTACTACCGCTCGGTCAAGCCCTGAGTCCGCCGGACCGGGCCGCCGTGCGGTCCGCGCAGCGGGCTCCGCTCAGCCCGCGCAGCCCGCTCAGCCGTGCGGCCCGTTGCGGGGCACAGAGACCGTCACCCGGAGCCCGTGCGGTTCGTGGCGTTCGTAGGCGATGGTGCCTCGGCTCGCGGCGAGGAGGGCCTTCGAGATGGAGAGGCCCAGGCCGGAACCCCGTATGTTCTGGTGCTGCGAGCTGCGCCAGAAGCGGTCTCCGACGCGCTCCAGCTCCTGCTCGGTGAGGCCGGGTCCGCGGTCCGCGACGGCCACCGTGACGCATGCGCCGGCGGAGGCGACCGTGACCCGGACCTCCTCCTGGGCGGGGGTGAACTTGAGGGCGTTGTCGATGATGGCGTCGAGTGCGCTGGACAGGGCTATGGGGTCCGCCCAGGCGGTGGCGGCGGGGGTGCCGTCCGTCCGGAGCCTGACCCCCTTCTCCTCGGCCACCGGACGCCAGGAGAGCACGCGTTCGGCCGTGAGGGCGCCGATGTCGGTGAGCTGGAGATCGGCCTCTGCGTGTTCGGCCAGGGCCAGGTCGAGCAGATCGTCGAGGACCTGGCCGAGGCGCTTTCCCTCCGTGCGCACCGAGGCGATCTCCTCGTTGCCCTCCGGGAGTTCGAGGGCGAGCAGCTCGATCCGGAGCAGCAGCGCGGCCAGCGGATTGCGCAACTGGTGCGAGGCGTCCGCGACGAAGGCGCGCTGCTGTTCCAGCACGTCCTCGACGTTGTCGGCCATCTCGTTGAACGAACGGGCCAGCCGCCTGAGTTCCGGCGGTCCGCCGGACGCCGCCACCCGGGACCGCATCCGGCCGCTGGCGATGTCGTGGGCGGCGACGTCCAGGGTCCGCACCGGGAGCAGGACCCAGCCGGTGAGCCGGATCGCCGCACCGACGGCCACCAGCATCGCGACCACCTCGCCCGCCGCGATCACCAGCCAGCCGCGCAGCGTGTCGGAACGCATCTGCGCGGTGGGTGAGTCGGTGACGACGACGGCGACCACGTCGCCGTCGCGCACGACGGGCGAGGCGACGACCACCCGGCCGTCCTGCCAGGGCCAGACCTGCGGCGGATCGTGGCTGCGCCGGCCGAGCAGCGCCTCGTTGAACGCCTCCCGGCCCTCCCCCTCGACCGGCAGCCGCCAGTCGCCCGGGGCCTTCGCCATCGCGGAGTCGTCGCGGTAGAAGACACCCGCCCGGATGCCGTACACCGCGTCGTACGTCTCCAGTTCGGTCTGGAGCGTGCGCTGCCGCTCGTCGTAGCCGTTGGTGCGCTCGGTGATGAACTGGGCGAGTGCGGCGAAACGGGCCGTGTCGTCGATCCGGTCGATCACGACGCCCTGCTGCTGGGCGGCGGCCACACTGACGGCCAGCGGGAAACCGAGCGCGAGCAGGACACTCGCCATGAGAACGATGAGCAGCGGAAGCAGCCTGGTACGCACCGGAGACGTACGCCTCTACGCGGACGGGGCGACGAGGCGGTAGCCGACCCCGCGCACGGTCTCGATCAGGGCGGGCAGCCGCAGCTTGGCGCGCAGGGAGGCGACGTGCACCTCAAGCGTGCGCCCCGTCCCCTCCCAGCTCGTACGCCAGACCTCGCTGATGATCTGCTCCCGGCGGAACACCACGCCGGGCCGCTGCGCGAGGAGCGCGAGCAGGTCGAACTCCTTGCGGGTGAGCTGGACTTCGCTGCCGTCGACGCTGACCCGGCGGGTGGGCAGCTCGATGTGCACATGGCCCAGCCGCAGCGCGGCGACGGGCGTGGGCCCGGTGTCCTCCGCGGCGGGCTTGCGCCGGCTGACGGCGTGGATACGGGCGAGGAGCTCGCCGGTGTCGTACGGCTTGGTCACGTAGTCGTCCGCGCCGAGGTTCAGCCCGTGGATGCGCGAGCGGACGTCGGCCCGCGCGGTCACCATGATCACCGGTACGGCACTGCGCTTGCGGATCTTCCCGCACACCTCGTAGCCGTCCTGGTCGGGCAGCCCGAGATCCAGGAGTACGACTCCGAAGGGCTCCGCGTCCGTGGGGAGGAGGGCCTGGAGGGCCTCCTCGCCGCTGCGGGCGTGCACCACCTTGAAGCCGTGCCGGCCGAGGATGGCGGACAGGGCGGCGGCGACGTGGTTGTCGTCCTCGACGAGCAGCAGCCTCATGGGCCCCCTCTCCGGAGTCGCGGTGCCGGTAAATCTCGTGGTGCCGGCAGATGTGGCGTCGGTGCGGTCGCGTAGACCCCTGGTCACTTCCCCGTATCGAGGCGTTTCACGTCAGGGTGTACCAGGGCATCCACTCCGATGACCGGTGGGCCAGTCAAGTGCCTTCCGGTTGCATCCATGTTTCCGTTATGCACCCGGTACGCCGGGACGGCCCGCGTGACGTCCCGTTCACGCGGAGTGTCCGGTTGCGGCCGGATCGTTATGCTCAATTTCCGCTCAGATGTAATGACGCTGGTCGCACTGCGTCACTAAGGTCCTTGCCAACCGAGGAGGACGGAGCAAAAAGCCGATGAGCGGAGTTTCAGTGACCAAGGGCGCCGAGGACGCTGCACCCGCGGCCGGCGGCGACCTGGTCGTGCTGAGCAACGTCAACAAGCACTTCGGCGCGCTGCATGTGCTCCAGGACATCGACCTGACGATCGCCAGTGGCGAGGTCGTGGTCGTCATCGGGCCTTCGGGGTCCGGGAAGTCCACGCTGTGCCGCACGATCAACCGCTTGGAGACGATCGACTCGGGCGCGATCTCGATCGACGGGAAGCCCCTGCCCGAGGAGGGCAAGGAGCTGGCGCGGCTGCGTGCCGATGTCGGCATGGTCTTCCAGTCGTTCAATCTCTTCGCCCACAAGACGGTGCTCGAGAACGTGATGCTGGGCCAGCTCAAGGTCCGCAAGACGGAGAAGAAGGCGGCCGAGGACAAGGCGCGTTCGCTGCTCGACCGGGTGGGCGTGGGGACCCAGGCCGACAAGTACCCGTCGCAGCTCTCCGGCGGTCAGCAGCAACGCGTGGCGATCGCACGGGCGTTGGCGATGGACCCCAAGGTCATGCTGTTCGACGAGCCGACCTCCGCGCTCGACCCGGAGATGATCAACGAGGTGCTGGAGGTCATGCAGCAGCTCGCCCGCGAGGGCATGACCATGGTCGTCGTCACCCATGAGATGGGTTTCGCCCGCTCCGCGGCGAACCGGGTCATCTTCATGGCGGACGGGAAGATCGTCGAAGAGGCCGTGCCCGACCAGTTCTTCAGCAACCCGCGCAGTGACCGGGCCAAGGACTTCCTGTCGAAGATCCTTCACCACTGATGGAGCCTTCAGCGCCGGTTTCCGGACCGGCTGATCACTCACATCGCGTCAACTCTAGGGAATTTCAACATGCAGCTTCGTAAGGTCACTGCCGCCTCGGCCGCCGTGCTCGCCCTCGCTCTGACCGCCACCGCCTGTGGCTCCGACGACAAGGACGATTCGTCCGGCTCGGGCGGCGGCAAGAAGATCACCATCGGCATCAAGATCGACCAGCCGGGTATCGGCCTGAAGACGCCGGACGGCAAGTTCACCGGCTTCGACGTCGATGTCGCCACGTACGTCGCCAAGGAACTCGGCTACGACGCCAAGAACATCGAGTTCAAGGAGACCAAGAGCGCCGACCGCGAGACGTCGATCGACCGCGGTGACGTGAAGTTCATCGCCGCCTCCTACTCGATCAACGACGAGCGGCTGAAGAAGGTCGACTTCGCGGGTCCGTACCTCCTCGCCCACCAGGACATCCTGGTCCGCGCGGACGACACCTCGATCAAGTCGGCGAAGGACCTGAACAACAAGAAGCTCTGCTCGGTCACCGGCTCGACCTCGGCGCAGAACATCCACGACACCCTGGCCCCGAAGGCGCAGCTCCAGGAGTACGGCGGCTACTCGGAGTGCCTGACCGGCTTGGAGAACAAGGCCGTTGACGCGCTGACCACGGACGACAGCATCCTGGCCGGCTACGCCTCGCAGGACGCCAACAAGGGCAAGTTCAAGCTGGCCGGCCTCAAGATGACCAACGAGAACTACGGCATCGGCCTGAAGAAGGGCGACGCCGACCTCAAGAAGAAGATCAACGACGCGCTGACCAAGATGGTCTCGGACGGTTCGTGGGAGAAGGCCGTGAAGGCCAACTTCGGCCCGGCGAACTACAAGAACGAGCCCGCCCCCAAGATCGGCAACGTCGTCAAGTGAAGCAGGGCTGACCGGGCGCGCCGCCACTGACGGCGGCGCGCCGTGCCCTCCTACACGCGGAAGCGCGGGAGATCGTGTTCGACTTTCTTGATGGTTACGACCTGCTGGGGGCCTTCTGGGTGACGGTGCAACTCACCGTCTACTCCGCCCTCGGCTCCCTCATATGGGGAACGCTGCTGGCCGGCATGAAGGTCAGCCCGGTCCCCCTGATGCGCGGTTTCGCGACCGGCTATGTGAACGTGGTCCGGAACATTCCACTGACCGTGATCATTGTGTTCTCCTCTCTGGGGCTGTACTCGACGCTCAACATCAGCCTCGGCGCGTCCGAGATCACGGACGTAAACTTCCGTCTCGCGGTACTTGCCCTGAGCGCCTACACCGCCGCCTTCGTGTGCGAGGCGCTGCGGTCCGGGATCAACACGGTGCCGGTCGGTCAGGCCGAGGCGGCACGTGCCCTCGGCCTGAGCTTCACCCAGGTTCTGCGGCTGATCATCCTTCCGCAGGCGTTCCGGTCGGTGGTCAATCCGCTGTCCAACGTCCTCATCGCTCTGACGAAGAACACCACGGTCGCTTCCGCGATCGGAGTCATGGAAGCTTCGTACTTGATGAAGGGCATGATCGAGAACGAGGCGCAGCTGATCCTCATCTCTGCCGTCTTCGCCTTCGGATTCATCGTTCTGACCCTCCCGACCGGCCTCATCCTCGGCTGGGTGAGCAAGAAGGTGGCGGTGAAGCGATGAGTTCCGTCCTCTATGACGCCCAGGGGCCACGCGCCAAGCGGCGGAACATCCTCTACACCGTCCTGTTCGTGCTCGTCGCCGCGGCCGTGGTGTGGTGGGTGTACGACGGTCTCGCGTCGAAGCACCAGCTCGACTGGATCAAGTGGAAGCCCTTCTTCACCAGCTCCCAGCCGTGGGAGACGTTCATCTGGCCGGGCTTCCAGAACACGATCAAGGCGGCGTTCTTCGCCCTGATCATCGCGCTGCCGCTGGGTGCGCTGTTCGGGATCGGCCGGCTCTCGGAGCACCGGTGGATGCGAGCGCCTTCCGCTGTGGTCGTGGAGTTCTTCCGCGCCATCCCGGTTCTGATCCTGATGGTCATCGCGAACCAGGCGTACTCCGAGTACACCGAGCTCGACCCGGAGACCCGGCTGCTGTACGCGGTAATCACGGGCCTGGTGCTCTACAACGCATCGGTGCTCGCCGAGATCGTGCGGGCCGGCATCCTGACGCTCCCCTCCGGGCAGACGGACGCGGCCAAGGCGATCGGCATGCGCAAGGGCCAGACCATGGTCTTCGTACTGCTGCCGCAGGCGGTCACCGCCATGCTCCCGGCGATCGTCAGTCAGATCGTGGTGATCGTGAAGGACACCGCCCTCGGTGGCGCGGTGCTCAGCTTCCCCGAGCTGCTGGCGTCGGTCCGGCCGATGGCAGCGAACTACGGCGCCAACACCATCGCGTGCTTCACCATCATCGCCGTGATCTACATCGCGCTGAACTTCAGCCTCACCTCGTTCGCGAGCTGGCTGGAGCGGCGGCTCCGGCGTGCCAAGAAGAGCACGGGCGCCGTCGTGGGCACCGGCCCCGGGGGCGCGCCCGAGACGGTCGGTGCGCCGGTGGTCATCATGGACTCGTCCGCCTCCTGACGGCTGAGCAACAGAAGTCCCCGAGGGGCGGTGGCGCATACGCCACCGCCCCTCGCCGCGTCGTCGGTGCCGGGCCGGGCCGCCGTCGCCGCGTTCTGGACAGGCTGCCGGCGGCAAAAAACTCAAACCGTGAGGCTGCGGTCACATGTCCTGAGTCGTAGCTCGTGCCGCCGCCCGTAGCCCGCTCTCGAATCGGCCATCTGGCTTCCTGGGCAAGCTTGTTGGTCGGATGACACTCGCCCTGCCCTGTATCACCTCGTCAGCCCGCTACAAGGCGAGATGCGCCGCAGAGCTGCAAGAACCCAGGTGCCACACGGCTGAGCGGCACGGTACGCGCTCCGCCACTGTGGGCCTCCACCTCGCAGACACAGCTTCCTCACTGACATGAACATGCGTTTCTCGCTAACGGGGCACCGACGTGGCGGACTTGACAGAATCTCATGATCGTCTGGTGATACGCTCGCGTGCACATGCCACGTGAGCTTTCGCCTTGGCATGGATACAGCCAGGGGGGCTCTCCGGGCGGTGACGTCTGCCCACAGCCGAGGGTCCGCTTGGACAGATTTCGAGAGCTGGACTCCAGCCGCTCAATAGAGAGTCACATGACGAATTTTTGGCAGGATCCGACAGTCTGGGCGCTTGCCGTCGGCGTCGCTGTCGCCGCCACGGTAATCACTCGCCAGCGAAAAAAGATCAAGGCGCTACGTCGTCAGAAGCAGGGCGTTCAAGGTGAGCTGACCGCATCGCAGGGCAGGGCCGCCGACTTCGAGTCCACCGTCATCGAGCTGCGCAGCGGCTACGACGAGGTGGTCCGCCGGGCCAAGGAAGAGGGGGAGGAGGCCACAAACACCGTACTGAAGTCGGCCATGCGGACCCTTCAGGGCCTCGCCGCGGAGCAGCAGCGGGCCATCTCCGGGCTGCAGAAGAAGTACGGCGACTCGGCCGTGTTGCGGGACATGCTGGATATCGACCACATGAACTCGCAATTCAACCGGCGTGCGCAGTCCATTGCGGTGCTGTGCGGCGGGTGGCTCGGCCGGCAGCGGGAGGCCGCATCGGTCTATGACGTGATCCGCGGAGCGCAGGGCCGTATCCGGCACTACCAGCGCATCGAAATCGCCTCACGGGTCGATTTCGCGGTGACCAGCCGTGCCGTCGAACCGATCGCGCTGACGGTGGCCGAGCTGCTCGACAACGCGACCAGCTATTCCGAGCCGTCCACCATGGTCGAGGTCGAGGTGCGGACGGTGCCCCGGGGCATCTGCATCGTGATCGACGACGCCGGTGTCGGCATGAGCGAGGAAGAACGGACGAACGCCACCGCTCTGCTGTCCAGCGGGTCCGTGGTGAGCGTTTCGGAGCTCGGCAACCCTCCCGCGTTCGGTTTCGCGGTGATCGGTGCCCTGTGTGCGCGGTTCGGGTTCACGGTCGCCATCGACAGCACCTCTCCCTACGGCGGCGTCCGCGCTGTGGTGATGGTGCCGAAGGAGTTGTTGACCGAGATGCCAGAGCCCAAGACGCCCACTTCCACGCAAGAGGTCAATGCCGCTGCCGCGAGCCGCGGTCCGGCTCCTGCGGCGGCAGAGGGCGGGCTGCCCCGGCGACGGAACAAGCGCGGCATGGCGCTCGTGCCGAACGGCGACCGCAGGTCTGATGAAGCGCCGCCGGCCCGGTCGGCAGAGGCACGGGTGGCGGCCATGGGCGCGTTTCAGCGTGGCACTCTCAGCGGCCGAGGTGCGGGGGTACCGGCCGCCGAAGATGACAACGCTGCCGATTCACACGAAGGATTCGATGCCCCGTGAGCGACGACCTGTCCTGGATGCTTGAGGACGCGCTGCAGATTCCGCATGCTCTCCACGCGGTCCTGATTTCTGCCGACGGCCTCCAGATGTCCCGTACTACGGAGATAGACAGAGGCGATGCCGACAAGGTGGCCGCCGCCGTCTCCGGCCTGCAGTCACTCAGCCGGGCCGTCAGCTTCTTCTGCGGTGAGCACGGAGCGAACTGGCGCCAGACCCTCATCGAGTTCGACGGGGGCTGGGTGTTCCTGAACGCTGCGGGCGGCGGCAGCTACCTTGCCGTGGCCGCGTCGGCCGAGGTCGACATGCAGGACATCACGTACCGGATGCAGCAGCTGGTCAGCCGGCTCGGCAAGGCGATGTCGACCGGCCTTCGCGGCGACACGGTCACCTCATGACCGAACCCGGCCGTCCCGAGCCCGAGCCCGAGTTCGTGTCCGAGGCCGGAGAACTGGTCCGGCCCTACGTCATCACCCGTGGCCGTGACCTGCCCGATGAGGGCGAGTTCGCCCTCATCACTCTCGTTACGACGGCCACCGACGAGCAGCAGCGCCCCCAGCGGCTCTCGCCCGAGGAGCAGCAGATCCTGGAGATGTGCTCCAGTGGCTACCTCTCGGTCGCTGAGATCGCCGCGCACTCCCAGCTGCCGCTCGGGGTGGTCAAGGTGCTGCTCAATTCCCTCTCCCAGGGGGGCTATCTCGTGACCCGGGCGCCGGTGCCCTCGGCCCGTCCCACCAACAAGGCCTTGCTCAAGGAGGTGCTCGATGGCCTCAAGGCTCTCTCTGTCTGAGGATGCCTACGTGCCCAGCGGCGCACAGCAGACTGCAGTGAAAATCCTGGTCGTCGGGCATTTCGCCGTCGGCAAGACCACCCTGATCGGCTCACTCTCCGAGATCACGCCGTTGTCCACCGAGGAGCGGATGACGACGCTCTCCGAGCGCGTCGACGACCTCAAAGGGGTTCAGGGAAAGACGACCACCACCGTCGCCCTGGACTTCGGCCGGCTGACGCTGAGCGAGCGCATCGTTCTGTATCTGTTCGGCTCCCCCGGACAGCAGCGCTTCGTGAGCCTGTGGGACGACACGGCCCGCGGAGCGCTGGGCGCCTTGGTCCTCGTGGACCCCGAGCGCCTGGCCGACTCCTTCGACGTCATGGATCTGGTCGAGAGCTACGGCCTCGATTTCGCCGTGGCCATCAATCACTTCGACGGCAGTACGGTCCACACCCCGGAGGAAGTCCGGGAGGCACTCGACCTGCTGCCCGACACCCCCATCGTCACCATCGACGCACGCGACGAGAAGTCGTCCGTCGACGCCCTGATCACCTTGGTCCGCTATCTGCACGAGCGCGCCGACCTGGAGCACGCATGACAACCCCCTCTGTACCTCCGCCCGGCTGCCCCGCACACGGCAGCGGGCAGCGCATACCCCTGGACAGCGCGGAGTTCGCTGCCAATCCGCACGCGTACTACCGCTACATGCGCGAGCTCGGCCCCACCGCTCCGGTCACCATCGCCCCTGGCGTGGAGGCGACGCTGGTGACCGATTACAACGCGGCTCTGGAACTGCTGCAGGATTCGACGACCTTTCGCAAGGACTCACGCCGCTGGCGTGCACTGGCTGAGGGCCGCATCCGCCCCGACAGCCCGGTCCTGCCGCTGCTGGGCTACCGGCCGAACGCGATGTTCACCGACGGCGCCGAGCATGTGCGGCTGCGGCAGGCCATCACCGACTCCTTCGCCCGCGTCAGCAACAAGCGGCTGAGCCGGATAGTCGGCCAGGCAGCCCAGTTCCTGATCAACCAGTTCAGCTCCCGCGGCAGCGCCGACCTGCTCCGCGACTACGCCCAGCAGCTCCCGCTGTACGTGTTCAACGAGCTGTTCGGCTGCCCGGCAGAGATCGGTGACCGGGTGCTGTTCGGCATCTCCGGCATGTTCGACGGAGTCAACGCCGAGGCGGCCAGCCAGGTCCTGCTCGGAGCGGTCAGCGAGCTGGTGGCGCTCAAGCGCGCCCGGCCCGGGGAGGACATCACGTCCTACCTGATGCAGCATCCGGCGCAGCTGGACGACGAGGAACTGGCGCACACGCTGGTGCTGCTCCTCGGTGCGGGCGGCGAGCCGGAGGGCAACCTGATCGGCAACGCCTTCTACACGATGCTGACCAACGAGGAGTTCGCACGCCTGGGGCAGTTCGACAAGGCTGTGGACGACACTCTGTGGCGCAATGCGCCGATGTCCAACTACGCGCCCCATTACCCGGTGGTCGACACGGAAGTGGCCGGCGACAAGGTGCGCGCCGGTGACCTGGTGCTGGTGTCCTTCGGCGCGGCCAACACGGCGCTCGCGGACCGCGGTGCCGACACCCGCGGCCACCTCGCCTGGAGCGCGGGCCCGCACGCCTGCCCGTCGAAGGAGCCGGCCAGGCTGATCGCCCTGACGGGCCTGGAGACGCTGTTCAACGCCCTGCCCGACGTTGAACTCGCCGTCCCCGCGGACAGCCTCGCCTGGCGGCCCGGCCCCTTCAACCGGGCCCTGGCCTCCCTGCCCGTCCGGTTCAGCTCAGTCACCCCGCGCGCCGCGGCCGCACCGGAGCCGACGTCCGTGCCCCGCTACCAGGCACCCCCGGTCGCGGCCGCACCCGCGTCCGCGGCGCCGCAGCCCACCGGCAAAGCGGGGCGCTGGAGCAGCTTCATGAAGTGGCTGACGAGCCAGTAGCCCACACCCCCTGTGACGCATGTGACACAGGCAGTTGACGTAGTCTGCATGAAAGATCAACTTCCTGGGTAGGACGGCGCGGAGTGTCTAGAGTGACACAAGATGAAGGAGAGGCAGTGGACCTCGCAAGCATCTCCGCGCCCCCGTCCGCGAGCGCCCGACCGGGCTCACAGCGCACCACCCCCAACAGGCGGAAACTGTGCGGGGACGGCGGACCCGACCAGCCGCAGGACCGAATACCCGCTGCTCCCGGCAGCGGATTGGCCCTCGTCTCCTCCCTTGTCGGCGGAGCACGTCCCCGTACTCCCGCACCGTCCGGACGCGTTACGCGCCACGACGTGCGAGGCACACGATGACCTCCCGCCGGGGCCCCGGCATACCGGCAACCAGCCCCGGTGAGACGACGCTCGGCGACCACGTACTCGGTCAACTGCGGGGCCTGGCCGCCACGGTGGGCCTGAGCGAGGCGGACACCGAGCTGTACGGACAGGTTCTGGTCGACTCCCTCGCAGGCGCCGCCCACCGGCCGCTGTCCCTGCCACCGGCGTCGCCCACCTTCCTCTCCGACGACCACTCCCCCGTCGAGTTCTCCCTCGCCAGCGCTCCGGACACCGCCCCGGCCCTGCGAGTGCTCGTGGAGCCCGGGTGGGCCCACAGCGACATGGTCGACAGCGGCCGCGCCGGGCTTGCGGTCATCCGCGAAATGGGCGCCCGCTGGGGCTTCGCCACCGACCAACTCGACGCCGTCGCCGACCTGTTCTTCCCCGCTGCGGCCCAGGGCCCCCTGGCCCTGTGGTACGCGCTCGATCTGCGCGCCGGAGGGGTCCCAGGGGTCAAGGTCTACCTGAACCCCTCCGCCTCCGGCCCGGAGAACGCCGCCCGCACCGTGCACGAGGCGCTGCGACGGCTCGGCTACGACCAGGCCTTCGAGCAACTGCCCCCGGGGACCGGCTATCCGTTCCTCGCTCTGGACCTGGGCGCCTGGACGTCCCCCCGCGTCAAGGTCTACGTGAGACACCCGCACATGTCAGCCGATGACGCCTGCGCGCTCAGCCGTACCTCCGGAGCCACGGCGGCCGACATCCGCTACTTCTTCCACGCGGCCGCGGGCTCCCTCGCGCCGTCCCAGCACGGCGGAGACGACACCCTGCGACTGGTGCGGCGGCCGGTGCTCACCTGCCACTCATTCACCGAAGGCGACAGCAACCCGAGCGGCTTCACGCTCCACATTCCCGGTCGCGACTACGTGCGCGACGACGAGGAGGCCCTCGCCCGCGCCACAGACCTGCTGACCCGGGCCGGTATGGACCCCACCGTCCTGAACCGGAGTCTGGCGGCGCTCACAGAGCGAACCCTCGACGACGGCGTGGGGCTGATCGCCTACCTGGCCCTGGTGTACGAACGCAACCGGCCGCCCCGGCTCACCGCCTACCTGAGTTCCGAGGCCTACCGCGTCCGGCCGCCGCAGGAGCAGTACCCGCGGGGCACCTGGATGCCTGCGCAAAGCACCCAGAGCGTCCTGGACATCGGGCACCAGGCCGTCGGTCATGTCAGCCCGCACACCGCACAGAAGGAATTCACGTGGAGCCCTACCGCATCAAGGTCGTAGAACCTCTTGCTTTCACCACCAGGGAGGAGCGCGAAGCCGCGCTGAAGCGGGTCGCCTACAACCCCTTCGAGCTGCGGGCCGACGAAGTCACCATCGACCTGTTGAGCGACTCCGGGACCGGGGCCATCTCCGCGGACCAGCTCGCCGCAGGAATGCAGGGCGACGAGTCCTACGCCGGCAGCCGCTCCTTCTACCGGTGGCACGAGGTCGTCTCCGAACTCACCGGCTACCCCCACATCCTGCCGGCCCACCAAGGCCGCGCGGCCGAGCGCATCCTCTTCTCCTCGCTGCTGCGGCCCGGCACGAGTGTGCTGTCCAACACGCACTTCGACACCACCCGCGCCAACGTCGAACTGACTGGCTGCACGGCGTACGACCTGCCCTGCGCCGAGGCGAAGGACCTCGACAGCGACTTTCCGTTCAAGGGCAACATCGACCTGATCGCCCTCGAACAGGCCCTGGAGAACGCGGACCAGTCGCCCGTTGCGGCCGTGCTGATGACCATCACCAACAACGGTGGCGGGGGCCAGCCGGTCAGCATGGACAACCTGCACCGCACCGCCGAACTGTGCCGCCGTCACAACGTGCCGATGATCCTCGACGCGGCCCGGTTCGCGGAGAACGCCTGGCTGGTGACCCAGCGCGAACCCGGCTACGCCGACCGCACCCCGCGCCAGGTCGCCGAGGAAGCCTTCCGGCTCGCCGACGGCTGCGTCATGAGCGCGAAGAAGGACGGGATCGTCCACATCGGCGGCTTCATCGGCCTGAAGGACCCCGAACTCGCCGAGCGGTGCGGGGGTCTGCTCATCGCCACCGAGGGATTCACCACCTACGGCGGTCTGTCCGGACGCGACCTCGAGATGATGGCGCGCGGCCTCCTCGAAGTGACCGAGCCCGCCTACCTCGCCGAGCGTACCGACATAGCCGCCTATCTCGCCGCACGCATCCGCGAGGCCGGCGTCGACATCGTGGAACCCGCCGGTCTGCACGCCCTCTACCTCAACGCCGGACGCCTCCTGCCGCACATCCCCCCGCACCAGTACCCCGGCACCGCACTCGTATGCGAGCTGTACCTGCGCGGAGGCATCCGCTCGGCGGAGCTGGGGTCTCTGTACCTCGGTGAAGAGGACGAGCACGGCAACCCTGTCAAGACGGCGCCCTACGAACTTGTACGGCTGGCTCTCCCCCGACGGGTCTACACCCGCAGCCACTACGACCACGTTGCCGCCACCCTGGCGGATATCGCGAAGAATCCTGAATCCGTCCGTGGCTACCGGGTTACGGGCCAGTCCCCGATCCTCCGACACTTCAGCATCAAACTGGAGCCCGTGAAGTCCGGCGACTGATCAGCGCTCTTCGTTCGTTACGACGCGTCTTCGAGATCCGGGGTGACCGGAGGTCGCAGGGACCCAGGAAACTGGTCCATGAGCGGGAGGCATACTTCCGGCTTGTGGATCAAGGAATGCGTCGCTCCGAGGCCGCGCAGGTCATCGGCATCAACGTCCGGACCGGCAAGCGGTGGCGTGACGGCCGGGGCGTGACGGGCAGGAACAAGGCGGCACCACCGATCAACGCGGTGGTGCCGCCCGCTCGTGGTGGCAGCGCCTTCCGCCCCTGCGCGCTGTCTGGGCGAAGCAGCCGTATCCACATCGCCGACCGGCCGGAGATGCATGTGACCCACGAGACGGTCTACCAGCCCCTCTACGTCCGGGGCCTCGGTGAACTTCAGCCTCACCTCGTTCGCGAGCTGGCTGGAGCGGCGGCTCCGGCGTGCCAAGAAGAGCACGGGTGCCGTCCTGGGCACCGGCCCCGGGGGCGCGCCCGAGACGGTCGGTGCGCCGTCGCTCAACATCGATGACGGACGCGCCGTCTGACGGCTGATCAACAGAAGTCCCCGAGGGGCGGTGGCGCATACGCCACCGCCCCTCGCCGCGTTCCGGTGTCACTTGACGCAAGCACCGGCAGTAGGTTGCATACGTTCTGTGATCGCGCACCGAGCCCCCTACGCCGCCGCATCTCCGTCGCCGCCGTCCCCGACCTCGCGGGCCGTCGCGGCCCGTCCGCTCCGCCCGTGCGCCTCCACGCGTCCGACCGCACACGCTCCGGGGGCCGCGCCGTGGACCCGGTGATCATCGTCGGTGCCGGGCCGATCGGCCTGGTGCTGTCGCTCGCCCTCGCGGCCCAGGGGGTGCCTTCCGTGCTCCTCGACGAGGATCCCGGCAAGGAGGAGACACGGCCGGCCCGCACGGTGGTGCTCCGCGAGGACACCGCGGCCCTGCTGGAGCGGCTCGGCTGCAAGACCCTCCAGGACGAGGGTCTTCGCTGGTCCGGCTGGCGGTCCCTGCGGCGCAAGCAGCTGGTACGCGAACTGTCCCTCGGCGAAGGCGAAGGCGCGCAGTCCGGGGACTCACCGGCCGCCCCCGTCCACGTCCCGCAGCACGCACTGGTGCGCGGACTGCGGGACGCGGTGGCCGCGCAGGACCTCGTACGGACTGCACGGCACAGCCGCGTCGACACCCTGGAGCAGGACCCGGCCGGGGTCACCGTGCACACCAGGGAGCCAGGGTCGACCTGGTGGCGCGGGAGTTATCTCGTCGGCTGCGACGGGGCCCGGTCCACCGTGCGCAAGCTCCTGGACATCCGGTTCCCCGGGCGTACGGCGGTGGAACGGCATGCCGTCGCCGCCCTGCGCACCGAGCTGCCCTGGCCGGGCGAGGCCGTACTTCACCGGCTGCCGCCGTGGCGCTCCGGTGGTGCCGAGGTGACCGCACGTCCGCTGCCGGACGACGTCTGGCGGCTGGACTGGCTGCTGCCGCCGCGTGGCGAGCTCGTCACGCCCGACGTCCTGGTAGCCCGGGTCCGGGACTCCCTGGCGGGCTGGTGCGGCGAGACACCCCCGTACGAACTGCTGGACACCGGCGTCTACACGCTCCACCACCGGCTCGCCCTGCGCTGGCGGGTGAAGCGGGCGTTCCTCGCCGGAGACGCCGCCCATCTGCTGGGCGCGCTCGGCACCCAGGGGCTGGACGAGGGACTGCGGGACGCCGAGAACCTGGCCTGGAAACTGGCGCTGGCCTGGCACCACGGCGCCTCCGACGTGCTCCTCGACAGCTACCAGGCCGAGCGCCGGGCCGCCGTCGCCGCGCGGCTGCGCGCAGCCGACCAGTCGCTGCCGATACTGCGGGGCGGCGGCGGGCTGCGGACCCTGGTCCCGGGGAGCGCACGGGGGCACGATTCGCTGCTCACCGACGGGCATCTGGGATGCGGCCCCCTGGGTGCGCCCCCTTCCTACTCGCTGTCCCCCCTTGCGCCCCCGCGCGCCGAGGCGCACACCTCAGTGGGTACGCCCCCCGGTGCGCCGGTCACCGATGTACGGGTGACGGCACCGGACGGCACCGGCGTACAGCTCCGGGAACGGCTGGGGCGGGGGCGGCTGCTGGTGGTCCTGGTGGCCCCCGGCACTGGAGTATGGGACCGGCGGCACTGGATGGGGGCCGGAGTGATGCCCCGGCTCGTCGAGGCGGTGGACGCCCTGCCGGTGAAGGGCGAACTGCTGGTGGCGGAGAGCTATCCGGGGGCGTCCGCGCACACCGTTCTGCTGGTCAGGCCGGACGGTCACCTGGTGGAGTCGTTCAGCGGGGTACGGCCCGCCGAGCTCCACGCGGCAGCGGAAGCGGCGCGCGGAGGTGCGGCGCGTACCTCCGAACGCTCCGACCGCACCGCAGACATCAATTGACCCCCGCAGGCGCACATGGTCTACTCCGGAATATGACCGACACCGATGTGCGCCTGTGGCGGAGGGTCCATATGGACCTGCTCCGCTATGCGGGCTGCGTGTGTCGCCCGTCCTGCTGAATCGCTCTCTCCTGCTCCGCCGTGCGCCATGACGTACGGCAGGGCATCCACGCGAACTCTCAGGACGGTCCTCTGTGTCTGCCTCTGTTTCCCCTGTGCCCGCTTCCCCTGCGCCCGCTTCCCCTGCGCCCGCTCCCTCGTTCCCCGCGGCTGCCTCTCCCTCCCCCGGTTCCGTACCCGCGCCCACGTCCGGTCCGACCGGTCCGAGTCCGAGTCCGAATCCGAGTCCGACTGCTGCGGAGCTGCTCGACTTCGTGCGCCGGACCGCCGCGGACGCCGGCCTCATCGCCTCGCTCCCGCTCGACCCCGAGGGCCGCACCTGGATCCGGCTCGACGGGCCCGGCGGCAGTGAGGCCTGGCTGATCGGCTGGCCGCCCGGCACCGGCACCGGCTGGCACGACCACGCCGACTCGATCGGCGCCTTCCTCACCGCGAGCGGCACGCTCAAGGAGCACTCGCTCGCGGCACGGCTGCCCACCGACGGGTGGAAGACCCTCGAACTGACCGAGGGCATCGACCGGTCGAGGGAGTTGACGCCGGGTCAGGGCAGGGCCTTCGGCAGGCACCATGTGCACGAGGTGCTGAACGAGTCCGCCGACGAACACGCCGTCTCCGTCCACGCGTACTACCCCCCGCTCCCGCAGATCCGGCGCTACAGCCGCACCGACGCGGTACTCCGCCTCGAACAGACCGAAAGCCCGGAGGACTGGCAGTGAGCGACGCACCGCACGAAGGTACGGGGCCGGAGAGCGCCCGACAGATCGGGATAGACGAGCTGCTGGAGCGGGTCAGGTCCGGATTCGAGCGGCTCGGCCCCGAGGAGGCCGGCGCTGCGGCCGCCGACGGGGCCCTGCTCGTCGACATCCGCTACGCGGAGCTTCGCGCGCGGGACGGGCTGATCCCGGGAGCGCTGGTCGTCGAACGCAACGAGCTGGAGTGGCGGCTGGACCCGCAGGGCAGCCACCGCGCGGCGGAGGCGGTGAGCCACGGTCTTCGGATCGTGGTGATCTGCAACGAGGGCTACGCGTCGAGCCTCGCCGTCGAGTCGCTGCACCGGCTCGGGCTGTACCGGGCAACCGATCTGGTGGGCGGCTTCCAGGCCTGGCGCGCGGCGGGGCTCCCGGTCGACGTGTGACCGGGAGCCCCGGGCGGGGCCCCCGGGATCGGTGGGGCCCCGGGGCGGTCGGGGCTCCGGGGCGGTCGGGGCTCCGGGGAGCTGGGGGATCCGGGGCAGCGGGGCCCCGGGGAGCTGGGGGCTCCGGGGCAGCGGGGCCCCGTTCACTGACCCGCCGTGACCGCCTCCACCGGGCGGGCCTTCAGCGCCATCCGGCCCGGCAGTGCCGTGGCGGTCAGGGCCAGCAGTGCCGCGGCGCCCACCACGGTCGCGTACACCAGCGGCAGAACGGCGGGCGCCGCACCGCCCGTCAACCCGATGCTGAACGCGGTCAGTACGGCGAGCGCGATTCCGGAGCCGAGAACACCGGCGATCAGCAGGACCGACAGGGTCTCGATACGGAGCATCCGCAGCACCTGGCGGCGCGTCGCCCCGGCCAGCCGGAGCAGCGCGAACTCCTTCAGGCGCTCGGACACCGACATGGCGAGCGTGTTGACCACGGCGATCGCGGTGAAGGCCAGGACGAGGCCCATGGCCAGGAGGTTGACCTCTGCGTTGTTCTGCTGCTGTTCCGCCTTGAGCCGGTCGGCGGCGGTCGGTGCCAGGACCGTGATGCCGGGAAACTTCTTTACAGAGGCGGTCAGTTCGCTGCGGGAGGCGTCTCCGGAGACCAGGACGGTGGCGGCCAGGGGGTTGTCCATGTGACGGGCGACCAGGTCGTGGGGCAGCGTCAGATCCCCGAAGCCCAGGCCCCGGTGGTAGACGGCGGCGACCGTGAGGGTGGCGGGCGTTCCGTCGCCGAGGTGCAGCTCCAGCTTGCTGCCGGGGTGGAGGCCGAGCTGGTCGGCGGCGAGCTCACTGATCGCGGCGGTACGTGAGTCCGCGGCGAACGCGGCGAGCGAGCCGCTCGTCACCTCGGGGTCCCAGGTGCGGGCGAGGCCGGCCGGGGTGACCCCCTGGGCCGGGTACTTGTCGAGCCCGACCCGGACCGTGGTCCGGACGACCTCCGTGGCTGCGGTGACACCGGGCGTCGCGCGGACCGCGTCGACGGCGGCGGCCGGGACGCCGGGGCCCTGCGCACCCAGGACCCAGGTCGCGCGGGTGCCCTCCCGGGCCTGGGCCAGGGCGGCGTTCCCGAGGGTCGGCTGGATGAAGAGCACCGTGCAGGTCATGCCGATGAGCAGGGTGAGCGGGGTGACGACGGAGGCCATCCGGGTGGAGTTCCCCCGGACGTTCGAGTTGGCCAGCTTCCCGATGGGCCCGGCCGGCCGGATCACCAGGCCCAGCAGAGCGGAGGCCGCCCGTACGAGGTGGGGGCCCAGGAGCGACACCGACGTGGCCAGCATCACCACGGCGAGGAAGGTGACGGGGGTCGAGGCGGCCTCGGTGCGCAGGATGCTCAGTACGGCGACCAGCACGCCGCCGCCGACGAGCAGGACGAGACCGGCGGCGGTCCGCAGGCGTGCGGGACGGGCGCGCTCGACCGCGGCTTCGGCCATGGCCTCGGCCGGGCGGAGCCCGGCGATGCGGCGGCCGGAGATCCGGGCGGCGGCCCAGGCGCCGATGAGGGTGACGGCCAGGGCGACGCAGGCCGGGAAGATGCCCGCCGTCCGCTCCAGGGTCGCCGGGACAGCCCCGGTGTCGATGAACCGACTGTGCAGCCAACCGGCGAGCGGCAGCCCCGCCAGCGCGCCCAGCACCCCGGCGACGGCACCGACCACCAGCGCCTCGCGGCCGAGCAGGCGGCGGATCTGCCGTGAGGTGGCGGCGATGGTGCGCAGCAGGGCCAGTTCGCGGTGGCGCTGCTGGATGGAGAGCGCGAAGGTGCCGACGACGACGAGTACGGCGACCAGCAGCGAGGTGCCGCCCATGGCCGCTCCCATGGAGACGAGCTTGACCCGGGCACCCGCCGCGTCCAGGAACTCGACCGCTCCTCGGTCGTCACCCGTGGCGACCTGGGCGGTCGTTCCCTTGAGGGCCTGCGCGACCTGCTGTTCGAGGCTGCCGAGGTCCGTACCGGCTGTGGGCAGCACGCCGAACGCGGTGACCTGGCCGGGGCGAGCTGCGAGGCGCTCGGCCTCCGCGTTGGAGAAGAACAGCGAGGTCTGCTCCCGGAGCCGGTCGCCGCTCTTCGGGGCGGCGACGCCGCTGACGCGGTACGTGCGAGGGGCCCGGGTGGACTGGACGGTGATCCGGTCTCCGACGGACAGTCCCGCCCGCCGGGCGAGGTCCCGGTCGATCACCACGTCGTCTGCGGCGGCCGGTGCGCGGCCTGCGGCGAGGGCGAACGGGGTGAGCGGGGCGGAGGTCCACGCGTGGCCGTAGGACGGCGGACCGGAGGCTCCGCCGTCCTCGGGAAGGCCGAGCGGCTGGGCGAGGAAGGTCAGTTCGGGTACGACCGCGCGCACGCCCTTCACCGCACGGAGCCGGTCGGCGTCGCCTGCGGGAAGCCAGGCACGTTCGGCGACGGGCTTCGCCTTGTGCTTGGTCTTGGTCTTCCCCTTGTTCCTGTGCTTGACGGTGGTCTTATGGACGTTCTGGTCGGCGGAGACGACGAGCGGGGTCGCGGCGTAGCGCTCGGTGGCGATGCGTCCGCGCAGGCCGGTCTCCAGCAGGGTGCCGCAGGCGGTGACGAGGGCGGCGGCGCACATGAGGGCCAGCAGTGCTCCGAGGAATCCCCCCTTGCGGTGTCTGATCGTCCCCAGGGCGTAGCGCAGCATCATGATGCGACCGTCTCTTTTCGGTTGTCCGCGGTGGTGTCGCCCGAGCCGCTACCGTCTCCGGGCCCTCTTCCCAGGCCGTGTCCGGGCTGCTTCGGCATGCGTCACACACTCCTCTGTGCGTGGGTGCCGGCGCACTGGAGCGTCCCGCCGTCTTGGTGCGGGGGCTTTCCCCCGCACCGGAGAACCTCCCTCTCGCCACGGCCCGCGCGCCCGAGGGCTCTTCCCGGCCCGAATCCGTCGCGACACACCCGTATGGCCTCGCTCCGGTGGAGCGATCCCCGTACGGGACGGACATTCGGCTCAACGACAAGGCCGCTACGACGGGGAGCCCGCACCGATGCCGACGACCGCTCCGACCACTGCCCTGACCCCTGACGAGCTGGACATTAAGGCCGCTCGTCTCCATGACACGGACGCGTGGCGGCAGATCGTCACGGGCTGGGACCGCACGGCCCCGGAACCCGGACGTCCCGTCCCGGCCGAACCTGCTCCGGACCGGTCACACCTGGACTCGTCACTCCCGGACTCGTCACTCCCGGACTCGTCACATCCGGACGCGTCACATCCGGACGCGTCGCTCCCGGACTCTCAGGTGGACCCGGCCGACTGGCGTCATCTGCTGTCCGTGCCGGTCGATCAGCTGATCGCGGACACCCTCCGCACGCTGCCCGCCGCCGCTCCGCGTGAGCGTCCGCTCCCCGGGCGCCTCGGTGCGGTACTGCCCGACCGGCTCCACTCCTGGCGGCGCATCGGACAGCCCGAGGTGCGGCCCTCCACCCATCTCGCCCACGCACGGCAGATCCTCACCGAGTGGGGCTGGCAGAACACCCCGTACCGGTTGCGCAACGCGAGGGGCGCCCGTTGCGTCTGCGGTGCCATGCTCACCGCACATCGCCTCGGCTACGGTTCGGCGGCCACCGTCGACCGGGCAGGCGCCTGGCTGATCACCGAGCTCCGCTCCCAGGGCTGGACCGGGCTGATCGGGCCGTGGAACCGGTACCCCGGACGCACCGCCGCCGACGCTGTCGCCCTGATCGACGCGACCATCAGCCGAGCAGCCCGCGCCGGGCAGTAGCGCAGGCCGACCGGCGGAACCAACCAGCTGAGCCGGCCGGAAGTCCCGGTCAGACACACCGGCCGGTCGGAAGTTCCCGTCAGACACACCGGTCAGAAGGGTTCGTCCAGCCCTTCCGTGTCCTCGCCCTCCTCTTCGAGTGCCCTGCGCACCACCCGCAGAGCCATTCCCTCCCCGTATCCCTTGCGGGCGAGCATGCCGGCAAGCCTGCGCAGCCGCTTGTCGCGGTCCAGCCCCCGCGTGGAGCGGAGTTTGCGCGCGACGAGTTCGCGCGCCGTCGCCTCCTCCTGGTCCGGGTCGAGCCGGCCGACGGCCTCGTCGATGACCGTCGCGTCCACACCCTTGGTCCGTAGCTCGCGGACGAGGGCGCGGCGGGCGAGTCCTCGTCCGTGGTGCCTGGATTCCACCCAGGCGTCGGCGAACGCGGCATCGTCGATCAGACCGACGTCCTCGAAGCGCGACAGGACCTCCTCTGCCGCCTCGTCCGGGATCTCCCGCTTGCGCAGGGCGTCCGCGAGCTGTTTGCGGGTGCGTGGCGTCCCGGTGAGCAGCCGCAGACAGATGTTGCGCGCCTGCTCGACCGGGTCTCGCGGCTCCCCCTTCTCGGCCCTCGACGAGGAGGGGGAGCCGCTGCTTCTGGAACGGGACCGGGAACGGCGCCCGGCCCCCTCACCGAACCCCGGACTCGATCCCGGACCCCGTCCCCTGCCGGCCCCCGCTGCCGGTTCGTAGGGGAGATCGGCCTCGGAGCCGGATCCGGAGGTGCTTCCGTCGGTTGATGCGGCGGCGAATCCGGGGCCGGAGCCCTCGCCGGATTCGGCGGCGAAGCCCGGCCACTCCGTACGACGCGTCACGGTCTAGCTCTTGGCCGCCGTCGTCTTGGCCGGCTTGGTCTTGCCGGCCGCAGCGGACACCGGCTTGGCCGCACCGTCGGCCGGGGCCGCGGCAGTCCCGGCCGCCGCGTCCGCTGCGGGCTCGGCGGAGGCCGCGTCGGGCCGTACGCCGACGCCCAGCTTCTCCAGGATCTTCTTCTCGATCTCGTTGGCGAGGTCGGGGTTGTCCTTGAGGAAGTTGCGGGCGTTCTCCTTGCCCTGGCCGAGCTGGTCGCCCTCGTACGTGTACCAGGCACCGGCCTTGCGCACGAAGCCGTGGTCCACGCCCATGTCGATCAGGCCGCCCTCGCGGCTGATGCCCTGGCCGTAGAGGATGTCGAACTCGGCCTGCTTGAACGGCGGCGCGACCTTGTTCTTGACGACCTTGACGCGGGTGCGGTTACCGACGGCGTCGGTGCCGTCCTTGAGCGTCTCGATCCGTCGGATGTCGAGGCGCACCGAGGCGTAGAACTTGAGCGCGCGGCCACCCGTGGTGGTCTCCGGCGAGCCGAACATCACGCCGATCTTCTCGCGGAGCTGGTTGATGAAGATCGCGGTGGTCTTGGACTGGTTGAGCGCGCTGGTGATCTTACGGAGCGCCTGGCTCATCAGGCGGGCCTGCAGACCCACGTGCGAGTCGCCCATCTCGCCCTCGATCTCCGCACGGGGCACCAGGGCCGCCACGGAGTCGATGACGATCAGGTCGAGGGCGCCCGAGCGGATCAGCATGTCCACGATCTCAAGGGCCTGCTCACCGTTGTCCGGCTGGGACAGGATGAGGTTGTCGATGTCGACACCGAGCTTCTTCGCGTACTCGGGGTCGAGGGCGTGTTCGGCATCGATGAAGGCCACGGTGCCGCCGAGCTTCTGCGCGTTCGCCACGGCGTGCAGCGTCAGTGTCGTCTTACCGGAGGACTCCGGCCCGTACACCTCCACCACACGGCCGCGCGGCAGGCCGCCGACGCCGAGCGCGACGTCGAGCGCCGTCGAGCCGGTGGGGATCACTTCGATGGGCTCGTTCGGCCGCTCGCCGAGGCGCATCACCGCGCCCTTGCCGAATTGCCGCTCAATCTGTGCGAGTGCGGCGTCCAGCGCCTTCTCGCGGTCGTTTCCTGCCATGGGTTCCACCCGATTTGCTTGAGTCGATCGCTTCACGTCTCAGACGCTAACCCCTGCCACTGACAATGGGCCTCGACGTCCTCCCGGCCTGTGGACAACTCCACGGTCGAGCCCGGCAAAACCTGGCCGGAATCTCATGAGAACGGATGTTCGATTTTAGTGTCAAGCGTGCCACGCCGCACCGATTCGCCCGCTCTCAGGGCCGCTGCTGGGGTCCCTGCGGCTCCTCGCCCTCGTCCGGCCCCTGCCCGCCCCCGCTCGCCGGGGCATGCCGGAAGCGGCGCAGCCGCGCCGCCAGCGGTTCGCCGAGCCGCCACTGGTGCTGACCGTGCACCCGCGGGTCGTCCGTGACGTCGTACCGCTTCACGTAGGCGCCGAGGAAGGCCTGCAGCGTGGCCACCGCCGGGATGGCGATGAGCGCGCCGACGGCGCCCATCAGTGCCGTACCCGCGATCACCGAGCCGAAGGCGACCGCCGGGTGGATGTCCACCGTCCTGGCGGTCAGCTTGGGCTGCAGCACGTAGTTCTCGAACTGCTGGTACACCACGACGAACCCGAGGACCCAGAGCGCGTACCAGGGATCGACGGTGAAGGCGATCAGCATCGGCAGGGCGCCCGCCAGATAGGTGCCGATCGTGGGGATGAACTGCGAAACGAGCCCGACCCAGACCGCGAGCGCCGGCGCGTAAGGCACCCCGAGAGCCGCCAGCAGGATGTAGTGCGCGATTCCCGAGATGAGCGCCATCAGTCCGCGCGAGTAGAGGTACCCGCCGGTCTTGGCGACCGCGATCTCCCAGGCCCGCAGCACCTCCGCCTGGCGGGAGGGCGGGAGAACGGAGCACAGTCCGCGGCGCAGCCGGGGTCCGTCGGCTGCGAAGTAGAAGGAGAACAGGAAGATCGTCAGCAGCCGGAACAGGCCGCCGAGGACCGTGGTCGACACGTCGAGCACGCCGGTCGCGCTGTTCTGGACGTACTTCTGCAGCCAGTCGGAGTGCAGCAGGCTGTCCTGCACCTCGACCCGGGAGAGCTCCGTGTGGAAGGTCTGGTTGACCCAGTTGATCACCGAGTCGAGGTACTTGGGGAACTCGTCGACCATGTCGACGATCTGCCCCGCGAGCATCGATCCGAGCATCACGACGAAACCGACGCTCGCGATCAGTACGGCGAGGAAGACCAGGAACGTGGCGAGGCCCCGGCGCATACCGGCGGCCGACATGCGGCTCACCGCGGGCTCGATGGCGAGCGCCAGGAAGAAGGCGATCAGTATGTTGATCAGCAGACCGATGAGCTGGTCGAACGCCCAGCTCCCGAGCCGGAAGCAGGCGTAGAGCGCGAGGGCCAGCACCATCGCACGCGGCAGCCAGCCGGGCATGCGGACCGGCCCTGCGCCCGATGGCGCCGCCGGTGGCTCGACCGGCGGGACGGGCGGGGTGAGGGGCGGCTGGGTCTGAGCGGTCTCGTCTGTCGGTGCCACAGAACCAGTCTCGCCTACGGCTGCGACACCCCGGCGCGCGCCCCGGGCAACCGTCGTCCGGCGCAGGGCTCCGAGCTGCGCCTCAGCGCTTGTCCGCGGGGATGCCGACCGCCGTGCAGACTCCGCGCCAGACGTCCTTGGCCTCCCAGCCGGCGGCCAGTGCCTCATGGACCGTACGGCCGCCCAGCTCGGCCATCACATGGTCGCGCGCGAAGGAGTCGGCATAGCCCGCGCCGAAGTGGTCAGCCATCCGTTCCCAGAAAATCGTCAACCGCATGCCATCAGTATCCCGCTCCTGAGAGTGCAGCCGGGCCGCCTGCCCATGCCGGGAGCTCATACCGGCTTACGGTCGGTCCATGGCTGGAACCGGAGAAAGTCCCCTCAACCGTGCCGAGCAGTTCATCTGGCTCACGGCCCGTGTCCTCGAACAGCGGCGGTTCGCTCATCACTTCCTGAACGGAAGCGCTGATGCCGTGGAAACCGCGCTCGCCGCCCATCTCAATGAGGACGGCGGGTACGGTCACGCGCTCGAACCCGATCTGCGCGGACCCGTCAGCCAGCCGCTGCACACGGCCCACGCGCTGAGCGTCCTCGATTCCATCGGCCGCTGCAGCGGGATCCGGGTGGAGCGGATCTGCCGCTTCCTTACGGACGTGTCCACGAAGGAGGGGGCCCTGCCCGCCCTTCTCCCCTCGCAACGCGGCTATCCGGCCGCGCCGTTCATTCCGATCGTCGACGACCCGCCGGCCGAGCTGCTGGCCACCGGCCCCGTGGTCGGACTGCTGCACCGCAACGCGGTGTGGCATGCCTGGCTGTTCCGGGCCACCGACTTCTGCTGGGCGGCCGTCGATGCCCTTCGGGTGTCCCATCCGTACGAGATCGAGGCGGCCGTCGCCTTTCTCGACGGAGCCCCGGACCGGTCGCGGGCCGAGGCGGCGGCCGACCGTCTGGGGCGCCTGGTACGCGAGCAGCGGCTCGCCGTGCTGGATCCGGAGCAGCGGGCGGAGTACCCGGTGGCGGCCGGTTACGCGCCCGGCGAGCAGCACTTCCCGTACGACTACGCCCGTGCTCCCGAGTCGCTCGCCCGCCGGTGGTTCACCGACGCCGAGATGGAGCTGTCGCTGGACCACCTGGCGGCCGGGCAGCAGGCGGACGGCGGCTGGCCGGTGACCTGGCGGCAGTGGGCGCCGGGGACCGCCCTGGACGGGCGGCCCCTGGTGACGCTCAGGGCGTTGCAGACGTTGCGCGCGCACGGGCGCGTTCTGGTCTGACACGGGCCCCCGGGCGCGCGTGGTCAGCCGAGGGCGCGCACCGCTGCGGTGACGGCCACGGCAGCGCCGACCACCACGAGGAAGGGTGCGCGCAGGACGAGCGCGAGCGCTGCCGCGGCGAGGCCCGCGCCCCTGGCGTCCAGCGCCAGGTGCTGTCCGTCGCCGAAGGTCTGCTGCGCGGTCAGGGCGGCCAGAAGCGCCACCGGCAGCAGCGCGGCGAGGCGCTGCACGATGGGGCGCTCCAGGGCCCCGGCGGGCACCAGGAGGCCGAGGAGCTTGGCGAGGTAGCAGCCGACGGCGGTGAGTGCGATGGCGATCCAGACGTTCATCGGCCTTCCTCCGGCGTGATCGTGTGCGAGCCCTTCGCGCCCTCCACGTGCGGCGCGTTCTCGTCGTGCTGGGCGTTCTCGTCGTGCTGGGCGTGCTGGACGTGCTGGGCGTTCCGAGGGGGCAGGCCCTTGTCGCGTCCCCTCATAAAGAGGACGGCGGGTGCCGCGAGCGCGGAGACCAGTACGGGCACCCCCGCGGGCAGGAGCGGCAGCAGGCCGAGGGCGAGGACGACCGCGAGCCCGGCGGTGACGCGCTCCGTCGTGGTCTTCAGCATCGGCGCGAGCAGGGCGAGGAAGACGGCGGGGCTGGCCGCGTCCAGCCCCCAGGCGTCGGTGTCCCCGAGCGCCTCCGCGCCCAGGGCGCCGACCAGCGTGGTGAGGTTCCACAGCACGTAGAGCGTGAGCCCGGTGACGGTGAAGCCGATCCGGGCGGCGCGCCGGGTGGGCTGGGGCAGGGTGACGGCCGTCGTCTCGTCGATCACCCAGTGGGCGGCCAAAGGGCGCACGGCGCGCGGGAGGGCGAGCAGCTGCGACAGCCGCAGTCCGTAGAACGAGTTGCGCACTCCGAGGAAGAAGGCGCCGGCTGCCGCGGTGTACGGATTGCCGCCCGCCGCGAGCGCGCCCACCAGGGCGAACTGGGAGGCGCCGGTGAAGACGAGGAGGCTGAGCGCGCAGGTCTGCAGCAGGCTCAGACCGGAACCGGCCGAGGTGACGCCGAAGGCGAAGCCGGAGAGCCCGACCGCTATGCCGACGCCGAGCGCGTCCCGTACGACGGCCGCGTCCGGTTTGGTTCCGGCGGCGATCGCACTGCCGCCGGCGGTCGCGCCGGCGCCGGCCGGTTCACCGGCTCGTTGAGGTGTTGTCTGTTCTGCCACGTTCGGCAAGCTACCCGGGCGGTTCCGGATCGGTCTTGTACGTTCTTGCACGTTCGCGCTGGTAGGCGCCGGGTGGCACGCCCACGATCCGGGTGAAGTGGCGGTTGAGATGCGGCTGGTCGGTGAAGCCGACCTCGGCGGCCGCCACCGCGGGCGGCGTGCCCGCGTCGAGCATCCGGCGGGCACGGCGGACCCGGGCGTCGGTGAGCCAGGTGTGCGGCGGCATTCCGTACTGCTTCTTGAAGGCTCTCAGCAGTGCGAACGGGCTGGTGCCCAGCTCGGTGGCCAGCGCCTCCAGGGTGGGCGGACCGGCCATCCTGCTCTCCAGTACGGCACGGGCACGCTCCGCGTCCCGCGCCCCCGCCGCCCGGGGCTCGAACGTGGGAAGAGCGCTGCCGTGCCGGGTGAGCAGATGCGTGACGAGGACCCGCAGGACGCTGTCCGCCGCCAGCGCGTTGCCCTCCTCCGCGGCCCGGTGGACCGCGCCGATCAGCCGGGCCGCGTGCGGATCGCTCACGCGGGTCTCCGTGAAGCCGACCGTGCCGCGCAGGCTCGTCGTATCGGCCGCGATGTCGCTGATCACCTGTGCGGACGGGTAGAGCGTGGCGTACACCCAGCCCTCGGGAACACCGGCCCTTGCGGTGTGCGGCACCTCCGGATTGATCATCACGACGGAGCCGGGGCCCGCGTGCACGGTGCCGCCGGGCAGGGCGACGTCCTCGATGCCCTGGCTGACGGCGCCGAGGACATAGCCCTCATGGCTGTGACGCGGGAAGGTGTGGCGGACGTAGCGGGCCCGCAGCAGGTCGAGCTCCGGCAGTGCCTCGTACTGCCAGTGCCTCGCCCACTCTCCCGGTCCCGCGACTCCCGCCATACCCGAATTCTCGCAGCTCGCGGCCGTTGTCAGTGGCTGGGTGCACGATGGGGAGCATGACCGGCTCCGCACTCGATTCGTTCTCCGCCGCGACCCGCAGTTGGTTCACGGGGGCCTTCAGCGCGCCCACGGCCGCGCAGGAGGGCGCCTGGCGGGCGATCGGTGAGGGCTCCGACGTACTGGTCGTCGCACCGACCGGATCGGGCAAGACCCTGGCTGCCTTCCTCGCCGCTCTGGACCAGCTGACGGCGGTCCCGCCGCCGGCAGAGGCGAAGAAGCGCTGCCGAGTGCTGTACGTGTCGCCGCTCAAGGCCCTCGCGGTCGATGTGGAACGCAACCTCCGCTCCCCGCTCACCGGCATCCGCCAGGAGTCGGTGCGCCTCGGTCTGCCCGAGCCCGAGGTACGGGTGGGCATCCGCTCGGGCGACACCCCGCCCGCCGAGCGCCGGTCGATGGCGACCAGGCCGCCGGACATCCTGATCACCACACCCGAGTCCCTGTTCCTGATGCTGACCTCCTCGGCCCGGGAGGCGCTGGCCGGGATCGAGACGGTGATCCTGGACGAGGTGCACGCCGTCGCGGGCACCAAGCGCGGCGCGCACCTCGCCCTGTCGCTGGAGCGTCTCGACGAGCTGCTGCCGCGGCCGGCCCGCCGGATCGGCCTGTCCGCCACGGTCCGTCCGGTCGATGAGGTGGCGCGGTTCCTCTCCCCGCAGCGGAGGGTGGAGATCGTCCAGCCGCCGTCCACCAAGCAGTTCGATCTGTCGGTGGTCGTACCGGTCGAGGATCTGGGCGAGCTCGGCGGCTCCCCCGCCACCGGCCCGGACACCGCGGACCAGGCGGACAAGCCGTCGATCTGGCCGCATGTGGAGGAGCGGATCGCCGATCTCGTCCAGGCGCACCGCTCCACCATCGTGTTCGCCAACTCCCGCCGGCTGGCCGAGCGGCTCTGCAACCGGCTCAACGAGATCGCGTACGAGCGGGCCACCGGCGAGACGATGCCGGAGGCCCACTCACCCGCCGAGATCATGGCCGAGTCGGGTGCCGCGAAGGGCGCCCCCGCCCTGCTCGCCCGTGCGCACCACGGATCGGTCTCCAAGGAGCAGCGGGCCCAGGTCGAGGAGGACCTCAAGGCGGGCCGGCTGCCCGCCGTGGTCGCCACCTCGAGCCTGGAGCTGGGGATCGACATGGGCGCGGTCGACCTGGTGATCCAGGTCGAGTCACCGCCGTCGGTCGCCTCCGGGCTGCAGCGGGTGGGCCGGGCCGGACACCAGGTGGGCGCGGTATCCACCGGAGTCGTCTTCCCGAAGTACCGCGGTGACCTGGTACAGGCCGCGGTGGTCACCGAGCGGATGCGGGAGGGTGCCATCGAGGCGCTGCGGATCCCGTCCAATCCGCTGGACGTGCTGGCCCAGCAGCTGGTCGCGATGGTCGCCCTGGACAGCTGGCAGGTGGACGACCTGCTGGCCATGGCCCGCCGGGCGGCGCCCTTCGCCTCGCTTCCCGAGTCGGCGTTCACCTCGGTCCTCGACATGCTGGCCGGCCGCTATCCGTCCGACGCCTTCGCGGAGCTGCGCCCGCGCGTGGTCTGGGACCGCGTCGCGGGCACGGTCACGGGCCGCCCCGGCGCCCAGCGGCTCGCCGTCACCTCCGGTGGCACCATCCCCGACCGCGGGCTCTTCGGGGTCTTCCTGGCGGGCGCCGACCCGAAGAAGGGCGGCGGCCGGGTCGGTGAGCTGGACGAGGAGATGGTGTACGAGTCCCGGGTGGGGGACGTCTTCACGCTGGGCACCACGTCCTGGCGGATCGAGGACATCACCCGCGACCGGGTCCTGGTGTCCCCCGCGCCCGGCGTCCCCGGACGGCTGCCGTTCTGGAAGGGCGACCAGCTGGGCCGCCCGCTGGAGCTGGGCCGGGCCCTCGGCGCCTTCCTCCGCGAGCTCGGCGGGCTGTCCGCGCAGGACGCGCGCGAACGGCTGCTGGCCGCCGGCCTGGACACCTGGGCCGTGGACAACGTGCTGTCGTACATCGACGAGCAGCGCCGGGCCTGCGGCCACGTACCGGACGACCGGACGATCCTCGTCGAGCGCTTCCGCGACGAGCTGGGCGACTGGCGCGTCGTCGTGCACTCACCGTTCGGAGCCCAGGTGCACGCCCCCTGGGCGCTCGCGCTCAGTGCCCGCCTGGCCGAGCGGTACGGCATGGACGCACAGGTCATGCACGCCGACGACGGCATCGTGCTCAGGCTTCCGGACGCCGACATGATGGGCCTGGACCTCCTGGACTTCGACCCGGTGGACCGGGACCGGGCGTCCGGACCCGGCGGCGGAGCGCCTCTCCCGCCGCCGAACGCCGCCCACGACAGCGATCAGCCCCCGGTCGGCGCCGCCGATGTCGCCTTCGAGCAGGGCGAGATCGGGCAGCTCGTCACCGACCAGGTCGGCGGTTCCGCCCTGTTCGCCTCCCGGTTCCGCGAGTGCGCGGCACGGGCCCTGCTCCTCCCCCGGCGCAGCCCCGGCAAGCGCACCCCGCTGTGGCAGCAGCGGCAGCGGGCCGCCCAGCTCCTCCAGGTCGCCTCCGAGTTCGGCTCGTTCCCCATCGTCCTCGAAGCGGTCCGCGAATGCCTTCAGGACGTCTTCGACGTCCCCGGGCTCACGGAAGTGATGGGCGATCTGGAAGCCCGCCGGATCCGCCTGGTCGAGGTGACGACGCAGGAACCCTCACCCTTCGCGCGCTCGCTGCTGTTCGGCTACGTCGCCCAGTTCCTGTACGAGGGAGACTCACCCCTCGCCGAGCGGCGGGCCGCCGCGCTCTCCCTCGACTCCCACCTGCTGGCCGAGCTGCTGGGCCAGGCGGAGCTGCGCGAGCTGCTGGACGCGGACGTCCTGACCGAGCTGGAGCGGGAGCTCCAGTGGCTGGCCGAGGACCGCCGGATCAAGGACATCGAGGGCGTCGCCGATCTGCTACGGGTCCTCGGACCGCTCACCACCGCCGAGCTGACCGAGCGCGGGGCACAAGCCCCGTGGGCGCAGGAGCTGTCGTCGGCCCGCCGGGCCATCCGGGTCCGGATCGGCGGTGCCGAGCACTGGGCTGCGATCGAGGACGCGGGCCGGCTACGCGACGCACTGGGCACAGCCCTCCCCGTCGGCGTCCCGGAGGCGTTCACCGAACCGGTGAAGGACCCTCTCGGTGACCTCCTCGCCCGCTACGCCCGTACGCACGGCCCGTTCACCTCCACCGCAGCGGCGGCCAGGTTCGGCCTCGGCACCGCGGTCACGGACGGTGCGCTGCAACGCCTCGCGGCCTCCGGCCGGATCGTCCAGGGTGAGTTCCATCCCGCCGGCATCGGCCAGGAGTGGTGCGACGCCACGGTGCTGCGCCGGCTGCGGCGCCGCTCGCTCGCCGCGCTCCGCCATGAGCTGGAGCCGGTCCCGCCCGCCGCCCTCGCGGGCTTCCTGCCCCAGTGGCAGCACCTCGGCAGCAACAGCCTGCGCGGAATCGACGGACTGGCCCGCGCCATCGAGCAGTTGCAGGGCGCTCCCGTCCCCGCGTCGGCCCTGGAGAAGCTGGTCCTGCCCGGCCGCGTCACCGGCTACTCCCCCGCGCTCCTGGACGAACTCACCACCACCGGCGAGGTCGTGTGGGCCGGTGCGGGCGCCCTCCCCGGCAAGGACGGCTGGCTCTCCCTCTACCTGGCCGACAGCGCGCCCCTGCTGCTCGCTCCCCCGCGCCCCCTCGAACTCAGCGCGCTGCACGAGTCCGTACTCACCGCCCTCACCGGCGGATACGGGCTCTTCTTCCGCCAGATCGCCGATCAGGTCCGGGCCACCACGCACCCGGACTGCACCGATCCGCAGCTGGCGGACGCCGTCTGGGACCTCACCTGGTCGGGCCGGCTCACCAACGACACGCTCGCACCGCTGCGCTCCCTCCTGGGCTCGGGCCGTACCGCCGGATCAACCGCGCACCGCGCCAGACGGAACGTCCCGCGCGGCCGTTACGGCTCACTGACGGCCGCATCCCGCCCTGCCTCGCGCACCGGCCCGCCCACGGTCTCCGGCCGCTGGTCCCTGCTGCCCGCCACCGAACCGGAACCCACGCACCGGGCCCACGCGCTGGCCCGCACCCTGCTGGACCGGCACGGTGTGGTGACGCGCGGTGCGGTCCAGGCCGAGGGCGTCGAGGGCGGGTTCTCCGCCGCGTACCGTGTGCTGGCGGCCTTCGAGGACAACGGGCAGGCCCGGCGCGGCTATGTCGTGGAGGGGCTGGGGGCCGCACAGTTCGCGATGGACGGCGCGGTCGACCGGCTCCGCGCGGCCTCCACCGCCCGCGACCGCAGGGAACCCGGTCTGGCCCCCACCGCCCTGGTCCTCGCGGCGGCCGACCCGGCCAACGCCTACGGAGCAGCACTGCCCTGGCCCGAGCCGCCGGACGGGGCCGGGCACAAGCCCGGCCGCAAGGCCGGCTCCCTGGTGGTCCTGGTCGACGGTGAGCTGGCGCTGTACATGGAGCGCGGCGGGAAGACGCTGCTGGCCTGGCCGACCGATCCGGAGGACCCCGCGCTGCGGGCGGCCGCCGCCGCACTGGCCGCGGCGGCCCGTGCCGGAGCCCTCGGCACGGTGACGGTGGAGCGCACCAACGGCGTCTCGGCGCTGACCTCACCGCTGGGCCGCACGCTGGAGGCCGCCGGCTTCCTCGCCACCCCCAGAGGCCTCCGCCTCCGTGCGTGACCCGGCGCACGCACGCGTACGCGCTCGTCCCCCGCCCGCGCACCCCGCATCCGCCGCATCACCTGCCCGCGCCCCGCATCATGGAGGCATGCCCGAAGGAGATACCGTCCTGCAGACCGCCAGACGTCTGCACCAGGCGCTCGCAGGCCAGGTCCTCACCCGGTCCGACCTCCGCGTTCCTCGCTTCGCCACCGCCGACCTCACCGGCCGGACCGTGCTCGACGCCATCTCGCGCGGCAAGCATCTGCTGACCCGCTTCGAGGGCGGCCTGACCCTCCACAGCCATCTCCGGATGGACGGCGCCTGGCGGATCTACGGCCCAGAAGAGCGCTGGCGCGGCGGCCCCGCACACCAGATCCGCGCCGTCCTCGCCAACACCGCGCACACGGCCGTCGGTTACCGCCTCCCGGTCCTGGAGCTCCTGCGCACCGCGGACGAGGAGCAGGCGGTCGGCCATCTCGGCCCCGATCTTCTGGGCCCCGACTGGGACGCCGGTACGGCGTTGCGCAATCTCCTCGCCGACCCGGCCCGCCCGCTCGGTGAGGCTCTTCTGGACCAGCGCAACCTGGCCGGCATCGGCAACATCTACAAGGCCGAGCTGTGCTTCCTGGCCCGTGCCACGCCCTGGCTCCCCATCGGTGAGCTGCCCGCCGCCACGGCCCCCCTTCTGGCGAGCACCGCCCACCAGCTCCTCGAAGCCAACCGTGACCGCCCGATCCGTATCACCACCACCGGCGCACGCGCCCGGACCACCACCGGCGCACACCCCCGCACCGCCACCGGTCAGCCGTTCCGCGCCGGCCGCCCGAGCGAGAACCTCTGGGTCTACGGCAGAACCCACCGCCCCTGTCTGCGCTGCGGGACTCCGATCCGTACGGCGGAGCAGGACGCCAGGCCCGCCTACTGGTGTCCACACTGCCAATCCGGCCCCACGCCCTAGTTGACGAGCCGTCAGATTCGGTCGTACGGTCCCGTCATGTCCCTTGCCGCGTACGACCTCACCGGCCGATCCGCGTTCGTCACCGGCGCGGCAGGCGGCATCGGCCGCGCCTGCGCCGTCCTGCTCTCGGAGGCGGGCGCCACCGTCCACTGCGCGGATCTCGACGCCAAGGGCCTCCAGGAGACCCTGGAACTGATCATCGCGGCGGGTGGCGAAGCCCACACGCACCCGCTGGATGTCACGGACCGCAATCAGGTCCGGGCCGCCGTCGCGGCGGCCGGAGATCTCGACATCCTGGCCGCCGTCGCCGGGATCATGCACACCAGCAGCGTTCTGGAGACCGCCGACGAGGACCTCGATCGTGTGCTCTCGGTCAACTTCAAGGGCGTGCTGTACGCCTGCCAGGAGGTGGCCCGCACCATGCTCGCCCGCGAGGCCCCCGGATCCCTGATCACCATGGCCTCGGGTGCGGTCGACTCCGCGAGCCCGGGGCTGCTCTGCTACAGCACGGCCAAAGCCGCGGTGGTCCAGCTGACCAAGACCCTGGCGACCGAACTGGGGCCGCACGCCATTCGGGTCAACGCCGTCGCGCCGGGCTGGGTCCGCACCCCCATGACCGCCCGCCACGACGCGGAGCAGCAGCACCGGGCGGAGGCCACGATGGCGCGGATCTCGCCGCTGGGCAGGGTCGGGGAACCCATGGACGTGGCGCACACGGTGCTGCACCTGGCGTCCGACGCCTCGGCCTTCATGACGGGTCAGATCCTCCGCCCGAACGGCGGCGTCGCCATGCCCTGGTAGCCGCCGTGCCCGCCCACCAGGACCGCGCACCCGCGGCGCACCGCCGCAGCAGGCCGGTGCCCGCGTCGAATATCCCGGTCGGCCGGGCGGTCGCGGCCACGTGCACCGGCAGGAGGCTCAGCCCCCAGCCGCCCGCCGCCACCGCTCCCTCGACCACCCCGGTGTGCTGCGGCTCCAGCATCAGCCGCAGCACCGCCCACCACCACACACCGCCGAGAACGAGCGCCGGCACCCATCGCCGTACCATGGCTGCCTCCTCCGGCCGAACCCAGTACCTCCCGGCAATATGTCCGGCCTGATCACCCAATGGGAGAGCGCACCGGTGCAGTACCGGCGCGCACGGCGCAGGCGCACACCCTCGCAGTCTCACCCGGCTCCGCCGGGGCCGCATCCAGAGCAGAGCCCCCACCGTCTCCGGTGGGGGCTCCGCGTCCAAGCACAAGCACAGGCACAGGCACACGCACAGCGTCAGGCGCAGACCTCACGCCTCAGGCGCAGAGCTCACGCCTCACGCCGTACCTCACGCGCCTCAGCTCTTGTCGTCGTCGGTCAGGGAGTCCTTGACGCCCTCGGCGTGCCCCTTGGCATCGCCCACGGCACCCTTGGCCTTGCCCTTCGCCTGGTCCGTCTTGCCCTCCGCTACCTTGCGGCGGTCACCGGTCATCTTGCCCATGGCCTCCTTGGCCTTGCCGGTGATCTTGTCCTTCGCTCCGTTGTCAGTCATGGCTACTCCTCGAATGGAAGGGGAAATGGGGGGCGTGGGCTCAGGCGCTCTCGGCCTGGAACATCCACGCGTGCTTCTCGAGATCAGCGGTCAGCGTGATCAGGATGTCCTGGCTGACCGGGTCGGGGTCGCCGGTCAGCTCGATCCGCTCCCGCATCCGGCCGATCACCACACCGAGGGCGTCTACCAGCGTGCGCACCGCGTCCACGTCCTTGACCCAGCCCTCGGGCACGGAGTCGATGGCCGTGGTCCGGGCGATCGTCCCCGACCGCCCGTCCGGATTGACGCCGAGCGCGGAGGCTCGTTCGGCAACCGTGTCGGAGTGCTGGCGGGCGGTGTCCACGACCTCGTCGAGCTGAAGGTGCACAGACCTGAAGCGCGGCCCCACCACGTTCCAGTGGACCTGCTTGGCGACCAGGGAGAGGTCGACGAGGTCCACCAGGGCGCCCTGGAGCGCACCGCCGACAGACTTGAGGTCGGCCTCGGACAGCGGGCTCTTCACCACAGACATGCACGTCTCCGATCTGTATCCGTTCCGTTCAGCACCATCCACGATGGCACAGACGAAGCAAAACGGTCATTCGGGGGAATCTCTGGACGAGATCGTTCCCCGGTCTCACAGAGAGCACCTGCCCGGCATCGTGCGGACAACACACAGAAGCCCCGGCCCACCCCCTGAGGGGAGGACCGGGGCTCCGGCTTCACACCGAACCGAGCGGGTCAGGCGGCGACGACATCCACCGCTTCCGCAGGCGCCTTGATGGTCACCCGTCCCGTCGGTACACCAGCCACCGACGAAACAGAGACGGAATTGAGCCTGGGGCGCACCGGTACGGGTACCGGATCGCCGGCTGCTGCCGACTCGGCCAGTTCAGCCAGCGACAGATCATCGCTCACTTCACGCATGAGCTCGGACATCCGTACGTCAAGCGCGTCGCAAATGGCGGAGAGCAGTTCGGAGGATGCCTCCTTCTGCCCCCGCTCCACCTCGGAGAGATAGCCGAGCGAAACTCGGGCGGACGAGGAGACTTCGCGCAGAGTACGGCCTTGGCGCTGGCGCTGCCGACGCAGCACGTCACCAAGCAGGCGACGGAGCAGAATCATCGGTGGCTCCCTCCTCGGACCGCGTAGCCGCATCCTTCACGCCCCACCGTACCGCCTAGCGCCGCGGCCGTGCGGGGAGCGATGTCGTGTTCACTCAGGGCTGCAAACATCAATTCCCCCCGATCTGTTCCGTATCCTGTGCGCTCGCGTACCCGCCGAGTTCGCCGGAGAGCAGATCGAGCACGCTCCGTACGCTCTCATTACGGATGTCCGCTCGTCCGCCGTTCAACCTCAGTGTGGCCACTTTCGCCTCGCCATCAGGCCCGCAGGCTGCGACGAAGACCGTTCCCACCGGCCGGCCGTCCTGCGGCTCGGGGCCCGCTACTCCGGTGGTGGCCAGGCCCCAGTCCGCACCCAGGACCCGGCGTACGCCCGCCGCCATCTGGCGGGCCACTTCGGCGTCCACCGCGCCGCGTGACGCGAGAAGGGCCGGATCCACACCCAGGACTTCACTCTTGAGGGGGGTCGCGTAGGCCGTCACGGATCCGCGGAAGGACTGCGAGGCACCGGGTACGGCCGTCAACTCCGCGGCGACCAGTCCGCCGGTCAGCGACTCCGCCACGGCCAGCGTCTCACCCCGCTCGACGAGCAGCCGCAGCACCCGGGCCGCGGCTGTCACCGCTCTGCCTCCGCCGCACCACGGGCCCCTGAGGTCCCGGAGACCCGGTCCGCGCCCCCGGCGCCCCCGGGCGCCTCCGCAGCCGCCTCGACGGCCTCCTGCGCCGCCGCGGACCGTTCCGCCGCCAGCCCCTGTCGACGCAGAACAATGGCCTGGCGCACATAGTCCAGACCGGTGACGACCGTCAGCACGACGGCCACCGCCATCACCCAGAACCGCAGCGTAGCCAGCGGTCCGGTCAGCGCCAGCACGTACATCCCGACGGCGATGCCCTGCGACAGCGTCTTCATCTTGCCGCCGCGGCTGGCCGGAATCACCCCGTGGCGGATCACCCAGAACCGCAGCACGGTGATGCCGAGCTCGCGGAAGAGGATCACGCCCGTGACCCACCAGGGCAGATCGCCCAGGTACGACAGGCAGATCAGCGCGGCGCCCATGATCGCCTTGTCCGCGATCGGGTCGGCGATCTTCCCGAAGTCGGTGACCAGGTTGTACGTACGCGCCAGATGCCCGTCGAACAGGTCGGTGATCATCGCGATGGCGAAGGCCGCCCAGGCGAAGGAGCGCCACGCCGGGTCGTATCCGCCGTTGTGGAGCAGCAGCATGACGAAGCCGGGGACCAGCACCAGCCGCGCCATGGTCAGGAGATTGGCGATGTTCCACAGGCTCGCCTGACTGACGGCCGCAGTGCCCAGCTTCCCGCCGCGGACCGGCGTAGCGCCGGATCCCCCTGTCGCGGATGCCGGCGCTCCGGTCATCTGGCTACCTCCGCAAGCTCACGGCATTCGGCCACCAGGTCGACGCCCTCGGTGCCCACAACCTCTGCCTCGACCATACGGCCCGGGACGAGTCCCTCGCGTCCCGTGAAGAGCACCTGGCCGTCCGTTTCGGGGGCCTGGTGCGCCGCGCGACCCACGGCCCGTGACTCGTCCTCGGTCGCCTCGACCGATTCGACGAGCACCTGGAGCGTCTCCCCGACGCGTTCCTCGGCCCGCTGGGAGGTCAGCTCCTCGGCCAGCTGCGAGATGTGCGCGAGCCGTTCCGCGATGGTGTCGGCGTCCAGCTTGTTGCCGTAGCCGACCGCCTCCGTGCCGTCCTCGTCGGAGTAGCCGAAGACGCCGATGGCGTCGAGGCGCGCACCGGTGAGGAACCGTTCCAGCTCCGCCAGGTCCGCCTCGGTCTCACCGGGGAAGCCGACGATGAAGTTGGAGCGCGCACCGGCGTGCGGCGCCTTGCTCCGGATGGTGTTCAGCAGTTCGAGGAAGCTGTCGGTGTCACCGAACCGGCGCATCGCCCGCAGCACGCCGGGGGCCGAGTGCTGGAAGGAGAGGTCGAAGTACGGCGCGACCTTAGGCGTGGAGGTCAGCACGTCGATGAGGCCGGGCCGCATCTCGGCGGGCTGCAGATAGCTGACCCGGATGCGCTCGATCCCGTCGACGTCCGCGAGCTCCGGCAGCAGCGTCTCCAGCAGCCGGATGTCACCGAGGTCCTTGCCGTACGAGGTGTTGTTCTCGGAGACCAGCATGACCTCCTTCACCCCCTGCTCGGCCAGCCACCTGGTCTCGCCCAGGACGTCCGAGGGGCGGCGCGAGATGAAGGAGCCGCGGAAGGACGGGATGGCGCAGAAGGAGCACCGGCGGTCGCAGCCGGAGGCCAGCTTCACCGAGGCGACCGGGCTGGTGCCGAGCCTGCGGCGCAGGGGTGCCCGGGGTCCGGAGACCGGGGCGATGCCCTCCGGGAGATCGGCGGGGGCCGGTTCGGCCTCCTGGGCGTGGCCGGGAAGGGCCACCACGGCGTCCTGGCGCTCGGCCGGGCTGATCGGCAGGAGCTTGCGGCGGTCGCGCGGGGTGTGGGAGGCGTGGATGCCACCGTTGAGGATGGTCTGGAGGCGGTCCGAGATGTCTGCGTAGTCGTCGAATCCGAGGACTCCGTCCGCTTCCGGCAGGGCCTCGGCGAGGTCCTTGCCGTAGCGCTCGGCCATACAGCCGACGGCGACGACGGCCTGGGTACGGCCGTGGTCCTTCAGATCATTGGCTTCGAGCAGGGCATCGACGGAGTCCTTCTTGGCGGCTTCGACGAATCCACAGGTGTTGACCACGGCGACATCGGCATCGGAGGCATCCTCGACGAGCTCCCAGCCGTCCGCTGCCAAGCGGCCTGCGAGCTCCTCCGAGTCCACCTCGTTACGGGCGCAGCCAAGAGTGACAAGGGCGACGGTACGGCGTTCGGGCATGGGCTCAAGACTACTTTGTCCCGGCACTGGCCCCACCGTGCAGGTTCCTCGGTCACAGGGAGTGACAAAGCGGCGAGCGCCCGGCGTGGTGGCCGGGCGCTCGCCGCTGTGCGTGAGCCGTGGAGTACCGGGTCAGCCGACCTCGGGGTCACCCTTGGTGTACGAGAGCCGCTCGACCTGACCGGGCTGGAACTGGTCCTCGACCTTCTTGCCGTTGACGAAGAGCTCGACAGAACCGGCGTCACCGAGGACGAGGTCGACCCGCTCCTTGTCCTGGAACGTCTTGGACTGGCCCTGCTGGAGCAGCCCGTCGAAGAGCAGTCGGCCGTTGTGGTCCTTGGCGGAGATCCAGCTCTTGCCCTGACTGGCGCTGAGCTTGACCGTCACCTTGTCCTGCGGCGCCGCGGCGATGGCGCTGTCGGAGGGGGCCGGCTTGGGATCGGCGGGCTTGCTGCTCGCCGGCTTGGGGGTGATCTTGTCGGACGTCGGGCCCTCTGCGACCCGGCCGGCGGTCGAGGGCTCGTCACCGCCCTTGAAGAAGGTGAAGCCGACGAACCCGACCACGGCGACGATGGCCGCGACCATGGCCGCGGTCCAGTTGGGCCGCCGGGGTTCGGAACGGATCCGCTCGGCTTCGAACAGCGGAGCCGCCGGGGTGGGCGAGGGACGGCCGCCGTGCTCGCCGTCGTACTGCGAGACCAGCGGTTCCGGATCGATGGAGACGGCACGTGCCAGCGTACGGATGTGGCCGCGCGCATACACGTCGCCGCCGCAGCGGGAGAAGTCGTCGTCCTCGATCGCGTGCACGATGGGGATGCGCACCCGGGTGGACGTGCTGATCTCTTCGACCGTGAGACCTGCGGCGATTCGAGCCTGCTGGAGCACTCGACCGATCGAAGGCCGGTCGTCTTCGGGGGAGTTGCCGATGGACACGGGGGCGCCTTTCGAGCGTGAGCCACCTGCTGGATGTTCAGTCTAGGGGGGGTATGAAAGGGTGGGGCAACCGGGAGGGAGCACTTTGTACGCCATCAGATTCGAACAGACTCCGATGCGCCGGACCGCCCCTCGGAAGGACACTCTGCTGTCCCTCCCTTCAACTTGACGTACGACCCGGCGAAACGGTTGCCCGCAAAACCCTCACGAACCGGTTTCCCCGCGAATCAGCGCCAACACCCCGTCGAGCTCGTCCGGCTTGACCATGACGTCGCGCGCCTTGGATCCCTCGCTGGGTCCGACGATGTTCCGGGACTCCATGAGGTCCATCAGCCGGCCGGCCTTGGCGAAGCCCACCCGCAGCTTGCGCTGGAGCATCGACGTGGAGCCGAACTGGGTGGAGACGACCAGCTCGGCGGCCTGGCAGAGCAGATCCAGGTCGTCGCCGATGTCCTCGTCGATCTCCTTCTTCTGCTTCGTGCCGACCACCACGTCCTCGCGGAACACCGGGGCCATCTGGTCCTTGCAGTGCTGGACCACTGCGGCGACCTCGTCCTCGGTGACGAAGGCGCCCTGCATCCGGGTCGGCTTGTTCGCCCCCATCGGCAGGAACAGCCCGTCACCCTTCCCGATGAGCTTCTCGGCTCCGGGCTGGTCGAGGATGACCCGGCTGTCCGCGAGCGACGAGGTCGCGAAGGCGAGCCGGGAGGGCACGTTCGCCTTGATCAGGCCCGTGACGACGTCCACCGAGGGCCGCTGGGTGGCGAGCACCAGATGGATACCGGCGGCGCGGGCCAGCTGGGTGATGCGGACGATCGAGTCCTCGACGTCGCGCGGGGCGACCATCATCAGGTCGGCCAGCTCGTCGACGATCACCAGCAGATACGGGTACGGCGACAGCTCCCGTTCGCTGCCCTCCGGAGTCTTGAGCTTTCCGGTGCGCACCGCGTGGTTGAAGTCGTCGATGTGCCGGTACCCGAACGCGGCGAGATCGTCGTAGCGAAGATCCATCTCGCGCACGACCCACTGAAGGGCCTCCGCGGCCTTCTTCGGGTTGGTGATGATCGGCGTGATCAGGTGCGGAATGCCCTCGTACGCGGTCAGCTCGACGCGCTTGGGGTCGACCAGCACCATCCGGACGTCCTCCGGCGTCGCCCTTATCATCACCGAGGTGATCAGGCAGTTGATGCAGGAGGACTTTCCGGAACCCGTCGCACCGGCCACCAGGACGTGCGGCATCTTCGCCAGGTTGGCCATCTCGTAGCCGCCCTCGACGTTCTTGCCGAGCGCGACCAGCATGGGGTGGTCGTCCTCGGCCGCGTCCGCGAGTCGCAGCACGTCTCCGAGGTTGACCATCTCGCGGTCGCTGTTGGGGATCTCGATGCCGACCGCCGACTTCCCCGGGATCGGGGAGATGATCCGGACGTCGGGGCTGGCGACGGCGTACGCGATGTTCTTGGCGAGCGCCGTGATCCGCTCGACCTTCACGGCCGGGCCGAGCTCCACCTCGTACCGCGTCACCGTCGGCCCACGGGTGAAGCCGGTGACGGCCGCGTCGACCTTGAACTCGGTGAAGACGTTGGTCAGCGACGCGACGATCGCGTCGTTGGCGGCGCTGCGGGTCTTGCCGGGGCCGCCGCGCTCCAGCAGATCGAGCGAGGGCAGCGAGTACGTGATGTCGCCCGACAGCTGGAGCTGCTCGGCGCGGGCCGGCAGCACCTGCGGCTCAGAGCGCTCGGGCACCGGCTTGGTCAGGTCGGGTACGCCGCCGGAGGGCGAGGACGCCTTCTCGCCGGGCCTCCTCTCGCCCGGCCTCGGCGCGGGCTCCGCCTCCCTGGCCCCCGGCACCGGGGTGCCGGCGCGCTCACGGTCCACGGAGACGCCCTGGGTGAGGTCGGCGACGACGGGCGAGGGCGGCATGCCGTTGAGCACGGCGCCGTCGAGCGCGGCGGCAGCGGCGGCCGCGACGTCGACCGCGTCCATGGTGCGGTTCATCGCGGGCTGCACGGAGGGCCTGCGCGGCCGGCCGCGGCGCTTGGCGAGTGCCTCGGCCTCGACGCGGTCGGTGTCGTACACCTCGTCGGACCCCTCGGGCGCCTCCGCACGCCGGGAGGTGCGCCGGGAGCGGGCGGGCAGCGCCTCGCGCCACTGCTCGTCGTACCGCTCGTCGTCGCACCCGTCCTCCGCCTCCGGGTCGTACACGGGGTCGACGATCCCGAGCCGGACGCCGAGCAGCCGCAGCCGCTGCGGGATGGCGTTCACCGGCGTCGCCGTGACCACCAGCAGCCCGAAGACGGTGAGCAGCAGGAGCAGCGGGACGGCGAGCACCTCGCCCATGGTGAAGATCAGCGGTTTGGACGCGGCCCAGCCGATCAGGCCGCCCGCGTCCTGCATGGCCTCCGTGCCGTCCTCGCGCCCGGGTGATCCGCAGGCGATGTGGACCTGGCCGAGCACCCCGATGACGAGTGCGGACAGCCCGATGACGATCCGGCCGTTGGCCTCGGGCTTCTCGGGATAGAGGATCAGCCGTACGGCGATGGCGCCCAGCAGTATCGGCACCAGCAGGTCGAGCCGGCCGAAGGCGCCGGTGACGAGCATCTCGACGAGATCGCCGACGGGACCGCGCAGATTCGACCAGGTGCCCGCGGCGACGACCAGCGCGAGGCCGAGGAGCAGCAGCGCGACACCGTCCTTGCGGTGTGCGGGGTCGAGCCCCTTGGCGCCGCGCCCTATGCCGCGGAACATCGCGCCGATGGCGTGGGCCGCGCCGAGCCAGACCGCGCGCACCAGGCGGTACACACCACCGGTGGGTGAGGGCGCCGGTCTGGACGCGACCGCCTTCTTGGCCACCGCCTTCTTCGCGGGAGCCTTCTTCGGGGGCGCGCTCTTCTTGGCGACCGCCTTCTTCGCGGGCGCGGCTTTCTTCGCCGGACCCGGGCCACCGCCGACGCGCTTCGCGGTGCCCGCCGTGCCCTGGGAACCCTTGCCGGACGTACGTGAGGCCATGGGCCGAGGTTACCGTTGTCCGCGGTGGTGAACACGTGCGCGGGCCCGTTCACCCGACCGTGTCGTCCTTCGGCGGACGCGAACTGACGCGCCCTCACCCGCTCCGCGCCCCACCTGGAGCGCCGACCGGCCCGCCTCGCCGGGCACTTGTCGCGGCCTCGGCCCGAAGACACCTGACGGGCAAGGGCGGTACGCGCCGCGGCCCGGCACGTTACGAGGTGAGCGGGGACGGTCCGCCGTTGGTGCCGGGCTCCAGGGCGTCCAGCGCCCGGCGCAGCCCGGTCAGCTTCCGTTCGAGATGAGCGGCGGTGGCCACCGCTCCGGCGTCCGCAGACTCGTCGTCGAGCTGCTTGGACAACGCCTCGGCCTGCTCCTCGACGGCCGCGAGCCGCGCGGAGAGTTCGGCCAGCAGGCCGGCGGGCTCCTTCTCGTGGTTCGCGCCCGCGGGCACGCCGCCTTCGAGCTGGAGCCGCAGCAGCGCGGCCTGCTCGCGGAGCTGGCAGTTCTTCATGTACAGCTCGACGAAGACCGAGACCTTCGCCCGCAGCACCCACGGGTCGAACGGCTTCGAGATGTAGTCCACCGCGCCGGCCGCATAACCCCGGAAGGTGTGATGCGGACCGTGATTGATCGCGGTGAGGAAGATGATCGGGATGTCCCGGGTCCGTTCCCGCCGCTTGATGTGCGCGGCGGTTTCGAAACCGTCCATGCCCGGCATCTGCACATCCAGCAGAATGACCGCAAAGTCGTCCGTGAGCAGCGCTTTGAGCGCTTCCTCCCCTGACGATGCCCGCACCAGTGTCTGATCGAGCGCAGAGAGGATGGCCTCCAGCGCCAGCAGATTCTCCGGCCGGTCATCGACCAGGAGGATCTTGGCCTTCGGCACCATGGCCCGTCCTCCTCGCCCCGGAATTGCACCGGGCGCCGCCCCAGGGGACGACTCCCTTACGCCGTCCGTCCTTGTGCCGGTCATGGTAGCCGCACCCCGCCCGTCACCACACCCTGTCACCGCGATGTCACTGTGCACATACCAGAAACGCGGCGAGAGACCAAAAGGTTCCCCGGATACCGCCTTCCCACACCACTTCGGACACACTCGATCAACAAATCATCATCGATTCGCTCAATCGGCGATCACTCTCCGCGCATCCAACCCTCCATGACGGAAAGAAGATGATCAGGATCGACCGGCTTGGTGACGTAGTCGGAGGCGCCGGACTCGATCGCCTTCTCCCGGTCGCCCTTCATCGCCTTGGCCGTCAGCGCGACGATCGGCAGCCCGGCGAACTGCGGCATCCTGCGGATCGCGGAGGTCGTCGCGTAACCGTCCATCTCCGGCATCATGATGTCCATCAGTACGACCGTCACATCGTCGTGCTGCTCGAGGACTTCGATCCCCTCGCGCCCGTTCTCCGCGTACAGAACGGCCAGTCCGTGCTGCTCCAGCACACTGGTGAGCGCGAAGACGTTCCGGATGTCGTCGTCGACGATCAGCACCTTCTCGCCGTTGAACCGGAACGTCCTGCGGACCGCCGGTTCCTCCTGGACCGCGGGCGTCCAGGGCTCCTGCGGAGCGCTCCTGGGTGCCTGGGAAGCCGCGGGGGCCTGCGGCAGCGCGGGTTGCTGCCCGGAGCCGCCCAGCGCCTTGCGGCGGCGCCTGAACAGCCCTGCGGCGCCGCTCTGATCGTGGCCGCTCCCCTGCTGGCCCATCTCCCGTCCGAAGTCCGGGAAGCCCTCTCCGAGCCCCTGCCCGGCCTCGGGCAGCCGCCCGCTCTCGACCCCGGCACCATGCATCTCGATGGGCCCGGGGCCGATCTGCGGGTAGCCCTGCGGCGGGAGTTCACTCGGGTGCAGCGGCAGGTACAGCGTGAACGTCGAGCCCCGTCCCGGCTCGCTCGCCGCGTGGATCTCGCCGCCCAGCAGGCGGGCGATCTCCCGGCTGATGGAGAGGCCCAGACCCGTACCGCCGTACTTGCGGCTGGTCGTGCCGTCCGCCTGCTTGAACGCCTCGAAGATCACCAGCATCTTGCTGGAGGCGATCCCGATACCGGTGTCGGTCACCGAGAACGCGATCAGATCGGCATCGGCGTCACGCAGCGAACCTGCCTCCAGCAGCTGTTCGCGGATGGCGTTCGGCACCTCCGCCCCCGCATGCCGGATCACCAGCTCGACAGCGCCGCTGTCGGTGAACTTCACCGCGTTGGAAAGGAGGTTGCGCAGCACCTGGAGGAGCCGCTGTTCGTCGGTGTGCAGCGTGGCCGGCAGCTCCGGCGACACCCTGACGGAGAAGTCCAGCCCCTTTTCCGCGGTGAGCGGGCGGAATGTCGCCTCCACGTAATCGACGAGCTGAACCAGCGCGATCCGGGTCGGGCTGACATCCATCTTGCCCGCCTCGACCTTCGACAGATCGAGGATGTCGTTGATCAGCTGCAGCAGATCGGACCCCGCGCCGTGGATCGTCTCGGCGAATTCCACCTGCTTGGGTGACAGATTGCCTTCGGCGTTGTCCGCCAGCAATTTGGCCAGAATAAGCAGCGAGTTGAGTGGCGTACGCAGCTCGTGCGACATGTTCGCCAGGAACTCCGACTTGTAGCGCATCGAGACCGCGAGCTGCTCGGCGCGCTCCTCCAGGACCTGCCGCGCCTCCTCGATCTCGGTGTTCTTGACCTCGATGTCGCGGTTCTGCTGGGCGAGCAGCTCGGCCTTCTCCTCCAGTTCCGCGTTGGACGCCTGGAGGGCCTTCTGCCGGTTCTCCAACTCCTGTGAGCGGTCGCGCAATTGCTCGGTCAGTTCCTGCGACTGCTCCAGCAGTTTCTCGGTGGTCGTGTTGACGCTGATGGTGTTGACGCTCGTGGCGATCATCTCCGCGAGCTGGTTGAGGAAGTCCCGCTGGATATGGGTGAACGGCTGGAACGAGGCCAGTTCGATCACTCCGAGGACCTTCCCCTCGAAGAGCACCGGCAGCACGATCACATGCGCGGGCGGCGCCTCACCGAGGCCGGAGGAGATCTTCAGGTAACCCGGCGGAACGTTGTCCACCTGGATCGTCCGCTTCTCCTCCGCGGCGGTGCCGATGAGCGTCTCACCTGGCCGGAAGGACGTGGGCATGGAGCCGGCGGAGTAGCCGTAGCTGCCCCGCATCCGGAGCACGTACGCCCCCTCCCTGTCGCCCTCCGCACCCAGCGCGTCGGTGTCGCCGGTGGCCATGGCCAGGAAGAACGCGCCGTGCTGGGCGGAGACGACCGGGGTCAGCTCGCTCATGATCAGCGAGGCGACGTCGTCGAGGTCGCGCCGCCCCTGCATCAGACCGGAGATCCGGGCGAGGTTGCCCTTGAGCCAGTCCTGTTCCTTGTTCGTCGCCGTGGTGTCGCGCAGGTTGGCGATCATCGTGTTGATGTTGCCCTGCAGCGCCTGGATCTCGCCGGCCGCGTCCACATCGATCTTCAGATTGAGATCGCCGCGGGTCACCGCGGTGGCCACGGCCGCGATGGCGCGCACCTGACGGGTGAGGTTTCCGGCCATCTCGTTCACCGACTCGGTGAGGTCGCGCCATGTGCCGTCGACACCGCGGACGCGTGCCTGGCCGCCCAGCTGCCCCTCGGTACCCACCTCGCGGGCCACCCTGGTGACCTGCTCGGCGAACGAGGACAGCTGGTCCACCATCGTGTTGATGGTGTTCTTCAGCTCCAGGATCTCGCCGCGCGCATCGATGTCGATCTTCTTGGTGAGATCGCCCTTAGCGATGGCCGTGGTGACGGTGGCGATCTGGCGCACCTGACCGGTCAGGTTGGACGCCATCGAGTTCACGGACTCGGTGAGGTCCTTCCAGGTACCCGCGACCCCGGGAACCCGCGCCTGGCCGCCCAGTTCGCCTTCGGTACCCACCTCGCGGGCGACCCGGGTCACCTCGTCCGCGAACGAGGACAGGGTCGTCACCATCGTGTTGACGGTGTCCGCCAGTTCGGCCACCTCGCCACGCGCCTCGACGGTGACCTTCTTCGTCAGGTCGCCGTTCGCGACGGCGGACGAGACCCGGGAGATGTTCCGCACCTGACTGGTCAGGTTGTTGGCCATCAGGTTGACGTTCTCGCTGAGGTCCTTCCAGATGCCCGTGGCGCCGCGCACCCGGGCCTGTCCGCCGAGGATGCCCTCGGTGCCCACCTCACGGGCGACCCGCGTCACCTCGTCACCGAAGTTCATCAGCTGGTCGACCATGGTGTTGACGGTCGTGACCAGTTCGAGGATCTCGCCCTTGGCGTCGACGGTGATCTTCTTGGAGAGGTCGCCCTTGGCGACCGCGGTGGTGACCTCCGCGATGTTGCGGACCTGAAGGGTCAGGTTGTTCGCCATGCCGTTGACGGACTGCGTGAGGTCCTTCCACGTACCGGACACGCCCTGCACCTCGGCCTGGCCGCCGAGAATGCCCTCCGTGCCCACCTCACGGGCGACCCTGGTCACCTGCTCCGCGAAGTTCGACAGCTGGTCGACCATCGTGTTGAGGGTGTTCTTCAGCTCCAGGATCTCGCCGCGCGCGTCCACGTCGATCTTCTGCGACAGGTCACCGCGCGCCACCGCCGTGGCGACCTGCGCGATGTTACGGACCTGAGCGGTGAGGTTCCCCGCCATGCCGTTCACCGAATCGGTCAGATCGCGCCACACACCGGCCACGCCGGGCACCTGCGCCTGACCGCCGAGCCGCCCGTCCGTGCCCACCTCGCGGGCCACCCGGGTCACCTGCTCGGCGAAGGCGGACAGCTGGTCGACCATCGTGTTGATGGTGTTCTTCAGCTCCAGGATCTCGCCGCGCGCGTCCACGTCGATCTTCTGCGACAGGTCGCCCCGCGCCACCGCCGTGGTCACCTGGGCGATCTGGCGCACCTGGGAGGTCAGGTTCCCCGCCATGAAGTTGACGGAGTCGGTGAGCTCCTTCCAGGTGCCGGAGACACCGTCGACGCGCGCCTGACCGCCGAGGCGGCCCTCCGTGCCCACGTCCCGCGCCATCCGCGTCACCTGGTCCGCGAACGACGACAGCTGCGCCACCATCGTGTTCACGGTGTTCTTCAGTTCGAGCATCTCGCCCGCGACATCGACGGTGACCTTCTGCGACAGGTCACCGTTGGCCACCGCCGTCGTCACCTGCGCGATGTCGCGCACCTGGCCCGTCAGGTTCCGGAACGCCGTGTTCACGGAGTCCGTGAGGTCCTTCCAGGTGCCGGCCGCACCGGGCACCTCGGCCTGACCGCCCAGCCGCCCCTCGACGCCGACCTCCCGGGCCACCCGGGTCACCTCGGAGCCGAACGACTGGAGCTGGTCGACCATCGTGTTGACGGTGTTCTTGAGTTCGAGCATCTCGCCGGCCACGTCGACGGTGACCTTCTGCGTCATGTCGCCGCTGGCCACCGCCGTGGTCACCTGCGCGATGTCCCGCACCTGGGTCGTCAGGTTGCGGAAGACGGTGTTCACCGAGTCGGTGAGGTCCTTCCACGTCCCGGCGGCACCCGGCACCTGCGCCTGTCCGCCCAGCACACCCCCGCCGCCGACCTCGCTGGCCACCCGGGTGACCTCGTCCGCGAAGGTGCGCAGCGTCTCGGTCATCTGGTTGATGGTCTCGGCGAGCTGGGCGACCTCGCCGCGCGCGCTCACCCGGACCTTCTGCGACAGGTCGCCGTTGGCGACCGCCGTCGTCACCTCCGCGATGCCGCGCACCTGGGAGGTGAGGTTGCCCGCCATCGTGTTGACGGAGTCGGTGAGGTCCTTCCACACCCCGGCCACGCCCGGCACGGTCGCCTGCCCGCCCAGCTCACCCTCGGTACCCACCTCGCGGGCGACCCTGGTCACCTCGGAGGAGAACGACGACAGCTGGTCGACCATGGTGTTCACGGTGTTCTTCAGCTGAAGCATCTCGCCGGCCACATGGACGGTGACCTTGCGGGACAGGTCGCCCTTGGCGACCGCCGTCGTCACCAGGGCGATGTCCCGCACCTGCGCCGTCAGCCGGTACGCCATGGTGTTCACGGAGTCCGTGAGGTCCTTCCAGGACCCGGACATGCCGCGCACCTGGGCCTGCCCGCCGAGCTTGCCCTCGGTCCCCACCTCGACCGCGACCCGCGTCACCTGCTCGGTGAACGCCGACAGCTGGTCGACGAGGTTGTTGACCGTACGGGCGACCTTCAGGAACTCGCCCCGCAGCGGCCGTACCGTCTCGTCGGTGGTGTGCGAGCGGAGCTCCATCCGCTGCTCCAGGTCACCGTCGGCCACCGCCGACAGCACCCGCCCGACCTCGGAGACGGGGCGCGCGAGGTCGTCGACGAGCTCGTTGGAGGCGTCGATCGCGGCGGCCCAGGACCCTTCACAGGCGCCGGTCTCCAGCCGCTCGGTGAGCTTGCCCTCCCGTCCGACGACCCGCCGAACCCGGGCGAGCTCACCCGTGAGGTGGACATTGCGGTCCGCGACCTCATTGAAGACGGCGGCGACCTCCGCCATCACACCATCGCCGGAGACGGTCAGGCGCCTGCGGAAATTACCGTCACGCATGGCCACCAGACCGGCCAGCAGTCTGTTGAGCGCTGCGGCGTCGACTTCGATGGTTCCATTGCGCTGCTTCTTCACGGACTGTCCGCCTTTAGTGCGCGTGCCTGTTCCCCGCGCCGCCACGCCAGACTCCACCGTGTCCCTCCCGCAGGGTTGACCGTATCGCTCGGGTCTTCTCTGGGAGCTTGCCCAGATCCTCAATGGCTCACCGCCACAGCACACCGTTGACGGGTGACTATGCGGACGTCAAATCGTTGAAACCTACCAGGCCGGAACCGGTCGGGGTGGAGCGTCCCATGGTTGTCCCACATCCCTTCTCAGGGAAGCCCACACTTGTCCGGTCACAGGCCCGTATCCGTCCGTCCTCGCCCCAAGTCTGCCCTCGTGTACCCGGTACCCGAAGGGAGCGTCTAGCCTGGCAAGCGAATCGAAGCGGCTAGAAACGGGCACAGGACTCGGGGAAGCGACGAGACACCATATGGGGAGTGCTGTGATCACGGCGCGCGCGGCTGCCACCTTCGACCCGGTCGGGCGCTCCGTCGCGACCGCCCGCGCCTTTGTCCGCGACACCCTCCAGGGGTGGGGATACACCGACGTCGTCGACGATGCCGTCGTCCTCACCAGCGAGCTGGTCACCAATGCCGTGGTCCACGCGGGCACCGCGGCGGACGTGTTGTGCCTTCGTACGGAGGACGGCGTCCGGGTCGAGATCTCGGACCACTATCCGGAACGGGAGATCCCGCTCCAGTCCACCGGCCCCGATTTCGGCAGCCCGGACCGCGAGGGCGGCCGCGGCCTGCTCCTGTGCGCCGCGCTCGCCTCGCGCTGGGGCGTCGAGTACTCCCCCGCGCACAAGCACGTCTGGTTCCAGCTCGACCTCCCCGACCGTCCGGTGGGCATCCGCTCCGCGGGCCCGCTGCTCCCCGTCGACCTGCTCCCGGTCACCGACGAACGCGTTCGGGTCGCCGTCGTCCAGATCGACAGCCTCGGCGCCATCGCCGCGTGGAACGACGACGCCGCGTACCTGTTCGGATACGCCGCGGAGCAAGTCAGCGGCAAGCAGCTCACCGACCTCACCGCCTGGCCGCAGACCCCCGGAACCAACACCGGTATCGCCGACGCGCTCCGCCTCTCCCGCTGGGAGGGCAGCTACGGCATCCGGGGCGCCGACGGCCGCACCATCCCGGTCTACGGCTCCCACCTGCGCGTACGGGACACCCGGGGCGAGCCCTCGACGGTCTGCCTGTTGGTCCGCGACTACGAGCGCGCCGTGCTCCAGTCACCGGTACGCACCCCGGTCACCGACAACGGCACGGAGAGCCGCAAGACGGACCCCTTCGAGGTCTTCATCGGCTCCCCCGCCCCCGACGACCTCGACGGCCTGCTCCAGCGCACCGTCGAACGAGCCCGCGACATGCTCGACGCCGACGCCGCGTTCCTGCTGCTGGCCACGGACGACGAGACCGAGCTGGAGGTACGGGCGACGACCGGCCTCCCCTCGGCCCGTCAGCGCTTCGCCCGCGTCCCCGTGGAGGCCGGCACCGGACGGTACGGCTCGGCCCGCATGCCCGCGGTCCACGAGGACCTCGACGCCGTCCCGGGCGCCGTCCCGCTGCTGGGCAACACCGGTATGCGTTCGGTGGTCACCGTTCCGCTGAAGGTCGAGGGCCGTCTGACGGGTTCCCTGGGCGTCGCGGCGGAGGCCGCGGGGCGGTACTCGAACGAGGAGGCCCTGCGCCTCCAGTTCGCGGCCGACCGCATCGCCCTGGCCGTCGAATCGGCCCGCCTGGGCGAACTGGAACGGCTGCGACGCGGCTCGCTCTCCTTCCTCGTCGAGGCGTCGGACCTGCTGGCCGGAACGCTCGACCGGGACCAGACCCTGGCCCTGATGGCTCAGATGACGGTCCCCACCCTGGCCACCTGGTGCGCCGTCTACACGATCGCCGACCAGTCCTCCGACCCGTACCTCTCGTACGTGCTGCACGAGGACGAGGAGCTCATCGACGGCCTCAAGGCCCTCCTCTCCAAGATCGCCCCGCCGGATCCGGTGCCGGCCCCCGGCGCCCGCTCCTGGTCGGCCCCCTCTGAGGCGGCCCATCAGGCAGCCCTGCGCACTTCGATGCGCAGTATCGGCCTCGGTGACGCGGGCAGCCTGGGTGCGGGTATCCGTACGACGCTCGCGACAGCTGCCGCGGTGGGCGGGGAGACGGTGGTCCTCCCGCTCGTCGCCCGCAACCGTGTCATCGGCATGCTCACGCTCGGCAAACCGTCCGACGACCATTTCCGCCAGGAGATCCTGGAACTGGCCGAGGACCTGTCCCGCCGGGCCGCCCTGGCGCTCGACAACGCCCGCCTCTACTCGGAGCGCATGGCGATCAGCCAGTCCCTGCAGCGCAGCCTGCTGCCGCCGGGGCTGCCGGACGTGCCCAATGTCGAGATCGAGGTCATCTACCGGGCAGCCGGTGAGGGCAACGAGGTGGGCGGCGACTTCTACGACGTCTTCCCGATCCGGGACGGCGCCTACGGGTTCGCCATCGGCGACGTCTGCGGCACGGGCCCCGAGGCCGCGGCCGTGACGGGGCTGGCGCGCCACGCCCTGCGCCTGCTCGCCCGCGAGGGCTTCGGCGGACCCGCCGTCCTGGAGCGGCTGAACGCCGCCATCCTCGACGAGGGCGCCCGCAGCCGCTTCCTGACCCTGCTGTACGGCGAGCTGTGGCCCCAGGAGGACGGCAGCGCACTCCTGAAGGTGGTCTGTGCGGGTCACCCGCTGCCGCTGCGCCTGCGCCAGGACGGGTCGGTCGAGGCAGCGGCCGAGCCGCAGCCGCTGCTGGGCGTCATCGAGGACCTGGAACTGTACGAGCAGACGGTGACTCTCGATCCCGGCGATGTCCTGCTGTGCGTGACCGACGGTGTCACCGAACGCCGCGAGGGCACCCGCATGCTCGGGGACGACGGCCTGGCGGACGTGCTGGCCACGTGTACGGGCCTGACGGCGGGCGCGGTGGCGGCACGCATTCTGCGGGCGGTCGAGCGGTTCGCGGCGGACCCGGCCTCGGACGACATGGCCATCCTGGCGATGCGCGTACCAGAGCCGCAGGCAGGTTAGGCCCCGCCGGCCGGACCGGTGTGCGTCACCAAGGCGTCGATGAGCCGGGGCCAGAGCTCGCGGGGGCGGTCGTGGCCCATGTCGGGGATCATCAGGAGTCCAGCGCCGGGCACCAGTTCCGCGGTGCGTTTCCCGCCGCTGGGGTCGATCAGCGTGTCGTCGAGGCCGTGGATCACCAGCGTCGGCGTCCGCAGTTCGCGGAGCGCGTCCGCGCGTGAACCGCTGAGAATCATCGCGCCGAGCTGTCGCCCGATCCCCGCCGGGTAGTAGGAGCGGTCATAGCTCGCGGCAGCCAGCTCACGCAGCATGTCGGCGCTGCCGTATCTCTGGGAGGCCCAGACGAGTTCCTTCTCCGCCGCCGCGATATATCCCTCGCGGTCCGCGGGCTTAGGAGCGAACAACACCGCCTGTGCCTCCGGGCTGGACCGGCCGTATTCGCTCTCGCCGGTCGAGGACATCATCGACGTCAAGGTCAGCACGCGCTCCGGGCAGGAGAGGGCCATCGTCTGGGCGATCATTCCGCCCATCGAGGCGCCGACCACGTGGGCGCGTTCGATACCGAGCGCGCTGAGCAGCCCGAGACCGTCGTCGGCCATGTGGCGAAGGCGGTAGGGAATCATCGCGAGGGCGGTGGGAAAGTCGCCCGAACTGACGGCTGCGATGAACTCGCCCATGTCGACGGGGTGACCGTCGAACTTGGTGGACAGCCCGCAGTCGCGGTTGTCGTATCGGATCACGTAGCGGCCTTGGTCTGCCAGTGCCCGGCAGAAGTCCTCGTGCCAGCCGAGCATCTGCGCGCCGAAACCCATCACGAGCAGGACGGGCGGGTCCTCGGGGTCACCGAAGCTCTCGTACGCGATGGACATCTCGGATGACACGCCAATGATCGACATGCGTGGAGCCTGCCATGTACGTTCAAGGAGCGCACGCAGAATTCTTCCGCCTACCTCGCCCCGCCCTGCCCATACGCGAAAGACCCCCGCCACTTGGCGGGGGCCTTTCGTCTGTACGAGCCCCAATGCGGAATCGAACCGCAGACCTTCTCCTTACCATGGAGACGCTCTACCGACTGAGCTATTGGGGCCTTGCTGCCCTGCGGCAACGAGCTAAAGCATACCCTGAATCAGAGGGTGCGCAAAACCGCCTGATGCACCATCATCAACCTTCCCCCGGGCTCGTCCGGGCCGGCCCGGACGGTAGCAGCGGGGATCAGAAAACTGTCGGCAACGCAGAAAAGCCCCGTGCCACAAGGGCACGGGGCTCAACTATTTAAAAGGAGTTCGGCGGCGTCCTACTCTCCCACAGGGTCCCCCCTGCAGTACCATCGGCGCTGAAAGGCTTAGCTTCCGGGTTCGGAATGTAACCGGGCGTTTCCCTAACGCAATGACCACCGAAACACTATGAAATTAACCAACACCGGAACAAAACACGGCCGTTCGTTATTTCAGAACTAACACAGTGGACGCGAGCAACTGAGGACAAGCCCTCGGCCTATTAGTACCAGTCAGCTCCACCCGTTACCGGGCTTCCACATCTGGCCTATCAACCCAGTCGTCTACTGGGAGCCTTAACCAATCAAGTTGGTGGGAATACTCATCTCGAAGCAGGCTTCCCGCTTAGATGCTTTCAGCGGTTATCCTTTCCGAACGTAGCCAACCAGCCATGCCCTTGGCAGGACAACTGGCACACCAGAGGTTCGTCCGTCCCGGTCCTCTCGTACTAGGGACAGCCCTTCTCAATATTCCTACGCGCACAGCGGATAGGGACCGAACTGTCTCACGACGTTCTAAACCCAGCTCGCGTACCGCTTTAATGGGCGAACAGCCCAACCCTTGGGACCGACTCCAGCCCCAGGATGCGACGAGCCGACATCGAGGTGCCAAACCATCCCGTCGATATGGACTCTTGGGGAAGATCAGCCTGTTATCCCCGGGGTACCTTTTATCCGTTGAGCGACAGCGCTTCCACAAGCCACTGCCGGATCACTAGTCCCGACTTTCGTCCCTGCTCGACCCGTCGGTCTCACAGTCAAGCTCCCTTGTGCACTTACACTCAACACCTGATTGCCAACCAGGCTGAGGGAACCTTTGGGCGCCTCCGTTACTCTTTAGGAGGCAACCGCCCCAGTTAAACTACCCATCAGACACTGTCCCTGATCCGGATCACGGACCCAGGTTAGACATCCAGCACGACCAGAGTGGTATTTCAACGACGACTCCACAACCACTGGCGTGGCCGCTTCAAAGTCTCCCACCTATCCTACACAAGCCGAACCGAACACCAATATCAAACTATAGTAAAGGTCCCGGGGTCTTTCCGTCCTGCTGCGCGAAACGAGCATCTTTACTCGTAGTGCAATTTCACCGGGCCTATGGTTGAGACAGTCGAGAAGTCGTTACGCCATTCGTGCAGGTCGGAACTTACCCGACAAGGAATTTCGCTACCTTAGGATGGTTATAGTTACCACCGCCGTTTACTGGCGCTTAAGTTCTCAGCTTCGCCGACCCGAAAGTCAGCTAACCGGTCCCCTTAACGTTCCAGCACCGGGCAGGCGTCAGTCCGTATACATCGCCTTACGGCTTCGCACGGACCTGTGTTTTTAGTAAACAGTCGCTTCTCGCTGGTCTCTGCGGCCACCCCCAGCTCACCGAGTAAATCGGATCACCAGTGATGGCCCCCTTCTCCCGAAGTTACGGGGGCATTTTGCCGAGTTCCTTAACCATAGTTCACCCGAACGCCTCGGTATTCTCTACCTGACCACCTGAGTCGGTTTAGGGTACGGGCCGCCATGAAACTCGCTAGAGGCTTTTCTCGACAGCATAGGATCATCCACTTCACCACAATCGGCTCGGCATCAGGTCTCAGCCTTAATGTGTGACGGATTTACCTACCACACGGCCTACACCCTTACCCCGGGACTACCACCGCCCGGGCTGGACTACCTTCCTGCGTCACCCCATCGCTTACCTAATACAAGTCTGGTTCGTCGGCTCCACCACTACCCTCAACTCCGAAGAGATCGGGCCGGCTTCACGGACTTAGCATCGCCTGATTCAGTACTGGGCGTTTCAAAGCGGGTACCGGAATATCAACCGGTTGTCCATCGACTACGCCTGTCGGCCTCGCCTTAGGTCCCGACTTACCCTGGGCAGATCAGCTTGACCCAGGAACCCTTAGTCAATCGGCGCACACGTTTCTCACGTGTGTATCGCTACTCATGCCTGCATTCTCACTCGTGAACCGTCCACAACTCGCTTCCGCGGCTGCTTCACCCGGCACACGACGCTCCCCTACCCATCCCAGCCCCCGTTGGGGGTATGTGCTGGAATGACACGACTTCGGCGGTACGCTTGAGCCCCGCTACATTGTCGGCGCGGAATCACTTGACCAGTGAGCTATTACGCACTCTTTCAAGGGTGGCTGCTTCTAAGCCAACCTCCTGGTTGTCTCTGCGACTCCACATCCTTTCCCACTTAGCGTACGCTTAGGGGCCTTAGTCGATGCTCTGGGCTGTTTCCCTCTCGACCATGGAGCTTATCCCCCACAGTCTCACTGCCGTGCTCTCACTTACCGGCATTCGGAGTTTGGCTAAGGTCAGTAACCCGGTAGGGCCCATCGCCTATCCAGTGCTCTACCTCCGGCAAGAAACACACGACGCTGCACCTAAATGCATTTCGGGGAGAACCAGCTATCACGGAGTTTGATTGGCCTTTCACCCCTAACCACAGGTCATCCCCCAGGTTTTCAACCCTGGTGGGTTCGGTCCTCCACGAAGTCTTACCTCCGCTTCAACCTGCCCATGGCTAGATCACTCCGCTTCGGGTCTTGAGCGCGCTACTAAATCGCCCTATTCGGACTCGCTTTCGCTACGGCTTCCCCACACGGGTTAACCTCGCAACACACCGCAAACTCGCAGGCTCATTCTTCAAAAGGCACGCAGTCACGACGCACCGAGTAAACTCGGCGCGCGACGCTCCCACGGCTTGTAGGCACACGGTTTCAGGTACTATTTCACTCCGCTCCCGCGGTACTTTTCACCATTCCCTCACGGTACTATCCGCTATCGGTCACCAGGGAATATTTAGGCTTAACGGGTGGTCCCGCCAGATTCACACGGGATTTCTCGGGCCCCGTGCTACTTGGGTGTCTCTTAAACGAGCCGTTAATGTTTCAGCTACGGGGGTCTTACCCTCTACGCCGGACCTTTCGCATGTCCTTCGCCTACATCAACGGTTTCTGACTCGTCTCACAGCCGGCAGACTGTGAAAAAGAGATCCCACAACCCCGCATGCGCAACCCCTGCCGGGTATCACACGCATACGGTTTGGCCTGATCCAGTTTCGCTCGCCACTACTCCCGGAATCACGGTTGTTTTCTCTTCCTGAGGGTACTGAGATGTTTCACTTCCCCTCGTTCCCTCCACACTGCCTATGTGTTCAGCAGCGGGTGACAGCCCATGACGACTGCCGGGTTTCCCCATTCGGACACCCCCGGATCAAAGCTTGGTTGACAGCTCCCCGGGGCCTATCGTGGCCTCCCACGTCCTTCATCGGTTCCTGGTGCCAAGGCATCCACCGTGCGCCCTTAAAAACTTGGCCACAGATGCTCGCGTCCACTGTGCAGTTCTCAAACAACGACCAGCCACCCATCACCCCACCCTTAACAGGCGAGTTCACTGGGGCCGGCAACCGAAGGACGACCATGACGGCCGTACCTTCAGATACCCAACAGCGTGCCCGACCCGACCGATCACTTCCCACATTCCACGCCGAAGCAGTACTAGTGAAAAACAACCTGTCGTGCCGAATAGTCAACGTTCCACCCATGAGCTAACCACCGCCGAACATTTGCCGGCGTAGTGGCTCTGGATTCCTTACGGAATCTAGATGCTCCTTAGAAAGGAGGTGATCCAGCCGCACCTTCCGGTACGGCTACCTTGTTACGACTTCGTCCCAATCGCCAGTCCCACCTTCGACAGCTCCCTCCCACAAGGGGTTGGGCCACCGGCTTCGGGTGTTACCGACTTTCGTGACGTGACGGGCGGTGTGTACAAGGCCCGGGAACGTATTCACCGCAGCAATGCTGATCTGCGATTACTAGCAACTCCGACTTCATGGGGTCGAGTTGCAGACCCCAATCCGAACTGAGACCGGCTTTTTGAGATTCGCTCCGCCTCGCGGCATCGCAGCTCATTGTACCGGCCATTGTAGCACGTGTGCAGCCCAAGACATAAGGGGCATGATGACTTGACGTCGTCCCCACCTTCCTCCGAGTTGACCCCGGCAGTCTCCTGTGAGTCCCCATCACCCCGAAGGGCATGCTGGCAACACAGAACAAGGGTTGCGCTCGTTGCGGGACTTAACCCAACATCTCACGACACGAGCTGACGACAGCCATGCACCACCTGTACACCGACCACAAGGGGGGCACCATCTCTGATGCTTTCCGGTGTATGTCAAGCCTTGGTAAGGTTCTTCGCGTTGCGTCGAATTAAGCCACATGCTCCGCTGCTTGTGCGGGCCCCCGTCAATTCCTTTGAGTTTTAGCCTTGCGGCCGTACTCCCCAGGCGGGGAACTTAATGCGTTAGCTGCGGCACCGACGACGTGGAATGTCGCCAACACCTAGTTCCCAACGTTTACGGCGTGGACTACCAGGGTATCTAATCCTGTTCGCTCCCCACGCTTTCGCTCCTCAGCGTCAGTAATGGCCCAGAGATCCGCCTTCGCCACCGGTGTTCCTCCTGATATCTGCGCATTTCACCGCTACACCAGGAATTCCGATCTCCCCTACCACACTCTAGCCTGCCCGTATCGACTGCAGACCCGGGGTTAAGCCCCGGGCTTTCACAACCGACGCAACAAGCCGCCTACGAGCTCTTTACGCCCAATAATTCCGGACAACGCTTGCGCCCTACGTATTACCGCGGCTGCTGGCACGTAGTTAGCCGGCGCTTCTTCTGCAGGTACCGTCACTTTCGCTTCTTCCCTGCTGAAAGAGGTTTACAACCCGAAGGCCGTCATCCCTCACGCGGCGTCGCTGCATCAGGCTTTCGCCCATTGTGCAATATTCCCCACTGCTGCCTCCCGTAGGAGTCTGGGCCGTGTCTCAGTCCCAGTGTGGCCGGTCGCCCTCTCAGGCCGGCTACCCGTCGTCGCCTTGGTAGGCCATTACCCCACCAACTAGCTGATAGGCCGCGGGCTCATCCTTCACCGCCGGAGCTTTTAACCTTCCCCCATGAGAGGGAAAGTGTTATCCGGTATTAGACCCCGTTTCCAGGGCTTGTCCCAGAGTGAAGGGCAGATTGCCCACGTGTTACTCACCCGTTCGCCACTAATCCACCCCGAAGGGCTTCATCGTTCGACTTGCATGTGTTAAGCACGCCGCCAGCGTTCGTCCTGAGCCAGGATCAAACTCTCCGTGAATGTTTTCCCGTAATCGGGGTCACATCACGAGAGCGGAACAGCCGAGTCGGAATAAGACCGGCTGTTCACTGTGTCCTCGCTATGTGCATTGCCTGGTAGAACCCATAACTGGGTCTGCCAGGACTTTCAAAGGAACCTCGAACCTGCCGAAGCAGGTCGGGGTATCAACGTATCTGGCGTTGACTTTTGGCACGCTGTTGAGTTCTCAAGGAACGGACGCTTCCTTTGTACTCACCCGCAGAACATTTTCTGGGGCTTTCCTCCGGGCGCTTCCCTTCGGTCTTGCGTTTCCGACTCTATCAGACTCTTTCGTGTCCGATTCCCGGTCGAAGCGGGCCTCGCATTTTCGCTTTCCAGTTCTTCGCTTTCGCGTTTCCCTTTCCGGCGGTTCCAACCTTACCAGACTCGATTTCGTTCCGTTTCCGGTTCGAATTTGAATTCTGGTGGCCGTTGAAGTGGCCTTGCCTTTCGGCGGTTCCGACTTTATCAGAACTTCTGAGTCGGAATTTCCATCCTCTGCGGGCGTCACGCGGCGCACGAGTGCGCGCGTTGCTTCCCGGTGAGGCGGAGCCGTAAACGTACTGGAGCGGGGCTCCCCGATGCAAATCGGGGGCCCCGCTCCGGAGTTCGCGTCTGTCGGGGTCAGACCTCGACGACGACCGGAAGGATCATCGGGCGCCGGCGGTAGGTGTCGGAGACCCACTTGCCCACCGTGCGGCGGACCAGCTGCTGGAGCTGGTGCGGCTCCATCACGCCGTCCTGGGCGGACTTGTTGAGTGCGTCCTGGACCTTCGGTACGACCGCGCTGAACGCCGAATCATCGATGCCGGAGCCCCGGGCCTGGATGTGGGGGCCGCCCACGATCTTGCCGGTGTTGCTGTCGACCACGATGAAGACGGAGATGATCCCCTCGTCGCCAAGGATGCGGCGGTCCTTGAGCGAGGTCTCTGTGACGTCGCCGACCGAAAGGCCGTCGACGTACACGTAGCCCGCCTGGACCTTGCCGACGATCTTGGCCTTGCCGTCGATCAGGTCGACGACCACGCCGTCCTCTGCGATGACGATGTGGTCCTTCGGTACGCCGGTGAGGGCGCCCAGCTCGGCGTTGGCCCTGAGGTGGCGCCATTCGCCGTGGACCGGCATCAGGTTCTTCGGCTTGCAGATGTTGTAGAAGTACAGCAGCTCGCCGGCCGAGGCGTGGCCCGAGACGTGAACCTTCGCGTTGCCCTTGTGGACGACGTTGGCGCCCCAGCGGGTCAGACCGTTGATCACGCGGTAGACCGCGTTCTCGTTACCGGGGATCAGCGACGACGCCAGGATGACGGTGTCGCCCTGCACGATCCGGATCTGGTGATCGCGGTTGGCCATCCGCGACAGGGCCGCCATCGGCTCACCCTGCGAACCCGTGCAGACCAGCACGACCTCGTCGTCCGGCAGGTCGTCGAGGGTCTTGACGTCGACGACGAGACCCGCGGGAACCTTCAGGTAGCCGAGATCACGGGCGATGCCCATGTTCCGGACCATCGACCGTCCGACGAAGGCGACCCGGCGGCCGTATTCGTGGGCCGTGTCGAGGATCTGCTGGATGCGGTGCACGTGGCTGGCGAAGCTCGCCACGATGATGCGCTTCTGGGCATTGGCGAAGACCGTGCGCAGGACGTTCGAGATGTCCCGCTCCGGCGGTACGAAGCCGGGCACCTCCGCGTTCGTCGAGTCGGAGAGCAGCAGGTCGATGCCCTCCTCACTCAGCCGCGCGAAGGCGTGCAGGTCGGTGAGGCGACCGTCCAGCGGAAGCTGGTCCATCTTGAAGTCACCGGTGGCGACGGCCATGCCCGCGGGGGTGCGGATGGCGACCGCGAGGGCGTCCGGGATGGAGTGGTTGACCGCGATGAACTCGCAGTCGAAGACGCCGATGCGTTCGCGCTGGCCCTCCGTGACCTCAAGGGTGTACGGACGGATGCGGTGCTCCTGGAGCTTCGCCTCGATGAGCGCGAGGGTCAGCTTGGAGCCGATCAGCGGGATGTCCGGCTTCAGGCGCAGCAGATACGGGACACCACCGATGTGGTCCTCGTGGCCGTGCGTGAGGACGATGCCCTCGACGTCGTCGAGGCGGTCCCGGATCGTCGTGAAGTCCGGAAGGATCAGGTCGATTCCGGGCTGCTCCTCCTCGGGGAAGAGGACGCCGCAG